>JBEKUI010000026.1:0-25651 GCA_049515175.1 Terriglobia bacterium
CGCGACCTCGGCTTTCCCGGCGAGTACCCTTTCACGCGCGGCATTCATCCCACCGGCTATCGTAGCCGCTTCTGGACGATGCGTCAGTACGCCGGCTTCGGCACGGCGGTCGAGGCCAATGCGCGCTTCCAATACCTGCTGGCGCAGGGCCAGACGGGCCTTTCCATCGCCTTCGACCTCCCCACGCAGATCGGTCTGGATTCCGATCATCCCATGGCGCGCGGCGAGGTGGGCCGCGTCGGTGTCGCCATTGATTCACTGGAAGACATGGAGACGCTGTTCGAGGGGATTCCCCTCGAGCGCGTCTCCACCTCGATGACCATCAACGCGACGGCCGCAATTCTGCTGGCCCTCTACCTGGCCGTCGCCGAGAAACAGGGCGCCGATCTCAAGAAGATCTCCGGCACGGTTCAAAACGACATCCTGAAGGAATACATCGCCCGCGGGACTTACATTTATCCCCCCGGCCCCGCGCTGCGCATCGTCACCGACATCTTCGCTTTCTGCCACGAGCACGCGCCGGAATGGAACACCATTTCCATCAGCGGCTATCACATTCGCGAGGCCGGCTCGACGGCGGTGCAAGAAGTGGCCTTCACGCTCGCCAACGCCATCACCTACGTCGAAGCGGCGCGCGCGCGCGGCCTCAAGGTCGACGACTTTGCTCCCCGCCTTTCCTTTTTTCTGAACGCCCACAACGACCTGCTGGAGGAAGTCGCGAAGTTCCGCGCGGCGCGCCGTCTCTGGGCGCGGTTGATGCGCGAGCGTTTCCAAGCCCAAGATCCGCGCTCCTGGATGTTTCGCTTCCACACGCAGACCGCCGGCTCCACACTCACCGGCCAGCAGCCTGACGTTAACCTGGTGCGCGTCGCTCTGCAGGCTCTCGCCGCGGTGCTGGGCGGAACGCAGTCGCTCCACACCAACGCGCGCGACGAGGCCCTGGCCCTGCCCACTGAAGCCTCGGCCCTACTCGCCCTGCGCACGCAGCAGATCATTGCCCAGGAGAGCGGCGTGGCCCAGACGGTCGATCCGCTCGGAGGCTCCTATTTCATCGAAGATCTGACGAACCGGATTGAGAAAGCCGCGGAGGAATACCTCCAGAAAATCGACGCCATGGGCGGCGTCCTGCGTGCCATCCAGGCGGGGTTCATCCAGAGGGAGATCCAGCAGTCCGCCTACGAATACCAGAAACAGATCGAGTCCGGCAAGCGGGTCGTGGTGGGTGTGAATCGCTACACGTCGGCAGAATCCGCCCCTCTGACCTTGCTGCGCATCGATCCGGAAATCGAACGCGCGCAAGTCAAGCGCCTCGAGGCCCTGCGCTCGCGACGCAACGCGGAACGGGTTCGAGCCGCATTGCAAGAGGTTGAGGCGGCGGCCCGTGGCGATCAAAATCTTATGCCTCCCATCGTCGAGGCCGTCAAAGCATTCGCCACGGTGGGAGAGATTTCCGATGCGCTGCGCAGCGTTTTCGGCGAGCATCATGAGTCGGTTGTAATTTGATACAAGGCCTGGCATCTGCTATCGTTCGGTCATGGCGTACCCGAAGGTGCTTGCATTCCTGCTTTGCGAGAGCGCGATACGGGGCTCTGACGGAAAGGTAAGCCTGCGTGGTTTGTTCGACAGGATCATAGTCCCGCGGAGCCCAGCAAATCCCAAGCTCTTTTTCGTTTTCTATAAGGTCGTTGTCGAAGAGCCATGCACTGTATCACTGAGAGTGATTGACCCTTCGCAAGGCCAGATTCAAGGAAACTGGCGCGATTCACTCTCGCAGCCTGGTCCTGTCCAATCGATTTGGGCTGTCACTACGGCCCTTTTCAGTCAGCCAGGACAGTACGTTCTTGAGTTGAGGGAAGAGACCAATGATTCGGAGGCGCTCTCGCTGGCATCCATGCTGCTTGTCGTTAATGAGGAGGGCGGATAGATTTCATGAATACGGAGATCATAATGGTCGAAACGCGCTGGGCCAGGCTTCCCGAGGAGGCGATTGCTGCAGCTCAGCGGCTCGATGCCCGGTTGTCGGCCGGCCAATACCAAAATGGGGGCCGAAGCTTCTTTGCGGGAAAGTCGCTTACCGAGTTGGCGCGTGAGCAAGGTGTCTGTCCGATCGAGGACGCTGGAATCTTCGCGGGCGGCTTCCCTGCAGATGAGAATCTAGATGAGATGCTCGACGAGATCTACCGGCTCCGCGAGCCTTAGACCGGCTGCCCTATGGATGAAGTTCTGCTCGACACCAATGTTTTCTCATACCTCTTGCGGGAGGGCGATCCGAGGGCTGGCCTTTACCGTCCCCACATTCAATCCCGGACAGTCGTGATTTCCTTCGTAACTGTGGGCGAACTCTACTATTGGGCAGAGCGGAGAAACTGGGGACCGGCGAAGGTCCTGTCGTTAGAAGAAAGAATTGAAGCCGCAATCGTTGTTCCGTACGACTTCGAGATTTGCAGGACTTACGCGCGGCTCAAGTGTGAGCTAAGGACCCCGAGCGGTACTCATAGGGTCGTCGGCGACAATGACCTGTGGATCGCATCCTGCGCGGTCAGGCACGCTATACCTCTGGTCACTCATAATCGCCGCCATTTTGAAGGTATCCGAGGCCTGAATATTGTCAGCGAAGCTCCCTGACCTGGATGGGGTATCTCTTCAATCCGTTCTCTCTAATCCTCTCTACCACTTAAGGACCATCTATGGTCACACTCCAATTCCTCGGTGCAACTGGAACGGTAACAGGATCGAAATACGTCTTGGAAGCGGGCGATGAGCGCTTGATGGTCGATTGCGGCCTCTTCCAGGGCGATAAGGAACTCCGCCTGCGCAACTGGAATCCGCTGCCCGTTCCGCCGAAGACCCTGAACTGGCTGGTGCTGACCCACGCCCACCTCGACCACATTGGTTACATCCCACGGTTTATCAAGGACGGCTTTCGCGGCCAGGTTCTCGCCTCGGCGCCTACGGTGGAGCTGGCGCGGCTGGTGCTGCCGGATTCCGGCCACCTGCAGGAAGAAGATGCGGAACACGCTAATTACAAGGGCTTCTCGAAGCACAAGCCGGCGCTACCGCTCTACACTTACGAGGAGGCGGTGGCCTCACTCGACCAATTCCGCGCCATCGATGAATCCAAGCCGCTCGAACTCTCCCCTCACTTCACAGTGCGCCTGCACCGCGCCGGACACATTCTAGGCGCGCGCATGATTGAGGTCACGGTGCGCGATAACGGCGCGGCCCGCAAGGTCCTGTTCGGCGGCGACCTCGGCCGGTTCCCGCAACTTATTCTCTACGAGCCCGAGGTCCCCGACGGCGTCGATTACCTGCTGGTCGAATCGACTTACGGGGACCGCCTGCACCCGCAGGACGACTACCGCGCGAGGCTGGCCCAGCTCGTGGAATCGACCGCGAGCCGTGGAGGGACGCTGGTCATTCCTTCTTTCGCGGTTGGCCGCACGCAGGAACTCCTCTACCTGCTCCGCGAACTTATCGAGCAGGGCAAGATGCACTCGATCCCCATCCACGTTGACAGCCCCATGGGCATCGACGTGACCGACATCTACATGCGGCACAAAGAGGAGCACGACCTCGAAACGCTGGCGGTTGAATCGCGCGGCGCGAAGCCGTTTTCACCGCCCGGTGTACATTTCGACCGCACGCGCGAGCAATCCATCGCCCTCAATGAGGCGCACTATCCCATGGCCATCATCTCTGCCAGTGGCATGGCCACAGGGGGGCGGGTGCTCCACCACCTGGAGCGCTGTCTGCCCGACCATCGCAACACGGTGTTGTTTGTGGGGTTTCAGGGAGCAGGCACGCGCGGACAGATCATCAAATCCGGCGCGGAGTTTGTGAAGATGCACGGCCGCCAAGTGCGCATCCGCGCCCGCATCGAATCGATGGAGAACCTAAGCGCCCACGCCGACTACGGCGAGATTCTGGGATGGCTCGGGCAATTCCACATGCAGCCGAAAATGACGTTCCTCGTTCACGGTGAACCCAAGGCCGCCGAAGCGTTGAGGCAGAGGGTAAGCAGCCAGCTTCGCTGGAACGTCGCTGTCCCCAAGTATATGGAGAAGGTGGCGCTGTAAGGACAGCGCCGTTCCGAATCAGACTCGCCCTTCTGCTTCGGCGCGCTTCAAGAGAGCCTTCATGTACCCCACCGTATATGTATAGGCTGTCTCGCGGCCGCCTGCCATCTGCGGAACGTGGTCGGGGATCGCGATGCCGTCGAAGCGGACTACCGCCAGGGCTTTCATTACCTGGTACATGTCCATATAGCCGTCGTCCACAAACGTCTCGACGAAATGGGGCAGCGGGGCATTCACGTTGCGGAAGTGAATCTTGAAAAGCTTGTGCTGCTTGCCAAAATAGTGGATGGCCTCGATCACGCTCTTACCCATCAGCGGCCCGCCTTCCAGCCAGGTGCCGCAGCACAGGCACACACCCACGTTGGGACTGTTGGCGATGTCGAGTGCCCGGACGTAGCCGTCGAAGTTCCCGAAAATGCAGCGCGGCACACCCGCAAGCTCCGGCACGGGCGGATCGTCAGGGTGAATGCCGATGCGAACGCCTTCCTGTTCCGCCACGGGAGCCACCGCTTTGATGAAGTGCGTGTAGTTCTCCCAGATTTCTTCCTTGGTGTACTTCCTCCCGTGAGATAACGGACCGGTGAAGACTTTTCCATCCCAGTGGCCCTTGGGGTCCTTCGTCGCGTCGAAGGCGCGCGCCACCGCGCCACCGCGTGTCGTCTCGTTGTCGGAGCTCCAGATGCCGTTTCCCATGTGAGCGTAGGTCGTGTAGTGGATCCCCAGTTTACCGAGATTGCGAAGATAAGCTTTGTACTCCTCGATCTTGGCTTCGCGTCCGGGGAGGTTCAGGGTCACCTCCGGCATGTTGTGGACGTTGATGTTGCCGATGTTCCAGGCCGTGATCCCAAATCCTTCTGCCTTGCTCTTCAGCCGACGGAAATTCTCCAGTGTTGCCTCATCGCCGCGCGTCCAGATGCTGGCGTAGTCCACACCCATTTGCCGGACGAACTGGTAGTCCTCGTCCGGGGAATCGCCATTCAGTTGCGCGCAGATTTTGATACCGGGCGGGAAGTCTGGATTGATGGCTGCCGAGCGAGCGGGGCGAACGAGCAGGGCCGGCCCGCCCAGCGCTCCGGCCAGGGCCAGCTTGGTGAAGTTTCTCCTCCCCGGATCGATCCGGTCGTCGCTTGTTTTGCCGAGATTTGCATGGGGCAAGCGGTTCGCAGCCATGATTCCTCCTCCGAGACGGTGGCATTCTACGGTCGAGCGAGTGCGATTCTACACCGATGTAGGGCCGGCAGGCGCCAAACCCAGTTGATCCGCGACGGCGCGCATCGCCACGATGCAAAACGCAATGTGCTCGTCGAGGGGAACACCCAGTTCTTCCGCGCCTTTGAGGATATCCTCGCGGCTCACGGCGCGTGCGAAGGCTTTGTCCTTCATCCGCTTGCGCACCGATTTCGCCTCCAGCGTCGCGATGCGGTCCGGGCGCACATAGGCACAAGCAGTGATGAAACCCGCGAGCTCGTCGCAGGCGAAGAGGGTCTTCGCCAGCAGCGTGTCGCGCGGCACGCCGGTGTAGTCCGCATGGCCGAGGATGGCGCGGCGGATTTCCTCCGAGTATCCCTTTGCTTGCAGGATCTCGCTGCCCTTGAGGGGATGGTCGGGGGCGTTGGGGTAGACTTCGTAGTCGAAGTCGTGAATGAGGCCGGTCATGCTCCATTTTTCTTCATCTTCGCCGAACTTGCGTGCGTAGGCTTTCACGCAGGCCTCGACGGCGAGAGCGTGCTTGCGCAGATTTTCGTTCTTCGTGTATTCGCACAACAGCTCCCAGGTGGCCGCTCGGTCCATGTCGTCTCCTTGTTCGTAGGGCATCATTATAGACGGAGTCCGCCCGTGGCGCGCGGTGAACGGGGGCAACACCCGATCCGGCACTCGGAAAGTAGTATCGCTGAACGTCGCTACTTGGGTGGGGGACCGTGGAAGATCATCAGCAGGGCGCCGAGGATAAAGAAGATCATCAATATCGTGAAGAGAACCCGCGACACCGGGCCGGCCTCGGCTTCGACGAACGGGCAGGGAGCTTGCGGCGTGCGCCGGCGTGCCAGGTACCAGGGGAAAACCAGAATCCAGAGGAACAACGAGCCGACGCCCCAGCGCAGGGGTTTGGGGACACGGTTTTTCTGCGCGTCGTAAAAGACCCAGAGCGAAGAACCGAGCACGATGCTCCCCATGGCGACCTTGCTGCCCTCGACGCCAAGAAAGCTGGTTGAAAGGAGAGCAGCGAGGATCCACAGTGACAGGACGCTGAAGAAGATTCTCCAGGAAAAGCGCGCCGGCCCGAGCGGGGCCGGAGCAGGCCCCGGAGCGGGAAGAGGGAGAGGGAGCAGTTCGGGTTGGGGCCGTGTTAGCTGGCTGAAATCGATTGCTGTCTGGCACGCCACGCACACGCGGCAGGTAGGCGCGAGCAACTGCCCGCACGCTGGGCAGGGGAAGGGCTCGTCAGGCGGCACAGTCTCACCCGTCGGTGCTGGTTTGGTTATTTCGATGGGATCCATTTGTGCAGCCTGATCACGCCTCTGAGCGATCGGGTCATCGTGCCCCCTGACATCGCTCAATCCTTCTCGTTCCATCCTGCGTGCTCTTTCCAGTCTAACACTCGCCAGTGGATTTCCTCGCCCGGCATCTTGCCGAGAGACCGAATTCTTCCCAGGGCGCGGTTCCCGCTCTGCGACTGGTAGAACCACTGTGCTTCCTGCGCGCGCGCCCACACCTCCGGAGGGACGTGGAGAATGTGTTTCTCATAGTGATACGGAGCGTGCTTTTGCGGCCCGGGCCCGTACACCTGATCGACGCGCAGTTCGGTGGCCGGGGAAATCGCGCCCTCCTGTAAGAGCTCCTGCAGGGCCTCCACGACGAACCAGTTGTTGGTGCGGTGGTCCACGTGGCGCTCGTCGGGATGGCCGGTGTAGATAACCTCCGGCTGGAACTCCTTGATGAAATCCTTGGCCGCGTCCACTGCCGCCCGGCGCGAGAAAGGCAGATTGGGCTTGGCGAGGCCGTCGTAGGGGGCGTGATCGCTCGCGAGGAGCACCGAGAGGTAGGGGTTCGACGATTCAATGTGGCGGTACCAGATTTCCCCCGAGCCCCCGTCCGGCAGGCCGAGGAAAAGGATATTTTCGCGTGGCACGCCGAGGTGATCGAGTGAAGCGCGCGCCTCTTCCATGCGCAGAGCGCCGAAGTTTAGCGCCTCCGCCGGGCCGCAGGAGTGTTCGTAGTAGCGGTCGCAGGATCCGGAGTCGCCGCTGGTGAAATAGACGAGATGAAGCGGGATGTGATTCTCCACGGCGGCGCGAATGATCCCGGCGTGCGCGCCCTCGTCGTCCTGGTGGGCGCAGAAGATGAGTATGGACTTGGGCAGGGGATTGGCGGCAATTTCCAGGCTGCCCGAGCCCAGAGTCTGGCCGCCGGGCGCAGTCACCTCCACCACGACGCGGTAGGTTCCGGCGCCATCGCTGGGAAGGGTGAGTTTGGCTTTCTGCTCCAGGCGGCCCACACGCGCGGGAACGTCCACGCTCTCGCCCACGACCTCGCGGTCAAACTCCGCGCTGCCCAGGGCGCGCAGGCTGGCCTGAATCTTGGCGCCTCTCCAGTCCTGGTCGGTGGAATTGATCGCCGTGAACTTGACCACCGCCGCGTCGCCGGGCGCATACATCACGCGCGCACGATCGAACTGAATGGCCGTGGAGCCGCTCTCGACGCGGTCAAACTGGCGATAGCTTGTGGTATCGACGGACTTGAGGTTCGGAAAGACGTACTGCAACGGATAGGATTTCTCCATTGCGTCGCCGGGCGGCTGAATGAATGTCAGTGAGCTAAAGGCGATGTCGTACACGGTCTGGCGCTGCGCGTCCCATACGACGACCGCATACTGTTGCACGCTCGTCTGGGTCACCGATTTTGCCACCGCCGCGCGCGCTGAGCGCACTTCGAGTTCCTTGCCCGGGGCGAGAGCGAGGTCTTTGACGATCGTGAAGATGTCCACGCCGGCACGTTCCGACGTTTGCGCAATCCACGGCCAATAGCGCTCGGAGAATTCCACCCGCAAGCCTTTGAGATCGCGGCTCGCCAGGTTCTTGAGCACCACGCGGCAGGCGACGGGATCGCCGGAGTTATAGAAGGTTTTGCCGAGTTCGACGCGCTCAACTTTGACCAGCTTGCGATGCACTGCGAACGACGACGCTTGCGGGAGGTTGAAACTCTCTCGTCGCGTCGTGGAATCAAGGGCAGCCAGGTCGATGGTGTAGCGGCCAGTCCTCGCGTCCGCGGGCACCTTCCAGACCTCGCGGTCATCGTCTTCGCTCTTTGCCTGGGGGGAGGGAAGGGGCGCTCGGTCGAGCACCGGCCGGGGATCGCCGGCATAGCGGATGGTGATCAGGTACTGGACGCCAGCAGGGAGCTTCTCGGCGCCGCTGGGAATGACTCGCAACCGCACCACGTCACCGGCGTTGTAACTGAGGTTGTCCGCGATCAGTCGGACCGGCCTTTCAGCCCACACGGGGACTGCGGCGTGCAAGAAGGCAACGACGAGAAACGCGAAGGATGCCGCCCAGCCCATTTTTGCAGCACTCCGCTGCCGAAGGTTGCGTAAGAGATGCATAGAAGTCCTCTCTGGAAGAGTCCCTGGGATTATAGGGGCAGGGCGAGGGCGCGTCCAGTTTGTGTTGTGTGCATCCTCGGGAGACCAGCTTCCTTATTGGGAGGCGATGCTCTGTCGCGGGCAGTTCCCACTCCCGAGTTCATCATGGCTCGCGGCCGCGACACGCCCTTCGCAACTTTGTGTATACTTCCTCAAACCCGTGAGGAGGAAATGCTCATGCCCAAGGAAACGCGTTCGAATTCGGTCAGCCGGCGGAGGTTTCTGGCCGGGACTGGCAGCCTGCTTGCCGCGGCGCCGGCGATGGCTCGGGCAGGAGCGACGGCTTCGTCTCCGCCCCGTCCGGTGATTCCGACGCCTCCCAACCCGCAGCGCAAAATTCCGATTGGTGTCTTCACTACCGTCTACGACCACCTTTCCCTCGACGCGACGATCGACAAGGTCGCGGCGTTGGGATTGGAGGCTGTGGAAATCGGCGCGTATCCGGATAGCAAGCATTGCCCGGTGGCCGAGCTGCTGGCGGATGTGGCGAGGGCCAAAGACTGGAAGAAGAAATTCGAGACCCGCAACATTCAAGTGGGAGCGCTCAGTTGCCATGGGAATCCCGTGCACCCGGACCCGGCCGCGGCACAGCGCGACGACGAAACGTTCCGGCGGACCGTCCTCCTCGCCGAGCGGCTGGAAGTGCCCGTCATCGTAACCTTGTCCGGTTGTCCGGGCGGCTCACCCACCGACAAGATGCCGAACTGGGCCACCTACCGCTGGCCGCCGGAATACGATCAGATCCTGAAGTGGCAGTGGAGCGAGAAGGTCATCCCTTATTGGACGCAGGCGGCAAAATTCGCGCGCCAGCACGGCATCCGCAAGATCGCTCTCGAAATGCACCCGGGCTTCGTCGTGTACAACGCCAAAACGCTTCTGAAACTGCGTGACGCCGCCGGCGAGGAGATCGGCGCCAATTGCGACCTCAGCCACCTCTTCTGGCAGGGCTGCGATCCGGTGGAAGTGATTCGGCTGCTGGCGAAGAACAATGCGCTCTTCCATGCCCACATGAAGGACACGTTGATGGTGAAGGACCAGGTCGCCCAGTTCGGAGTGCTCAATTTTCCCGAGGACCCGGCGAAAGCCACCGAGGGGTCAGAGTACTTCCGCGCCGTCGGTTACGGGCACGGCGCGGCGCTGTGGAAAGACGTGGTCAAGGCCTACATGGACGTTGATTACCAGGGAATCCTGAGCATTGAGAACGAGGAACCGATTCTCTCCGGTGAGGCTGGCGTGGAGCGCGCCACCTACGTCCTTAAGAATGTTCGCGAGGAATTGCTGAAAACGTAGTACCCGGCTGAAGCCCGGCGCTACGAGAGGTGGCGCCGCTCGTGGCGGATGAAGATGGCCTGGGTCAGAAACAGCAGGACGGCGATGGCCGTGAGGAGTCCCAGTCCGGTCCGAATCGAAGATTGCTGTGCCAGATAGCCGATGGCCGGGGGAACGACGGTGCCACTGAGCAGCGCGAATGCCATGATCATTCCGAACACCGTCCCGAAGATGTGGGGGAAATGCGTGCTGGCGGTTCCGGCGGTGGTGGGGAAGATGGGCGCGTAGCTCAGGCCACAGAGGATGATAGCGGCGATGGCCACCGGCGCGCTGGGCACGAGAGCCGTGAGCGCCAGTCCCACGATCGCTCCCACGGACGCGCCGAGCACGAGCTTGGGGCCGGGGATCTTCTTGACGACCTGGCTGGCGGCCAAGCGGCCAATCATCAACGCCACCCAGAAGCTCGTCAGGATCATCTTGGAAACCTGAGGGCTGGTCTGAAATTCCTTTTCAAAAAAGATTCGAATCCACCCCGCCGAACAGATTTCCAGCGCGGAATAAAAAAACAGAACAAAAGCGAGCAGAATGATGGTGCGATCGAACGCCAGGCGGCGGGCCACAGACCAGTCGAAGCCGCCCGTGGCGCGAACGGGGGGAAACGTCTGCATCAGACCGACCGCGGCCACACTGGCGACGAGCAGGGCGATCAGCCACAGCGTCGCCTGGAGTCCCAGGCGGGCGGTCAGCAGAATCACGACCCAGGGAAAGAAGATCGCTCCCACGCCGAAGAAGATGTTGCCGAGGTTGAAAGCCGAGGAGGGATTTTCGGGATATAGATCGGGGATGAGGGTGTTGGCGGCGCTCATCGCCGCGCTGCCGCCCAGGCCGAGGACGACAAGCAAAGCGCCCAGCACCGAATAGCTTGGCGCGTGAGCCATGCCGCCCAGGGCCGCCGCGGAACAGAAAAATCCTGCAACCAGGATGGGCTTCTTGCCAAAGCGGTCGATGAGCGGACCGATGAAGAACACCATCGGGATCTGCGGAAGGTAGAGAAAACTGAACAGCGCTCCGCTGCGCTCGAGGTCAAACGACAGGCGAGTGCTCCATTCCGGCAGAGTCGCACCCAGGAATGACGTCATGATCCCGAACGTGAACAGCCCCGCGCACGAGGTGGCCATCAAGTAGCGGGTCTTGGTTGGCATAGGCGACGGCGCGATCTCAATGGCTTGAAGACTGATTCCTGAAAGCCCAAAGCGCCTGCACGACGGGGGGATTATAGAACACTTCCGCAGTTTGCAGCCCCTAAATCGCAGTTTTCGAAACCCTCCTCGGCGAGAAAGACCGGAGACGGGCTAGTCCAGTGGACCCGCTGGGGGCTAAACCGCTCGGACACGCTGGCCGTTGACTTCCGGCCGCGCGCGGCTTTCAATGGAGTTGGCACGACGGGAGATTGTGAAACGCTGGCGCCCGCGCGCAGAATGCCTTCATCCAGAATGGCCGGCCCCACCCCTCGATCCGCCGCCGAAGGATTTGTTATGCACCCTCTTGATGCGATTCTCAAGCCCCAATCTATCGCCGTGGTCGGGGCCTCCCGCCGGCCGGGCTCGATCGGACGCGAGCTGATGCACAACCTGATCGAATACAACTTTCACGGCAAAGTGTTCCCAGTTAATCCTAAAGCAGACTATATCCACTCGATTAAAGCCTTTCCCTCCGTCTCCGCGATTCCCGACCCGGTGGATCTGGCGATCATCGTCGTGCCGCGCGACGAGGTGCTGGCGGTGGTGGACGATTGCGGCAAGAAAGGCGTAAAGGGTCTGGTCGTCATCACGGCGGGATTCAAGGAGACTGGCGAGGAAGGCCAGCGCCACGAAGAGCAGCTCAAGGAGCGGGTGCGGCGCTACGGAATGCGCATGGCGGGGCCGAACTGCATGGGTGTGATCAATACTCATCCCGACGTGCGGATGGATGCGACGTTCGCGCCCACGCTGCCCCTCCCGGGGCGCATCGGGTTCATGTCGCAGTCGGGAGCGCTGGGCGTTGCCATCCTGAACATCGCCCGCCAACTCGATATCGGCTTCTCATTTTTCGTGAGCATGGGAAACAAGACGGACATTTCTGGCAGCGACCTGCTGCTCTACTGGGAAGACGATCCTCAGACCGATTTGATACTGATGTACCTGGAATCGTTTGGAAACATGCAGCGGCTGATTCAGATTGCGCGGCGGGTCTCCAAACGCAAGCCGATTGTGGCGGTAAAGTCCGGCCGGACGGCGGCGGGAGCGCGAGCGGCGTCGTCGCACACCGGTGCGCTCGCTTCGCAGGGGCTCGATGTTGCGACGGACGACCTGCTGGAACAGTGCGGCGTCATTCGCGTCGACACCGTCTCGGAGCTATTCGACCTGGCGATGGGATTTACGAAGAACCCCATTCCGCGCGGTAACCGGCTGGGTATCCTCACGAACGCCGGAGGCCCCGCGATCATGGCGACCGACACGGCCATTGGCTTGGGCTTGGCAATCGGGAAGTTCTCCGAGCGCACCACCGCGGAGCTGCGACGCCTCCTGCCGCCGGAAGCGAGCGTGGCAAACCCTGTGGATATGACGCCGCGGGCCGACCGCAGCCGGTACGAGGCGTGCGCGCGCGTGATCCTCGAGGACGAGGGCATCGACTCGCTGCTCGTCGTTTTCGTGCCGCCCATGATGATCAGCGCCATGGAGATCGTGATGGGGCTGGAAGAATTGCGGCGGCAGTTTCCCAAGCCCGTCCTGGGCGTGATGATGGCGCCTGAGGCGTTTTTCCAGGAGCTCAACGAGAAGCATCCCGGGCACATGCCCATCTATCTGTTTCCGGAATCGGCGGTGCGCGCGCTCTGGGCACTGGACCGGCACCGGCAGTGGCGAGAGCGCCCGCTGGGAGAAGAGAAGCGGTTTCAGGTAGACCGTGTCGCAGCCGAGAAGGTACTCGAGGGCGTCCGCGGCGAGGGGCGCCGGCAACTGACCGCGCACGAGTCTTTTCGACTGCTGGAGGCCTACGGAATTCCCGTGGCGCGCTCGGCGATCGCCGCCAGCTTTCAGGAGCTGAATGAACGCGCGCGCGGATTTCCGTTCCCCGTGGCGCTCAAAGTCATTTCGCCAGGCGTGATCCACAAGACGGAAGTGGGCGGTGTGGCGCTGGACCTGCGCACGCCGGAGGAATTGACGGCGGCGGCGCACAAGATGATGCAGTCACTTGCTAAACGCGGCGACCTCGGTCGCCCAAGCGGTGCGGCGGCGTCTCCCGCTTTCCTCTTGCAGGAATACGTGCGCGGCGGGCGCGAGGTAATTCTTGGGATGACGCGCGACCCGAGTTTTGGCCCTCTGCTGATGTTCGGGCTGGGAGGAATCTTCGTCGAGACGCTCAAGGACGTCACCTTCCGTGTTCCTCCGCTGACCAGCGTCGATGCCGAGGAGATGATCCGTCAGATCCGCGGCTACCGATTGCTCGAGGGCGTGCGGGGCGAAGCGCCCATCGATTTCCAAGCTCTGGCGGAGATGTTGCAGCGCTTTTCCCAACTGGTGGGGGACTTGCCGCAAATCTCCGAGATTGAGATCAATCCCTTCCTGGTTTTCCCGGAGGCAGGCCGCTTCCGGGCCGTCGATGCGCGCGTGCGGCTCGGTGATTGAAGCGAGCGTGACGCGATGCGCTGCGTCGCATCAATCCTCTTGCCCAGCGTCGTGGAATTTCTCCGCCGCATCTTCTATACTCGCGGCAGCAACACACAATTATTTCCAGATCCTCGCTTGAGAGGAGGAGCCATGCGTAAGCACTCTTACCTGCTGGTTCTGCTCTTCCTCGCCTTCGCCTCCTGGACCGCAGCTCAACAACCTTCATTGGTCGGGACCTGGGTGGGGAAAGTGCAGGGTTACGGTGTGGAGATGAAGCTCGTCCTGAACGCCGATGGCAGTGCCGACTACGAAGGGGTGATGGGCAAGTGGCGCGTGCAAGGCAACAAGCTCCTGCTCACACAGGAGGGAAAGACGGTCGGGTACAACTTCACGCTGCAGGGTTCGCAATTGACACTGTCCGGTGGCGACTTGATGGCCCCGATGGTGATGACGCGCGCCGGAGGAGGCGGCCGGATGGACCGGGCCGCCGCGCCCTCCGTCGCACCGCCGCCTGCCGAGGCGACCGCTCCCGTTCGACCCTCGCCGGCACTTGGCCAGACGGCGCGGCCCGCGTCGCGTCCGGCGGTCGTGAAGCGCGCTCTATCCGAGGCGGAGGTGACGAAACTGCTCGAGGGCAGCGTCCCCAGCCGCAGAATTATTGAGCTCGTCGAGGAGCGCGGCATCGCGTTCGCGCTCAACTCGGCGACCGTCTCCCGGCTGAAAGCGAAAGGCGCTACGAACGCGCTGATTGGCGCGTTGCAGCAAGCGGCAGATCGAGGGGGCGGGGAAGTCGCGGCCGCTAATGCGCGACAGGCTTCGGCGCAACAGCCCTCGGCCGGTTCTCGCAGCCCATCGGCCGCGGGTCCGGCAGCGCCGACTCGCGGGTCACGCTACTGCCACGATAATTGGGGCATCAGTTTCGTAACTCCACCGGGATGGAAGGTGGGCGAGCGACAAGGCCTCCTGCTGATGGGCTCGGACACCGAAGCCGGTTTAATCATCATCCGCCTGGCGCGGCGCACCGGCTTGCAGCAGCTCGTACAGGACTACAGCCAGGGCATGCAGGAAGAAGGCCTGCAATTAATGCCCACGATGCAGGCGCAGGACTTCCCGGCGGGTCAGAATCGCGCTGTAGCGGGGGAATTGGCGGGCACGGCCAAGGATGGCGCGCAGATTCGCGCCCCGGCGGTTGCAGTCGCCAGCCCCAAGCCCCGCCTGTCCTGGAGGCGATCGCGGGGCAATACTATTACATCAGCTCTTCCAGTTATGGCTCGAGCGAGCGGTACATTGACATGTGCAGCAACGGCCGGTTCAGCAGCCGAAGCGGGACGTACAGCGCCGGGGCCGCGGGCACGGCTTATGGTGAGGGCGGCCAGAGCGCCCAATGGACGGCGGAGGGCGGCGGGAATCAAGGGGTCATTGTCGTAACCTATCCGAACGGCAATACCGAGCGGTTTCCCTATCAAAGGTCGGGGTCGGACCTGATCGTAAACGGCCGCACCTTCGCCCGCTATGGCGACGGCTCGTGCACGAAGACATCGGTGTATTAGGTTGCCGCAAGCCCGAACGAAAACCGCCGAGGCTCTCCCGGCTCCGGCTCGTCTCGTGGCGGAGCAAGGGAAGGAGCGCGGCCCGCGCTGCCATCCAGGCCCCAGGCTCGGCCGAAGCGGCTCGAAATCCGCCAAGAAGTATTTGAAATCTGAGATTTGAGATCAGGGCTGGCTCGGCGGGCGGGATTCCATCTGCCGGATTTTCAAATAGAGCCCGCCGATGGCCAGCACGATGAGGATGAGTGAAACACCCAGGCCCTTGCGGCGCACGTCGCGCTCCTGCAGGGCCGAGACGCCTGCCTGGTAAGCCTTTTGGGAAATTTCCGTTCCCTGATCGGTGAGCTTCTGAACTTCCGGGGCGCTAAACGTGTGGACGTTGACGCGCGCCTTGACCAGGGCCTCATGCGCGTTGGCGAGTTCGACCTTGGGAGTTGAGACTTCCATGCCGGATTGTTCCGCCGTCTTCAGCGTATCCTCCGCCCGGCCGAGAAACGTCTTGAGCCGGGCGATGTCGCCCGCCATGTTCTGCGCCGCCGCGAACCCCTTGTCTCCCGTCGCGTGACAGTTCATACAGACGGAATTCGGGCCGGTCCCCAGCCAGTCGTCGGAGGGCTTGACGATTTCGTGATTGGAGTGGCACTGCACGCAACCGGGCAGTCCCATCTTGGTGAACGCCGCCTGATGCGGGCTTTTCTCAAAGAGCTGGGCGAAGAAAACGTGGCACGTGCCGCAGACGTTGGCGACAGAGGCGACACCGGGCGGCGTGGCGCCGTGATTTCCGTGGCAGGTGGAGCAGGTCGGGGCCGACGTGTCGCCCTGGGCGATCATCTCGGCGTGCACGCTCTTCGAGTACTTTTCCACCTGGTCGGTGGGAATGTTGTAGCCCTTCATGTGCGCCGGGTCGGCGTGGCAGCGGCCGCAGGTCGTGGCGACGTTCATGGGATGAACGGGGGCGCGCGAGTCGGAGACCGCCAGGATATCGTGGACGCTGTGGCAGTCCACGCAAGCCGCCACCTTCGTGTCACCCTGCTTCAGGCGCTTGCCGTGCACGCTGGTCAGGTACTGGCTCAATTGGTCGGCGCGCATCTTGGGGTTGTAGCGGTGCATGTAGGCGATGTCGGAGTGGCAGCGCGCGCAGAATTCGGGGATCTGGGTCTTCTTGGGAGCGCCGCGAAATCCTTTGGCGCGGCTCATGGCGCTCATCGAATCGTCGTTGCGATCGCCCCCGTGGCAGTCGGCGCAACTCAATCCCGCCTGGTGATGGATGTCGGAATCGAATTTCTTGGCCGGCTCGGATTGCTTGCCGTCCAGCGCCGAGTGGCATGTCACGCAGGAATCCTTGGGCGCTTCTGCGAAGGCCAGCAGCGCACCGGAGAGCAGCAGAACCAGCAGGGCGGCGAATCTGTTCATGAACCGGTTATCCATAATGAAAAAGCGCCGCACGCCTAACGCAAGGCGAGGAGCGACATGACTCCCATGAAAACCAGCGCGAAGATGCCGAGGCCGGTAAAGAACCGCGTCACGCGGCCAAAGCCGGCGCGGTAATCGAGGAAGGGCACGATCACCCAAACCGCAGCGGCCAGACTGAAAGCCAGTATGCCGGCGAATTCGCCCTCCAGGAAAAGAACCTTGCCCGGAATCAGCTTGAGCGCCTGGAACATGAAAAGGAAGTACCACTCAGGGTGGATGCCGGCCGGAGCGGCCACGAAGGGGTCGGCCTTGGCGCCCAGTTCCCAGGGAAAGATCGCCGCCAGCGCCCCCAGCACTCCCAGCGCGGCGTACCAGCCGATGATGTCGCGCAGGAGGAAGTTGGGGAAGAAGGGCATCGAACGCGCTTTCTGGCGGCCTTCCTTGACGGCCTGCTCGATGCTGGGCGGCACGCTCATCCCCAGGCGCTGCACGAGGAGCAGGTGAGCCGCGAGGAGCGTCGTCACCAGCCCCGGCAACACCGCCACGTGAAATCCAAAGAAACGCGTGAGCGTCGCGCCCGTGACCTCTTCGCCGCCGCGCAGGAAGATCAGCATCCACTTGCCGACGACCGGGACGGCGCCTGCCATCTCGGTGCCGACCTTGGTGGCAAAAAACGCCAGCGTGTTCCAGGGCAGCAGGTAGCCGCTGAATCCGAATCCCATCGCCAGGAAGAGGAGCAGGATGCCGGTGATCCAGGTGAGCTCGCGCGGCTTGCGGTAGGCCTTGAGGAAATAGACGCTGAACATGTGCACGAACGCCGTAAAGATCATCAGGTTGGCCGACCAACTGTGAATGGAGCGAATCAGCCAGCCGAAGCGCACCTGGGTGACGATGAATTGGACGCTTTCGTAGGCGTCCTCCGGGGTCGGCCGGTAATAGAGCAGAAGGAGAATTCCGGTCAGCACCTGGACGATGAACAGGAAGAGCGTCATGCCGCCGAAGTAATACCAGATGGTGTGGCGATGCAGAGGAACGGTCTTGTGGCGGAGGAAATCTTCGATGCTCCCCGCGCCGAAGCGTTCATCGAGCCAGTTCAGAATGGGGCGAACGATCGCTTTCATGGTTAGGCGCTGCGCGTGACGATAACGTCCTCACCTTGGATGTGAACTTCGAACGCTTCCAGCGGCCGCGGAGGCGGACCACTGACGTTCCGGCCCTGGAGATCGTAGAAACCGTTGTGACAGGCGCACCAGATTTGACGATGGTCTTCGCGATACTGCACGGTGCAATTCAGATGCGTGCAGACGGCCGAAAAAGCCTTCCACTCGCCGTCCGCCGTGTGAACGAGCAGAGCGGGCTTGGAACCGAACTTGAAGACCTTTCCGGTATTCCGTTTGAGCTCGGCGACCTTGCCGGCGACGACCGAGCGGCTGGTCGATTCCGCAACCTGCGCCGGAATGATGTAACGGATCGCGGGGTAAAGGAACGAGGCGACGGATGCCAGCACACCGCTGCCCAGCAGGATGTTGATCCAGCGGCGGCTGGGTTGGGCGGGGTTCGTTTCCGGACCTTCGGGACTTCCCATCGAATCACCTCGCTCCCGGAGCGGTCAGCGTTGATCCTCCTCGCCTCGGCGCGACGGCGGCCGGTAAAGATAACTCCATCGTCGCGCCTAAGGCAAGCCGGAAAAACTCAGTCTGCCGGAGTATTTCGATCCGAAATCAGGTTACTTCTTCTCTTCGG
Source organism: Terriglobia bacterium (assembly GCA_049515175.1). GTDB lineage: Bacteria > Acidobacteriota > Terriglobia > UBA7540 > UBA7540 > JACQNR01. Next base: position 18,335 of record JBEKUI010000026.1, read on the forward strand.
CCTTGTAGCCTTCCAGGGAGTGGTTGTGGTCCTTGTAATACTGCCCCATAGCGGTGAACTTCTTGGGGTTGCCCCCTTCATGGCACTCCGTGCACTTCTTGCCTTCTTTCTTGGCGTATTCGGGCTTGGCGCTAGTAAGAGAGACGAGGGCGCCGCACAGAACCGCCGCCGCGATCAGCATTCGAAACACTTTCATGACGTTATTCCTCCTGAAGGATTTATTTTGCCGAGTCAAACCTCCGGGCTCGGCACCCGGTAAAACGAAATTATAGCTCAATGGTTCTTGATTCCTCAGCTTCCTCCCGCGAGGTCATGCAGGATCTTGGGGTCCGGGTCTTCCATCGCCAGGAGATTGTGGCAGGCGTTGCAGTCCTGCGTGATCACGCGTCCGTCTTTCGCCTTGTGATTGCCATCGTGGCAGCGGAAGCAGCCCGGGAAATCGGCGTGCCCGAGGTTGTTCGGGTAGGTGCCCCACGTCACGTTCATCGCCGGAAAGATGTTGCCGTTGTAGATCTCGAGCAGCGCTTCGGCGGCCTGCTCGATTTGCGCGCCCTGGCTGTTATACACGGCGAAGTAGTTCTTCCGATAGTACTCGCGCAAAGCCTCCGGCAACTCCGTCTGTGCCGCCAGGCGGCTGGAATAGTTTCGTTTCAGGATATCCACCGAAACCTTGTGAGCAAAGGGCAGCGCGGGGCTGATGCGGTCGGCTGCCATGGCGCGGTTGACGGCGTCCTCCGGCAAGTCATAGGCATGGGTGGGGCGGTTGTGGCAGTCCATGCAGTCCATCTCGCGCCTTTCGCCTTTCGCCAGTGCCTGAGGGGCTGGCGGATTCTCCGTCGTCACGAACTCCATGACGGACCCGTCGTCATTCTGGTAATTCACCCAGGGGATCACCTGACGCTTGTCGTCGGTGGCCACGTAGGTCGCCGCGCCCAGATGGCGGCCATGGATGCCCACCAGCGATTTGTTGGCGCTGCGTCCCCCGATGTGCAAGAGCAGGACGGTCTTGACGGGACTGTTCTTCTCGTCGTCGCCATATTTGGTCTTCACCACAAACTTGTCACCGGAGAACTTCTCCGGCCAATGGCACTGTTCGCATGTCTGCCGCGCCGGGCGCAGATTGTGGACCGGAGTAGGAATGGGCCGCGGGTAGAGATTGAAAGCCACCGCAATGACCTGGTAGCTGCCCGAGAGCTTGGATTTCACAAACCACGGGGCGCCCGGGCCGATGTGGCAGTCCACGCACTCGACCCGCGCGTGGGGAGAACGCTGGTAGGCGGTGAACTCCGGCTCCATGACCTGGTGACAGGTCTGGCCGCAGAACTCCTTGGTCTCCATGAAAACCGTGCCGCGGTAGCTGGCGATCGCGAAAATCGGAACGTTGACGGCGGTCATCACCGCCACGAACAACGCGGTACGACGAAGTTCCCGCTGAGAAAAATCAATCTTCGGATAACTTGCCGGAAGCAGGCCCAACTGCCGTTCCCGCCGGTACTCGCGGAAGATGCCGATGGGAATGAGGACGAGCCCCACCACGAAAACTGAGGGCAGAATCAGGTAAACAAGAATGCCGATATAAGGATTCGAGGTCGAGCCAAAAGCGAAGGTGACGATCATGGTCAGCGCTGACGTGGACGTCAGGACCACGCCGATGCGGCTGATCAGATTCTGGCTGAGATAGACGAGCGGGCGGAGGTAATGAGTGATCAGCGGCCCCCGGAGTTTGAAGAGGAGGCCGCCCTTATTGTTGCCCTTCGGAGTTTCGCCCTCTGCTGACACTCTGATTCCTTCGACTCGGGTTCAGACGACAAAACTAACAAGTCCGTCCTTTCCCGTCGCGGAAAATCGCTGTTTCTGCGTGCGCCCTTTTGATCCGAAAACAGTAGCTGGGGGCGGATTAGAACGTAGGATTCTGGTCCGCCCACGCCGTCAACCTGCTATTTTTCCGCGGCCTTGTACCCTTCCAAGGAGTGGTTGTGGTCCTTGTAGTACTTGCCGGCGTCTGTCAATTCCTTGAACTTGGTGGCCGGGTGACAGAAGGTGCAGGGCTTGCCTTCTTTCTTGCTGTACTCCGGCTTGCTCAAGCTGAAGGACGCTGCCACGAGTAATGCTACCGACGCGAGTAAAGCTAGATTGACGAAACGCATATAAGGCGACTCCCCCTCGGTATTTGAGTCCCTTCGGGCCTTAATCCTCCGCCAAGCGGGACTCCCAACTACGAATTCAGCATTCTTGTTACCAGTGGAGTGGAGGTGTTAAGTTTCTCTACGTCCAATCTATTGCGAGAGTTAGCAGGCAGGATGAAACTGTAGTTGATTGTAATCAAACCATTGGCGCGAAATTGCGGACACTTTTGCGGGAAATGACTCAACCAAACCGAAACCTCTCACCTGTGCGACATTTCGTCGTTAGTGTGAAGAAGATTCCTATCCTGTTGAATATCAAGGTGCCTCCGCCGTCATCTGGAGCTCGGCCCGTGCCTCTTGCGGTTGGCAACGTAGTTGCCCTTTCCGACGTGTTCGAGGCATTCGAAGGATGGTGACGGACCGAAAGTCCGCGCCATTTTGTCTCTTACGCTGTGGAGTCCGGCGGCAATTCATGAATCTCCTTTTGCTCGGAATCAGCCATAAGACGGCGCCCTTGGAAATCCGAGAGCGGTTCGCAATCCCGGAGGCGAGAATTCCTGAGGTGCTCCGTCAATTGCGGGCGGACCCTGTTGTCGAGGAAGCGCTCGTGATCTCGACCTGCAACCGCGTTGAGTTCGTGGTTGGGACGCGTGAGGGCGAGGCCGGAACAGCGGCTCTACGGCGATTCGTCAGCTCCTTCTTCTCAATTTCCTGGGATGATTTCTCTTCCGCGTTCTTCTTGCTCCGCGATGATGAGGCAGTGAGTCACTTGTTCCGTGTAGCGTCCGGGCTGGAGTCGATGGTGATCGGCGAGCCGCAGATTCTGGGCCAGATCAAGCAAGCATACGCGCTGGCCAGTGAGACGGGAACGACGGGGGCTCTGCTCGATAGCTTGCTCCATCGCGTTTTCATCGCCGCGAAGCGCGTGCGCACGGAGACCTCTGTTGCGGAGCTGCCGGTTTCTGTCAGTTCGGCGGCGGTGGAGCTTGCCGAACAGGCGCTCGCCGATTTGCACGGCAAGGCGGTCCTGATTATCGGGGCGGGGCACATGGGGGAGTTGGCGGCGCGGCACCTGGTGGCGAAGGGGGCTGCGGCGGTCCTGGTCAGCAATCGAACCTACGACCACGCAGTTGCTTTGGCCGAAGAACTGAAGGGCGAAGCCCGGAGATTTCAGGAAGTCTGGAGGGCGATGGAGCGCGCCGACATTGTCATCAGCTCGACGGGGTGCCCGCACACCATCATCCGCCGCGAGGACATGGAGCCGGTGATGGCGGCGCGCCAGGGCCGGCCGCTTTTCCTCGTGGATATCGCCGTGCCGCGCGACATCGATCCGGCCGTGGAGGAGATTCCGGGCTGCACGGTGGTTAACATCGACAGCCTGAAGGAAACCGCCGGGCGCAACTTGCGCCACCGGCAGGAAGCGATGGAGGCCGCGGAAGCAATCCTCGCCGCCGAGCTCGAACAGTTCCGCCAGCGCCAAGCCTCTCGACAAGTCGCGCCAGCCATTGTTTCCCTGCGGCGCCGCGCCGAGCAGATTCGCAGCAGCGAACTAAGAAGGATGCGGGAGCTGTTTGGCGAGATGACGGCGGAGCAGGAAGCGGCCCTCGAGGCGGTCACCCAGGGGCTGGTGAACAAGATCCTTCACACTCCCTGCGCCGAGCTGAAAGAAGCGGCAGCGCGCCCCGACCGCAGTGAGTACGTTGGCCTGGTCCGCAGCGTTTTCGGTTTGGAAGAGGAACCGGCTATCCCCGAATTGGCGGTCCAATAGGCGCACATGATGAGATTCGAGCGCATCGTCTGCCCGCTGGATTTCTCGGATTCTTCCCTCCGCGCCTACGACTACGCTCAGTCGCTGGCCCGGCATTACCAGGCCACGCTGCTCGTGCAGCACGTAATTCCGCCGCTGTTTGCAGCCTATCCTTCGTATGTCTATCCTGACATCGCGAGTGACCTGATGCTGGGCCTGCGCGCCCACGCCGAGCAGCAGTTGCAGGAATTCATAAAGACGCGGACACGCAACGGCTTTCCCATCGAGCCCTCGGTTTGCGAAGGGCAGGTGACGGATTCGATCTTGGCCCTTGCCGCGTCGCGCCAGGCCAGCCTGATTGTCATGGGCACGCACGGCCGTCACGGGTTTGATCATTTGCTGCTCGGTTCGGTGACGGAAAAGGTCTTGCGCAAAGCTCATTGTCCGGTGCTCGCGGTGTGCCAGCCCCGGCACGATTTTGTGGCGCCGGCAAGCAGCGGCGATCCCGTTCACCTCGGCAAGATCTTATTCGCCACAGATTTTTCCCTGCATGCCAGCCACGCGCTGGGCTACGCCCTCTCGCTCGCGCAGGAGTACGAGTCGGAGCTGACGTTGCTGCACGCCATCGAGGAGATTCCTCCCTCCTGGGATCTCTCCGCGGTCAGCGCCGACGTCGTCGCCCGGCTGGAAAAACCCATTCCGCCGGAAGCTCGCGACCGGTGCACGATCAAATCCCGCCTGCGGATCGGCCGGCCTTACCAGGAAATTGTCCGTTTCGCCCTCGAAACCGAAGCCGACCTCATCATCCTCGGCGTGCGCGGCCGCAACGCCCTGGATCTGGCGCTGTTTGGTTCCACAACTCACCGCGTCATTCAGCAGGCCCCTTGCCCGGTCCTTGCCGTGCACATCTGACCGCCGCGGCGATTGAGCGTTTGCGGAGGCGTCTGGCGGACCGTTCTTGCGGCCTTTTCGGGCGAGACCCCTCGCCGCCTCTATGATTCCTGGGTTTCTAATTCTTTGGCAAAGACGCTGTAGCCTTTGTTGGGCGGGAAGAGTTCGGCGAGGAAGGTCATGCGGCGGCGGAGCTGAGGCAGGGGCAGGTGTTCGGGGCCGACGCGGATCTGCACGTCGTGCCAGAGGCCGTGCATATACTCGGCGACGGTGCTGACCAGCGACACGTTGCGATATTCCTCGAACCGTTCGTGTCCGGGGCGGCGTCCGCGGCCGGCGGCAAGGCGCTGCTTGGCCGCGAGCGACTCCTCGTCGATCTCTCCCGTGATCTTTGCTTGCAGCTCCTCTTCGAGCATTTGCGTGTACTTCTCGAGCTCTTCCTCGGTGAGGCGCGGGCGGAGCAATTCCGCGATGCTGGCAAGGAACTCGAAGCCGGTGTCGTGGGTGTCGAGCTCGCGGCAGGGAAGGACGAGGTGAGTTATCTTCTCGGCTTCCAGCCAGACAGCCGAGTGGGTTTCTCCTTCCGGTTTCGTCCAGGAGACGAGGTCGCCCTCCGGCGAGCAGGCCACATACGGCACGACGAGTACACGCAGCAGGCCGATCCGCTGCGCGATGGCGTTCGGGACGGCCGCCGCCGTCTCGCGCAGGATGGTGCGGTCCTCGGAGGGCGAAAGTGTCACCCCCGCGTGCGCTTCCCAATCGTGCGCCAGACGCGAGAGAGGGACGAACGTGCCGTGGATATACTCGGCCACGGGAACGGGCGTGCGTGCGGATGGCTCTCGGTTGCTCATCGCTGCGGGTCTCCGAATCCCTCGGAGCCCTGCACTTATTCTGAGTGATTCGCGGGATTCTGTCCACTGCGTTGGCCCGTCGGGGCAACCGCCGCCCCGACGATTTTCCGTCCGGGGTTTATCAATCCTGTCCCGGCGGCAGGGGTCGCAGTGGTCACAAAACTAGCCTCTTGACATGGCCCTCGTTCTTTGCTAGTGTGCTGCTCGAGTGCGTGTGGACGTATCCCGCGTCCGTGGCGTGAAACTACGCCCCGGGAGGAGCCCCACGCATGGCCCAACCAACTGAAAAGCAAGCTCTTACCCCTCAATCCCCAGCCTCCTGCCGCGCCAACATCAGTGCAGCCCCAGCGGTCAATCAACCGCGCTACGACTTCACGCCGGCGCGCCGCCAAGCTCTCGACGAAGCGCGTAAGAATCGCAAGTTCGTGATGACCGCCGCGAGGATGGCGGCGCTGCGCAAGGCGACCGCCGCCAACCGGGAGAACTTCCGCCTGACCCCGGCGCGCCTTCGCGCCATGCGCGCGAACGGCCGCAAGATGCAGCGGGCCAGCGTCGAGAAGTTTCGGATGACCGAAGCGCGGCGGCGTGCCAACGCGGAGAACATCCGCAAAGCCCAGGCTGCTCCGCGCACTCCCGAGTCGCGCGCCCGGTCGCGCTTCAATCATCTTCAGCACGGGCTCAACGTGCGCTCCCTCGAGGAGACGATGCGGCGGCTGCACGAAAATCCCAGGGACCTCGAAGCCCACGCGCAGCGTTTCGCGCGCGTCTTCGCGCCGGCGGATCCCGCCGAGGCCAAGGTGGTGCGCGAGATCGCCGATCTCGCCTGGCGCCGTTTGCGCCTCTTCAAAGCGCAGGCGTGCTGGGAGGCGGGCCGCCTGAAGAAGTTCTTCGAGCGCGCCGATTTCGTCCAGCCGCTCGACGCTGAACTCACCCGCATGCGCGCCATGGCGCTGCTGGGGTTGCTGACGGATCATGACAAGTTCTTCGACAACGAAAGGCGGCTGACGGCCGCCATCGAGCGCCAGCTCCGCATGCTGACCCGGCTGCGCGCCGGCGGCGACGCGACCTTCCGGTTCTATTCCTATGAAACCATGAAAGAGCGGCGGCGCTATCTCGAGCTGGAAAGCGAGCGGTTGAAGCTCGACGAGGAGGAGCGGACGTGGGAGCTCCTCGAGCGCATCTGGGAGGGCGACCCGGAGGCCATCGCCCGCGTCGAGCGCGCCTTTGGCGCGACGCGACCAGCATCGTAGGGGCGCATCGGGATGCGCCCTCGTTGAAATTCGCTGCGATGCTGCTGTGGCGACGAGGGCGGTTCACGAACCGCCCCTACAGCCACGGTTCCTCGTCGGGCTTTGTGACAGCGAAGTTTTCCGGATCGGTACCCCACCGTATGGGGTTCGTCCGAATATAATCGCGAATCAGCTCAAGTTCGCGCTCATTGCGAATAACACGTTCATAGAAATCTCTTTGCCACAATTGGGCCCCCGGAGTCCGCCGCTCGGCGTTGACGCGGCTCGTAGATGCCGTCTTGAACGCACCGACCAGCCGGCCCAACGGTTTCGTAGGGGCGGTTCGTGAACCGCCCTCAGTAATGACGATAATTCCGTGTAAGTGATTGGGCATCACGACCCACTCGTCCAACTTCACATGCTCGTATCGCTTCTCTAACCACTGCCAGCATGCGGCCACAATCTCGCCCAAG
>JBEKUI010000027.1:0-32730 GCA_049515175.1 Terriglobia bacterium
AGGGCGGCGGAAGGGGCCGCCGGACGCCTTCTCCGGAGGGAGTGCAACGTGTGGCTCATTTCGACCTTGGGCTTTAGCCCGCCAAATGTTCGCGCGCGGGCATATTGCCTGCCGACGGACAGAACGGGCTTGGCTCTCGTCGCAATGGCGGGCACGAATAATCGCCTGAAGGCCGACGCTACGAGAGGCTGGACCGCGGGGACCCTACCTGTAGTCAGCCCGGACGGCAGGATTATGGCCGACCAAAAGCCCGACGCGCTAGGAGCGGCCCTTATATAGTAAGAGCACGAACCGAGTAAGGTTCTTAGAATGAGCCAATTACAATTCCCCATAGGGCTACGAACCGAGTAAGCCTTTTAGAATCAACGCAAGTTTAGAAATTCAACGAACCGAGTAAGTCGCGTTTAATCAATAGAATACGAACCCAGCGAGTGACGAAGCTAAACCTGGCAAGACTTGTAAGGCGATTGCGGTCGGGGCAGGGGGGCTAGAAGGTTGGCGGGGTGTTCACCCACAGGATCCAAGTCTCTTCCTGGCCTGGGTTCGACCAGCGATGGGGCGTGCTGCTTTCGAAGTAGAAGCTATCGCCGGGGCGGAGCTTGAAACTTTCGCCATCATCCAGCGAAATGTCCAACTGCCCGCGCAGGAGGAAAAGGAATTCCTCGCCCTCGTGGGCATAGGCTTCGCCGCTGCCGGCGCCCGGAGCGACGCGAAACAGGTGGGGCTCCATGACCGTGTTCCCCCAGGCGAGCAATTCCATGCGCACGCCTTCTCCGGCGTCGAGCATCTTGCGCTCGGCAGGCCGCACCCGATGGGGGTTGGCGTCCGAGGGATTGAAAAGGGACAGGATGCTCACCTCATAGAAGCGCGCCAGCTTGCGTAGCGTGCCCACAGAAGCGCTCATCTGTCCGCGCTCGACGGCGCTCAGAAAGCTCACCGAGATGCCCGTGGCTTTGGAAACCGCGGCCAGGGCGAGGTGACGTCTCAACCGCAAATTGCGCAGCCGGATTCCCACCGGGGTTGCCTCCGGCGTTCGCGCCGGGGGCAGCAAGCCCTGGCCCTTCAGGAGAAGGGCGATCGACTGGGCGTTCATGCCGCGCACTTTGCGCAGGTAGCGCGCGCGCTTCAACACCTTGATGTCTTCGGGCGTGTAGAGCCGATATCGGCTGCGGGTTCGCTTTGGGCGCACCAGGCCGAGGCTCTCCCACAGGCGCAGAACGGTGGGGGAAATCCCCACGAGTTTCGCCACATCGCCGATATGCAAGTAACTCTTTGCCGGAGAGAGTCTCATGCGTGTGCTCTTCAATGACGGCGCGCCAAGTCCGGCGGAGCTCACGACGGCCAGCGCTCGACGACCACTTTCTTGTCGGTGTAGAACTCAATCGCGTCGTGCCCTTGCCCGTGCAGGTCGCCAAAGAAACTGTCCTTCCAGCCGCTGAAGGGGAAGAAGGCCATCGGCGCCGCGACGCCTACGTTGATCCCGACGTTGCCTGCCTGGGCGGCGTAGCGGAACTTCCGAGCCGCTGCGCCGCTGCGCGTGAAAAGACACGCCATGTTGCCGAATCGCGATTGATTGACAAAGCGAATGGCGTCCTCAACCGTCGCGACGTGGACGAGTCCGAGAACTGGGCCGAAGATTTCCGTGGAGATGGTGCTTCCCCCCGGGCTGAGGTCTTGCAGGATCGTCGGCCGGATGAAGTTGCCTTTCTCGCACCCCCGGATGACGGTGTCTCGCCCATCGATGGCCGGCCGGGCGCCCTCTCGGATCCCCGCCTCGATCAGGCCCTCGATGCGCGACTTGCTTTCCGCGCTGATGACTGGGCCCATTTGCACGCCCGAATCCAATCCGTAACCGACGACCCGGTTGGCGGCCGCTTCGCGCAGCGGCTCCGTGAAGAGCTGGCGCGCCTCGCCGACGGTGACGGCCAGTGAGGCCGCCAGACACCGCTGCCCCGCGCAACCAAATGCCGATTCGGTCACAATGCGGGTGGTGAATTCCACGTCTGCGTCAGGCAGGAGAATCGCCGCATTCTTCGCGCCGCCCTGGCATTGTGCCCGCTTGCCGTTGGCCGTCGCCCGCGTGTAAACGTACTTCGCCACCGGGGTCGATCCGACAAAGCTGATGGCGTGCACGTCCGGATGGTCGAGCAGGGCATCGACAGCTGCCTTCGATCCGTGGACCAGATTGACCACTCCCTTCGGGAGCTTGATTTGCTCGAGCAGCGAGAACAACCTCCAGGACGTCATCGGAACCTTTTCCGACGGTTTGAGGATGAAACAATTGCCGCTGGCGATGGCGAAAGGCAGGAACCAGAGCGGGATCATTCCGGGGAAGTTGAAAGGGGTGATCGCCGCCACCACTCCCAGCGGCTGCCGAATCATAAACTCATCGATGCCACGCGCCACGTCCTCATTGTTGTAGCCCTGCAGGAGGATCGGCGTGCCGCAGGCCACCTCGACGTTCTGGATGCCCCGCCGGATTTCGTCCGCTGCTTCCTGGTAAGTCTTGCCGCACTCGTTAGTCACCGTACGAGCCAGGTCGTCGAGGTTTTCGTCAAGAAGGCGCTTGAGATTGAACAGGTACTGGACACGCTCCACGGCGGGAGTTTCGCGCCAGGCCGGGAAAGCCGCTGCCGCCGCGCGCACGGCGCGCTCCACCTCCCCGGCTGGTGACAATGGAACCTCGGCCATGATTTCGCCAGTGGCAGGATTCTTCACGGGCAGGTGTTCAGAAGCGCCCGATGTCGCCCATTCGCCGCCGATGAAATTCGTCAGTTGATGCGTATTCACTCTTTCCTCCTTCGACCCGGATCTTGGCAGAGTGCCGCGGGCAGAGCAGCTCTTGGCGCCATCCTGTGTGACGAGGCTGGCCCTCTGGTCGTTCGCGCCCGGGGCGTGAGCTGTGTCAAGCCGCGATGCATCTCACGTATTCCTTGGACTTTTTGGTCTTGACAAGCCCTGTCGTTTTCTCTAGGCTTGCCGGATTATAGTAAGGTTCAAGCGTCGGGGCAATACAAATTTCGTAGCGCGCTGAGTCGTTGTGGCCCTAGTGCTGCGCACCTCGGCAAGGAGTGAGTATGAAGATTACGTCGCTCTATCGCGTCCTGACCGGCCTGGCCATTATCGCGGCGGCGTGCGGGCCTCTGCGGGCTCAGACGACGGGCACGATCCGAGGGTCGGTGACCGACCCCTCCGGCGCGGTAATTCCTGACGCCCGGGTCAGTGCCGTGCTGAGCGGGACTTTCGCGAATCGTCAGACCACGACGGATCCGGACGGGGACTATGCCTTTCCCGCCCTGGCGGTTGGCCATTACACGGTGGTCGTCGATTTCGAAGGGTTCAGCGAATTTCAGGTGCGCGACATCGAAGTCAGCATCGGGCACGTGACGGTGGTCAATGCCAAGCTCCAACTCGCCTCGATCGCGCAGGTGGTCACGGCCGAAGCTACAGCTCCCCTGATCGAAACCACCAGCACGCAGCTCGGCGCGGTGGCCAATGACCGCACCGTGTCACAATTGCCCCTCAACGCGCGCGACACCTACCAGTTGCTGCAATTGCAGCCGGGCGTCCAGTCTCAAACGGGTACCAACTTGTTTTACGGGAGCGACAGCGCGGGTTCAGTCTCGGTCAATGGCGGGCGGGGGCGCTCGAACAACTTCATGGTAAACGGCGGTGACGCCAACGACCAATATGCGAATCTGCCGGCTATCCAACCCTCCCCGGACACGATCCAGGAATTCCGGGTGCTGACCAACACCTTCGATGCTGAGTTCGGCCGCAATTCCGGCTCGGTCGTGGACGTGGTGACGAAGTCGGGCTCCAACGAATGGCACGGCGACGTTTTCGAATTCCTCCGCAACACCGCCCTGAACTCCCGAGGCTTCTTTGACACCGAGAAAGCCGATTTCAAGCAGAACCAGTTCGGAGGAACGCTGGGCGGGCCGATCCGAAAGGACCGCACTTTCTTCTTCACCTCATACGAAGGCCGTCGTATCCGGCAGGGAACTTCATCGGACGTCGTCACCGTCCCGACGGCGGCGGAGCGCGCGGGCGACTTTTCGAATGGCTCCACCTTCGCGGGGTCCTTGACGGACGCGAACATGGCCAGCATTCTAAACAATCAGGACCCCAATAACCCCCGGCCCGGCTGTCCAGCCGCCATCGCTGCGGCTGGCGGGACGGCACCCACTGGGGGCATGGCCTATTCCAGCATCTTCCCGAACAACCAGATCCCAACGGCTTGCATGGACCCCACGGCGCTCGACCTGCTCAACCAGTTTGTTCCCTCGGCGAACATCGGAAGTGATCAGTACCAAGTCGTGCGCGCCTCGATGCTCCGGCAGGACCAGTCCACGGTCCGCATCGATCACAAGATCAATCAGCAACAGCAGCTTGCCGCTTATTATTACTTCACCGACCGAACGAGCTTTCAGCCCTTTTCTGTTTTCCAGGCCGCCGGCGCGAACGTTCCAGGCTTTGGCTCGAACTACACGGAACGAGACCAGCAGGTGAACCTGACGCATTCCTGGCTGATCAGCAGCACCACAGTAAATGAATTTCGAGCCTCCTTCTTTCGGGAGGGGCAGGCCAAGCTGGATGCGCCCGTGCGAACGAACCTGGTCCAAAGCTCATGTACTACAGTGCCGTCGACCCAGTGTTTCACGTCACCCAATGATCCCGCCCTGGGGATTACTCCCAACTTGGGAGCCAAGTATGAAGGCGTGCCCTTCGTCAGCGTGGCAGGCAGCTTTGTGATCGGCAACAACTTTGAAGGACAGTTGCCGCAATTCGGAAACACGTTCCAATGGGCCGACAATTTGAGCAAAGTCGTCGGGAAACACACCCTGAAACTCGGCGCGGACGTCCGGCGTCAGCAGTTCAATCAGCTCTTCTACTTCAACGTCAATGGGAATTTCTCTTTCTACGGTGGCGGGTCTAACGACGTCGGTTTCGGCGACATGATACCGAATTACCTGCTGGGCCTTGCGGATTCCTACTCTCAGGGTTCGGCGCAGCTCGAAGCGGTGCGAAGCAGTTCCTTCTACTTCTATGCCCAGGACAGCTGGAAAATCCGCTCCAACCTCACGCTGAACTACGGTCTCCGTTGGGAGCTCAACACGCCGCTGCACGATCGTTTCAACCGCGTCCAAACGTTCCGTCCCGGTCAAGCCACAACGGTCTACCCCTGCCAGCTCTCCGGGGCGAGCGCGCAGGCCCTGGGTTACGGTACCGGGCCGACGGACTGCGGCCCCACAACCCCCGCCGGCGCCGTTTTCCCGCTAGGCCTGGTAGTGCCCGGCGACAAAGGCATTTCGCCGGGGCTGACGCAGAGCTATTACAAGTCTTTCGCACCCCGCATCGGCCTGGCGTGGAGTCCGGGCAGTTCAGGCAAGACCAGTATCCGCGCCGGATTCGGACTTTTCTATAACCCTGTGGAACAGCTGGTCCTCTCGCAGTTCAGCGCTGAGCCGCCATTCGGTGGGAGCACCTCTCTGACGTCGACTCTCTTCAACTTGCCTTTTGAAGGGCAGAACGGTTCCGTCGCACCGAATCCGTTTCATGGCATTTTGAATCCCAAGCCGGGCCAGGCATTGGATTGGTCATCGTTCCGGCCCATTCTTCTTTATGGACAGTTCCTGCCTCACCTTCGGTCCCAGTATTCCGAGCAGTACAACCTGACCCTTCAGCAACAGCTCGGGAAGGATCTGGTTTTCCAGGTAGGTTATGTGGGTTCCCAAGGTCATCGACTTTTCATAACGCGCGACCTGAACTACAGCAATGCCCAGACCTGCCTCGACTTGATGACACTCTCCGGCCTGGATCCCAACAACGTGCTGACCGGGCCGGGAGGGGATCCCGCCAGCTGCGCCCCCTTCTCAGAGGACACGGAATTCTTTGTCCCGCAGGGCGCCATCCCCGGGGGGATGACCTTCCACCTGCCGTACGGATCAGTGCCCACGGTTGCTGGGGGACCCAATAGCCCTGCGCTCACGATGGTCGGTCTTCGCCAGTACTCCTCGCCCCTTTGCCAGCCGACCACGGGAGTGGGCTGCCCCTCCGATGGCGTTCCCGTGTTCAGCAGCGTCTTCGCGCAGGATACGATCGGGAATTCGAACTACAACTCCCTCCAGATGAGCCTTGAGAAGCGCTTCTCACAAGGATTCCAGTTCCAACTCGCTTACACCTGGAGCAAATCCTTTGATTACGGATCGAGCTTCGAGGATATCCTGAATCCCCTGGATTTCCACAAAAGCTATTCGCTTTCGGGGTTTGACGCTCGCAACCGATTGGTCCTCAGCTACATCTGGCAGTTGCCGATTCCTCGAATTCAGGGATTCGCGGGAAAGGTGGCCGATGGCTGGGCGATCTCCGGAATCACAACCTTTCAAAGCGGTTTTCCGGTTCGCATCTTTTCCTCTGATGACAACGAGCTCCAATACAGCTACGACTTCGTTCTCCCCGGCGAACCCGACCTCGTGGCGCCTTTCATAAAACTGAATCCACGCGGCCCAGGGCACTTGGCCCTCAGCCCCACAAGTTTTGCTTCACCGAGCGCTGTGGGCGTCATCGGCAATTCGCCTCGCACGGTCTGCTGCGGTCCGGGGATCAACAACTTTGATTTTGCGCTCCTGAAAGACACGAAACTGAAGGAACGGCTGGGGATACAATTTCGCGCCGAGTTCTTCAACATCGTTAACCACACCCAGTTCATTAACCCCAGCGCCCAGGCCGGTGCTACCGGCGATTTCGCAGCCTCGAACTTCGGTGAGGTGGTACGAGCGCGCGATCCACGGCTTATTCAATTCGCCTTAAAGTTCATATTCTGATTGGAGAGGGCTCACATGTACGAGGAACTGCGAGCCGAAATTGAAACCTACACGCGGCGGACGCCGCGCTCCGCCGAGGCGCTCAAGAAAGCCTCGCCGCGACTGCCGCTGGGTGTGGGGAGCAATTTTCGCACTTATGAGCCGCACGCGATTTTTGTGCGCGACGGCCAGGGCGGCAGGATTCGGGACCTGGATGGGAACGAATATATCGACTTCAACCTCTGCTTCGGCGCGCTGATGGCCGGGCACTGCCATCCCGCCGTGGTGCGCGCCGTCGAGGAGCGCCTGCGGCTGGGAACCATGTTCGGCATGCCGCACAATCTGGAACTCCCCTTGGCGGAAGAGATCTGCGCGCGCTTTCCGGTGGAGATGGTCCGCTTCGGCAGCAGTGGCACGGAAGCGACGATGCATGCTATCCGTCTGGCACGAGGTGTTACTGGCCGCGACAAAATCGTCAAAATGGAAGGCGCTTACCACGGCGTGCATGACTCGGCGATGGTCAGCGTCAAGCCCAAAGCAGACCAATACGGAAGCGCTGACGCGCCCAATCAGGTTCCTGCCAGCGCGGGCTTGCCGGGGCCGACCGTCGAACAGACCCTGGTGGGGGTGTTCAACGATTTGGGATCCACCGAGCGTCTCTTCGCCCGGTATCCAAATCAGATTGCCGCCGTGATCGTCGAGCCGATCATGATGAACGTCGGCATCTGCATGCCGCAGAAGGGTTACCTCCAGGGATTGCGGGAACTGTGCACGAAGCACGGCGCTTGCCTGATCTTCGATGAGGTGAAGACAGGCGCCAAGCTGGCGCGCGGGGGAGCCTGCGAATATTTCCAGATCAAGCCGGACATCGTCTGCCTGGCCAAATCCATCGGAGGCGGGTTCCCACTCGCGGCGTTTGCCGCGCGCCGCGAACTGATGGACGCCATTACCCATTTCAAAGTCTTTCATGCGGGCACTTACGGAACGAATCCGCTCGTGATGGCCGCAGGGCTGGCCACCTTCCGCGAAGTGCTCACGCCGGAAGCCTACGAGCACCTCAATCACCTCAACAAGAAGCTTGTGGACGGCCACGCGAAGATCATTCAGAAATCCGGCCTTGTCGCCTACGCGATTGGCGCGGGCTCGAACGGCGCGCTGATGCTCTATCCCAAGGAAGTCCGCAACTACCGCGACTGGACGGCCATCGATGTTGACCTCTGGCGGCACTACTGGTTCGGCATGGTGAATCGCGGCGTGCTCCCTCAGCCGCACTGGTGGGACGAACAATGGACCATTTCCGTGGCGCACACAGAGGCGGACATTGATCGCCACCTGGATGCTTTTGCCGATCTCGCGCCGGCCCTGGCGCGGGCGCAACAATCACGGCAGGTTGCAGCGGCCGCCGCACACTAGCGCCCGACCCCGAGGGATGCGGTGACAGAGACCCAATCCAATTCAAACGGCGCGCCCCACCTGCGTCGCGTCCTGGGCCGTTGGGACTTGGTCCTGCTCTTTGTGGTGGCGGTGGTCAACCTGAACGTGGTGCCGGTGGTTGCCGGCGCCGGCCCCATCACCCTCTGGTTCTGGCTGGCGGGAGTGTTCTTGTTTTTCTGGCCGCAGGGGATTGCGGTCATCGAACTTTCCCACCGCTATCCAGGCGAGGGCGGCATCTACCTCTGGACCAAAGAACTTTTTGGCGATTTCCACGGATTTCTCTCCGGCTGGTGCTACTGGACGAACAACGTCTTTTACGTTCCGACGGTTTTGTTCGTGCTCGTGGGAATCTCCGTTTACGTGGGCGGTGAGCGGGCGAGTGCGTTGGGCGACCAGCGCTGGTTTGTCTTCCTCATTTCGGTGGGCCTGCTCTGGCTGATGGCGGCGCTCAATGTACGGGGGCTGGGCGTCGGGAAATGGGTCAACAACCTGGGCGGCATCGGTACCGCGGTTGGCGCACTGGCGCTGATGGGCCTCGCCCTCGTGGTCACACGCCACCAGGGGCTACGTCTTTCGGCGCGGGACTTTGGTTTCGCGGGCGCCGACTGGAGACTGGTCTCGACATTCGGGGTGATCTGCTTCGGGCTCGTGGGTCTGGAGCTGGGCTCGGTGATGGGCGACGAGATCGAAGACCCGCGCCGCACCGTGCCGGGCGCGGTGCTGTGGGGCGGAGTGATTTCGGGACTCCTTTACATCGGCGTGACTCTGGCCACACTTCTCGCCCTGCCTCGCAACGATATCGGGGTAGTGCAGGGAACCATCCAGGCCGTGAACAAGCTGGCGCGCGATGCCGGCGTGCCCTGGATTGTTCCGCCTCTCGCACTGGTTTTGAGTATCTCGACAGCGGGCATCGCCTCCGCGTGGTTTGTGGGCTCGGCGCGAATTCCTTTTGTCGCCGGCCTGGACCGCTACCTTCCGCCGGCGCTGGGCAAGATACACCCACGCTATGCGACGCCCTACGTCGCGCTCATCGTCCACGCCTCGCTCTCTTCGCTTTTCGTGGCGATGAATCTGGCCGGGGCGAGGCGCACAAGAATCAGCCTACTACTCGCGCCGCACACTTCTCGCGGCGGGAAGCGTGGGATTCGGAATGACGACGCTCGGAATGCTCCTGGCCTTCGTGCCCTCGGCGAATATCGAGTCCGTGTGGCTGTTCGAAGCCAAGATGCTCGTCGGCTGCGCTTTTTTCCTGGGCGTGGCGGCCTTCTTCTTCAGGATTAACGCCGTACGCAAAGCCCGGACGGATTTGAGTTTGGCGGGCGCGCCCTCCATCGCGCCGGGAGGTTCGTCGTGAAGCGATACCAGAACTTCATCAACGGCGAGTGGGCGGAGAGCCACCGCGGCCCCCGCTTCCCGGTCTTCGACCCTTCCACCGAAGAGGTCATCGCGGAAGTTCCGGACTCCGGCGCTCAGGACGTGGACCGCGCCGTGCGTGCGGCGCGCGCGGCATTCGATTCCGGCCCCTGGCCGCAGACCACCGCACAGGAGCGCGGCCGGATTCTCTTTCGCCTTGCGGAGCGGTTGCGCAAGGAATCAACGCTGCTCGCCGAGCTCGAATCGCGCAACTGCGGCAAGCCTATCGTCGAAGCGGAGTACGACATCGCGGACGCCGCCACCTGCTTCGAGTATTACGGCGGGCTCGCCACCAAGGTCACGGGCCACGTGAATCCGGTGCCTGACAACGCCCTCAGCCTGACGCTCAAGGAGCCGGGCGGAGTGGCGGGGCAGATCATTCCCTGGAACTATCCCTTGCTCATGGCGGCGTGGAAGCTGGCGCCGGCGATTGCCGCGGGGTGCACTTGCGTCCTGAAACCGGCGGAGCAGACGCCGCTGACCGCGCTCGAAATGGCCAATTGGTTCGGGGACGTCGGTCTTCCGCCTGGTGTCGTCAACATCATCACCGGCTTTGGCGAGACTGCGGGCGCGCCCCTCGTCGAGCATCCCGAGGTAAACAAGGTGGCGTTCACGGGCAGCGCCGAGGTCGGCAAGAAGATCGTGAAGATGGCGGCGGAGACCGTCAAGCGCGTCACCCTCGAACTGGGTGGCAAATCACCCAACATCTTTTTTGCGGACGCGAACCTCGAGGCGGCGACGGACGGTGCACTCTTCGGCGTCTTCATCAACCAGGGCGAAGTCTGCTCGGCGGGCAGCCGCATCCTCGTCGAGCGCGCGATCTACCCGCGCTTCCTCGAGATGATGACGGCAAAGGCCAAGCGGATTCGCCTCGGCCCGCCTCTGGCCCGAGAGACGAAGATGGGACCGCTGGTCAGCAAGGCGCAGTTCGAGCGCGTTCGTTCTTACCAGGAAGTGGGGAAGAAGGAAGCCAAGCTGGCGCTGGGCGGCGGACGGGCGGGCGATTTCGCGCGCGGCTACTATGTTGAACCCACGATCTTTCATGACGTTCCGAACAGCGCCCGCATCGCCCGCGAAGAGATCTTCGGCCCCGTCGCGGCGGTCATTCCTTTTGAAGGCGAGGCGGACGCCCTCCGCATCGCCAACGATTCGCCTTACGGCCTGGCGGCAGCCGTCTGGTCGCGTGACATCTACCGCGCCCTGCGCGTTGTGAAAGCCTTGCGCGCGGGGATTGTCTGGGTCAATCACATGCAGCCGACTTATGTCGAGGCCCCCTGGGGCAGATACAAACAATCCGGCTTTGGCCGTGAGCTCGGCCCCTGGGGCATCGAGGAGTATCTGGAAACCAAGCAGGTGCACATCAACCTGAACGAGCAGCCGATTGGATGGTACTGAAGGGGCGGGACTCGATATTCGGGGTTCGTGTTCCCTGTTTTCCCAATCCCGAAGTCCGAACCCCGAATCCCTTTGGAATTATGGCAACAATTCTCTTACACACTGAAATTCCCGGACCGCGCTCGCGGGTTCTGATGGACCGCCGCACCGCCGCTGTGCCGCGCGGCGTTTCCAACATCACTCCCGTCTTTGTCGCTCGGGCGGAAGGCGCAGTAATTGAGGATGTGGACGAAAACCGGCTGCTCGATTTTGCGGGCGGCATCGGCTGCCTGAACGTGGGCCATCGGGCTCCACGCGTCGTCGCGGCGCTGCGTGCGCAGCTCGAACGGTTTCTTCACACCTGCTTTCACGTCACGCCTTACGAAAGCTACATCCGTCTGGCGGAACGGCTGAACGCTCTCGCGCCGGGCAGCTTTACGAAGAAAACCCTCCTCGTCAACACCGGCGCAGAAGCCGTCGAGAACGCGGTGAAGATTGCGCGCTGCCACACGCAGCGCCCAGCGGTCATCTGCTTCGAGGACGGTTTTCACGGCCGCACGCTCCTGGCGCTCTCGCTGACCAGCAAGGTCCACCCTTACAAGAGCGGCTTCGGCCCTTTTCCGGGCGACGTCTACCGTGTCCCCTACGCCTACTGCTATCGCTGCTCCTTTTCCCTGCGCTATCCTTCCTGCGCAATGTACTGCGCGCATCATCTGGAAGACACCTTCAAGCGCGTGGTCGATGCCAAGTCGGTCGCGGCGGTCATTGTCGAGCCCATCCTCGGTGAAGGCGGATTTGTGACGCCGCCGCCGGAGTTCTTCCCCATCCTGGCGGAGATTTGCCGCCGTCACGGAATTCTCCTGATCGCCGATGAAATCCAGACCGGCTTCGGGCGCACCGGAACGTTTTATGCCTGCGAGCATTACGGCATGGAGCCCGATCTGCTGCTCAGCGCCAAATCGTTGGGTGGAGGCCTGCCGATTGCCGCCGTGACGGGCCGCGCCGAGATCATGGATACGGCGGGACCGGGCGGCCTGGGCGGGACGTTCGGCGGCAACCCGATGAGTTGTGAGGCGGCACTGGCCGCCCTGGATGCGTTGGCAGAAGAGAAACTGCTCGGCCGCGCCCAGGAGCTGGGGGAGCGGTTCGTAGCGCGGGCCCGGGGCTGGCGAGAGCGCTGGCCGCTCGTCGGTGAGGTGCGCGGCCTGGGCGCAATGCAGGCCATCGAACTGGTGCGCTCGCGTGAGACCCGCGAGCCCGCGGACCAAGAGGCAAAGCAGGTCGTGCGCTACAGTTACGAACACGGACTCATCGTGCTCTCGACCGGAACGTACGGCAACGTCATCCGGCTGCTGGTGCCTCTGGTGATGACTTCCGAGCAGTTCGAGGAAGGGCTCGACGTGCTGGAGGGCGCTCTGGCAAGCGTGGCCGAGCCGGTCGTTTCGGCGGCCGACAGCCGCAGTTAAACGCATTCTGCCCACAGGATAAAGCTCATGGCCCAAACTTCTGAAACTCCCGCCAAGACCTTTGGGTTTCTCCTCAATGGCCAATGGATTTCCGATGGCACGCCGGCGGAGGTCCGTGCCCCCTTTGATCAGAGCCTGATCGCGCGCGTCGTCGAGGCGAAGCGCCAACATGTGGAAGCGGCAATCCGCGCGGCGGCCGGCGCTTTCGAGGTCACGCGCAAACTCGCAACCTACGAGCGCCAGCGCGTGCTTCGCGCCGTCGCCGAGGGCATCGCGGCGCGACGTGAGGAGCTTACCTTCACCCTGGCGCGCGAAGCCGGGAAACCGCTCAAAGCGGCCCGCGTGGAAGTGGACCGCGCCGTCTTCACTTTCCAGATTGCGGCGGAGGAGAGCGCTCGGATTCATGGCGAGTGGCTCCCCCTGGACCTCCAGGCGGCCGCGGCGGGCCGCTGGGCCATCGTGCGGCGCTTTCCCCTGGGGCCCATCGGCACGATTACGCCCTTCAACTTTCCGCTCAATCTTGTGGCCCACAAGTGGGCGCCGGCGATGGCCGCCGGCTGCACGCTCGTGCACAAGCCCGCGCCGCAGACGCCGCTCTGTTCACTGCTCCTCGCGGAAATCGTGCAGCAGGCGGGATGGCCGGCGGGCGCGCTGAACGTGCTGCCTATTTCCGTCGCCGACGCCCAGCCGATCGTCACCGATGACCGCCTGAAGATGCTGAGCTTCACGGGAAGCGCCGCGGTGGGTTGGGAATTGAAGAAGCAGGCAGGGAAGAAGCGGGTCGTGCTCGAACTGGGCGGGAATGGCGCGGTGATTGTGCACAGCGACGCGGACCTCGACTACGCCGCTGAGCGCTGTGCGCTGGGCGGATTTTCTTTCGCGGGTCAAACGTGCATTTCGGTGCAGCGCGTGTTCGTCCAGCGCAGCGTGTTCGAGAGATTTCTGAAAGCGTTCCTGGAACGCGTACAGAAGCTGATCGTCGGGGATCCGCTCGACGAGGAGACCGACGTCGGCCCGCTGATCAGCGAGGCGGCGGCGCGGCGCGCCGAAGCCTGGTACGAAGAAGCGGTGGCCTCGGGCGCTCGTTTGCTTTGCGGGGGAAAACGTCAGGGCGCCCTGCTCCCTCCCACGGTGCTCACCGGCACGCGGCCCGAACAGCGCGTCAATTGCCAGGAAGTCTTCGCCCCCGTGGTCACGGTTGAGCCCTACGAAGATTTCGCCGAGGCCGTGGCGCGCGTGAACGACTCGCCCTACGGCCTGCAGGCCGGCGTTTTCACGCGCGATGCGAAGCTCCTCTTCATGGCTTTTGAAGAGCTGGCGGTGGGCGGAGTGATTGCAGGAGATGTGCCGTCATTCCGAATGGACCACATGCCCTATGGGGGCGTGAAGGATTCGGGGCTGGGACGCGAGGGGCTGCGCTACGCCATCGAGGAAATGACGGAACGAAAGATTCTGGCTGTCCATCTGCGTTGAATTCAGTCCGGGTGAATATGCGCGACTTCAGGCGTTACGTTGCTCTTGTCTTTCTGCTCTCCACAACCTTCCTTGGTTGCGCCGCCGCGACGGAGGAGAAGCAGCCGCGTGCGGTGGATCTGCTACTGGTGAACGGCCACATCTACACTTCCAACCCGCGCCAGCCCTGGGCGCGGGCGCTTGCCATTCAGGGCTCGCGAATCGTGGCTGTCGGCGACGAGAAACAGCTTGCGGCGCTTCGCGGCCCCGCCACTCGCGTCATCGATTTGGGCGGACGGATGGCGATGCCCGGCATCATCGATAGCCACTCGCATTTTCTCGACGGCAGCATCTCGCTCGATCAGGTCAGCCTCGACGACGTTTACACGATCCCTGAAATGCAGAAACGCGTGCGCGCTTACGCGGCCGCTCATCCGGAGCGCGCCTGGCTGCTGGGCCGCGGCTGGGTTTACGACGCCTTCAAGCCCTCCGGTCTACCCACGAAAGAAATCCTCGACGAGGTCGTGCCGGACCGGCCCATGGTGCTCGAATGCTACGACGGCCACAGCGTCTGGCCGAATTCGCGCGCCCTGGCGCTGGCGGGAATCGACAAGAACACTCCCGACCCCCAGCACGCCGGGATCGTCGTGGGGGCGGTCGTGCACGATCCGGCCACCGGCGAACCCACCGGAGTTTTGAAAGAAGAGGCCGTGGATCTGGTGCGGCGGGTGATTCCCAAGCCCGGCCGCGAGGAGAAACTGCGCGCCCTTCGCGCCGGACTGCGCGAAGCCAACCGCCACGGCCTCACCAGCGCGCTCAACGCCAGCGGCAGCCTGGAGGAGATGGAACTCTACGATGAATTGCGCCGCCAGGGCGAGCTGACCGTGCGCATGACGACCTCGCTGATGATGGAGCCGCAACTCGACGCGAAAACGCTGGCTATGTACGAGGAAGGCCGCCGCCGTTTTCAGGATGAGTGGGTGCGCGGCGGAGTCATCAAGGCGTTCATGGACGGCGTAATTGAGTCGCACACCGCAGCGATGATCGAGCCGTATTCCGACGATCCCAAGCTCTCGGGGTCGCTGAACTACACGCCCGAACAGTTTCGCTCGAACGTCGCGGAACTCGACCGCCGGAATTTTCAGGTCATCACGCACGCCATCGGCGGCCGGGCGGTCCGAGTCACATTGGACGTCTACGAGGCCGCCGCGCAGGCCAACGGCCCCCGCGATCGGCGCTTCCGCATCGAGCACATCGAGAACATCAACCCTCAGGATATTCCGCGCTTCGGCCGGATGGGCGTGATTGCCAGCATGCAACCCTTCCATTGTTATCCCGAACCAAATTTGCTGAACGTCTGGGCGCGCAATGTGGGGCCGGAGCGACTGCCTTATTCGTTTGCCTGGCAGGCTATTGCGGCCGGCGGGGCGATGCTTGCCTTCGGGAGCGATTGGCCGGTCGTCTCGCTTGATCCCTTCATTGGGATTCAGAACGCCGTGACGCGCCAGGACTGGAATGGCCAGCCGGCGGAGGGGTTCGTCAGCGCGCAGAGGGTGACGCTCGATGCGGCCCTCGCCGCTTACACGTGCGACGCCGCCTACGCGGAGTTTGAGGAAACCCGTAAGGGCACCCTCGATCGCGGCAAGCTTGCCGATCTCATCGTCCTCTCCCAGGACCTTTTCGCAGTCAAGCCCCTGGAGATTCGCAAAACCGTGCCAGTACTGACGATGGTGGGCGGACAGATCGTGTATGAGGATTCGAGTGCAAAGCTCTCCGCCCGCGGCCGTTGATCGAGAGATTGGAATGCATCCGACCGAAGATGAAATGATCTTCGGCAATCCAGCGCCATGGAGTGCTCGATGAAGAACCGCTCGCGACATGATTTGGGCATGGACCGGTCCATCATCCGGCGCGACTTCCTCAATGGATTCTCGCTACTGGTCGGGGGATCGCTGATTCGCCCCGATCAGGTGCAAGCGCTGGGAGCGAGCACCGCGACCGCAGACGCTTATTATCCGCCGGCGCTCACGGGGCTACGCGGCGATCATCTGGGTTCGTTCGAGGCGGCTCACAGTTTGAGGGACGGAACGATCTGGGAGCAAGCCGGGCCGGCAAAAAATACAGGTGAGAAATACGACCTGGTGGTGGTAGGCGGCGGCATCAGCGGGCTCGCGGCGGCGCACTTCTTCCGCAAGGCCGCCGGGCCGAAAGCGCGCATTCTGATTCTCGACAATCACGACGACTTCGGTGGACACGCCAAGCGCAATGAGTTCCGCGCCGGCAACCGCCACCTCCTCGGTTACGGCGGCACCTTTGCGATAGAAAGCCCTGCGCCTTACAGCGCCGTGGCAATGGGTCTGATCAAAGAACTGGGCATTGACGTCGCACGCTGGCCGCAAGTCCATGATGGAAAGCTCTATTCTTCATTAGGTCTCGGCATGGGTGTTTTCTTTGACCGTGAGACCTTTGGCGTTGACCGCCTCATACAGTACATTGCCGACAGCAGCGAGTCCTACTCGGGCGAGGGCGGGCTGCGTCGGAGGCCGTTGGAGAGTTTCCTTGCCGAAGCTCCGCTCGTCGCAGCGGCCCGCCAGGATCTCGCCCGGCTCTTTGACGAGAAGAAGGATTACTGCCCGGGTCTCAGCTCGGCTGAAAAGAAAGACCACCTGGCGCGCATCAGCTACGCCCATTTCCTGACTCAAGTGGCAGGTCTTCACCCGGACCTCGTGCGACTTCTCCAGACTCTTCCTCACAGCCTATTTGGAATCGGAATCGACGCCGTGTCGGCGCTGGACATGTGGGGGCTCGGCTACCCCGGCTTCGAGGGGATGAATCTCGACCCCGCGCCCGGCCCGGGCATGAATCGCGACGCGATCCGCAATGAAGAAGCGGACAACCAGTTCTTTCACTTTCCGGACGGCAACGCCTCCATCGCACGTTCGCTCGTCCGCAGCCTGTTGTTGAACGCAATTCCTGGCGCGACGGTGGATGATCTCATCACGGCGAAGGCCAATTACGCGCGGCTCGACGAGCATGCTTCGCCGCTCCGCATCCGCTTGAACAGCACAGCGGTGCGCGTGGGGCATCATGGCGCTCCCGCTTCGGCGCAGGAGGTGGGGATTACATATGTGCAGAGGGGGAAGCTGCATACAGTTCGCGGGGCGAACTGTGTCCTGGCGTGCTGGCATGTCGTGATTCCCTACATCTGCGCGGAGCTTCCAGCGGAGCAGAAAGCGGCACTCGCCGACGCGGCCAAGGTTCCGATCGTGTACACCAATGTGGCGATTTCAAATTGGACTTCCTTCAAGAAACTGGGCGTGAAATCGGTTTATGCCCCGGGCAGCTACTTCTCGTCCTTCAACCTTGACCTCGCGGTCAGCCTGGGCGCGTATGAGTGCTCCCGCCAGCCGGAGCAACCCATCGTCGTTCACTTGCTGCGGACTCCCTGCCGCCCCGGCCTGGCGTCCCGCGACCAGCACCGGGAAGGGCGCATCGAGCTTTTCCAGACGACCTTCGAGAAATTCGAACACGAAATCCGCGATCAGCTCGGCCGGGCATTGGGGCCGGGCGGTTTCGATCCGGCACGGGATATTGCAGCGATTACGGTGAATCGCTGGCCCCATGGCTACGCTTACCAGTACAACTCGCTCTGGGACAAGTTCTGGCTGGAGGGAGGCGAGCAGCCGTGCGCCCGCGCCCGCAGGCCGTTCGGCCGCATCGCGATTGCCAACGCCGATGCCGCGGCCTACGCGTACACCGACGCGGCCATCGACCATGCCTACCGCGCCGTGCAGGACCTCGCCACTCCTCGGTGACCCGGCCCTTCGCGCGGCACGGCGACTCTGCCGCTTCCTGCCGCGCGCTCGGCGCTGAGGATCGAATCGAGATTTGACGTCCTGATGTCTATTCTTCCGGGCACGCCGGCAAGCGACGCCACGGCCTGCGGCAGGATATGGAGGAAGCGCTCCACCTCGTCGTCAGTGTTGAAACGCCCCAGCGTGACGCGTAGCAAGCCGCGCGCGCGTTCGGTATCAAACCCCATGGCATCGAGTATTTGTTCCGTGGCGCCCACGTGCGCCGAGCTACACGCGCTGCCCGCAGAGACTGCCACGCCCGCCTCATCCAGAGCCAGCACGAGCTTGAGCATCTCGTCTTCTTGCCCCGCAAAGCCCAGACAAAGATGGCCCGGCAGCCGCTTTTGTGGATGCCCAATCAAGTAAGCGTGCGGCACTTTTTCGCGGAGGTCCTGCAGAATTCGCTCTCGCCACGCCGCCAGCCGTGCCGCCTCTGCGGCCATTTGATCGCGCGCCAGCGCCGCCGCTGCGCCCAAGCCTACGATCCCTGCCACATTTTCCGTAGCAGAACGCAAACCACGTTCCTGCCCGCCGCCAAACACAATCGGATCCAGGCTAACGCCGCGCCGGACGTAGAGCGCACCTACCCCCTTGGGACCGTGCAGCTTGTGGGCAGAGAGTGCAAGCATGTCCACTCCCAGTTCCTTCACATTCATCGGGATTTTCCCGATGGCTTGCACGGCATCGGTGTGAAAGAGGGAGCCGTGCTGCGCAGCAATCTGCGCCAGCTCGGCAATAGGCTGGACCGTTCCTACCACGTTGTTCACCGTCATGATTGAGGCCAGCCGCGTTTCCGGGCGCAGCGCTCGACGCAAGCTACCTGGATCCACCAAGCCTTCGCCATTGACTGGAAGATATGTGACCTGCGTTCCAGTGCGTTCCAGGAAATGGCAAGTCTCGAGCACTGCCGCGTGCTCGATGGCGCTGGTGATCAAGTGGCTGTGGCCACCGCCCGCGCGGATCGCGCCCACGAGGGCGAGGTTGTCAGCTTCGGTGCCGCTGGCTGTGAAGATGATCTCGGAAGGCTCGGCGCCAAGAAGCGCCGCCACTTCCGCGCGTGCTTTCTCGACGGCGTTTCGCGCCTCCCGGCCCTCTTGGTGCAAGCTGGAAGGATTTCCGTATCGCCCGTCCAGGTAAGGACCCATCGCCGCGCGCACGCGCGGGTCGAGCGGTGTGGTTGCTGAGTGGTCGAGATATATTCGCGAGACCATGGACTCTGTTGCTCCGTTGTGGCTGCGCTGGGCCCTGCGCGCCTAAAAACAAAAACGCCTCATCCGGGTTGGGGGATGAGGCGAATACCATCACCGAATCTCATGTCCCCCGCAAACCGGGCGGGAATTGGCACCGGGCGATCAGGTTCTTACCCTGATCCGGTTGTCGTGGCGTCGTCGGGCCCGTAACCCTCAGCCACTCTGCATGAGACTACGGCTTAACTCAGGCGCAAGCGCCCGAGTGCAGACATGATAAGAGTCAAGGTCGGGGCTGTCAAGCAATAACTGGCTCAAGTCGCTGGGACATTTTGTCGCTGCGCCATTGCCGCACGCGTGACCAGAAGTCGCTCGCCCCTTTTGAATTTGAGTTTCAGGGTCCTGCCTATAAGTTAGTGGATTGGCAGCGAACACTGAGCGGCCCAGGGACTTTTGATCCACATGGATAGGGGGTCTTTGGGTCCGCCCAGGAGTCGTCTCTACCCGCTTCCGTGCAAGCACAAGGAAGCGTTCGTGGTCTTGGCGTCCATTTGCGTCATCTGGCTCCAACATTGTTGGGAGAACACGATTCCAAACCTCAGGTGCCGAGTTGGCAACGACTCCTCAGGGTAAATCGGAGATTTTGGGCGGATCACGGCGCACTCGGAGACTATCAGAATAGTGGCGGGCGCAGCGAGCAATCGCGAGAACAGTTTCCGGATTGGCGACGATCCGGGAGTTATCGCGTAGTGACTCGATCGAAATGCCGAATGCGGCCTTCCACGAGTAGCGCATCACATAACCGAGTGCTTGAGCCTTCGCAGGCAGAAGTTGTCGAACCGGCTCAACGCTCGCAACATGCCCGAGGTTCCAACTCCGTCTATTTCAAGGTGCTGCGCTGCGCGGTGACCTTCTGCAACAATTGGTCGAGAGAACCGCGGAAGATCAGGATCTTCACTTCCAATATTGCTTGCTAGCCGTCGAAGGCAGCCCGATCAGCGCTGTTTCTTGCGTTCGTTCTGTGCGATCCGCGCTTTCACCAGCTTTTTCACAAGAGCGGCCGCGAGAGGCTTGTCTACAGGGAAGCGGATGGTACCTTTGGATGTGTGGAAGTCCTTGAGTTCGTTTTTGAACGCCTCGATCACAGACGGACTCATTGGGAACAAACTGCAATGGTTCGAAAAGGCGGCGAACCCCACGAGCGGTCCTTTGTACTTGAACGTGGGAATGCGATAGCTGATGGCCTCCGTGGCCTCCGCCGGCACAGCGGACCGAATCACCGCGCGAATCCTGTTCAAGGTGCTGCGGGCGGGTTCCGGGACGCCTGCTAGGTATTCGTCCACGTCCCTCGGAGCGACGTTGCCCTTCGCGGCCCAACCGCGATCACCGGAATTCGTTTTTTTCATATGGGTAATACTACAAGGGCATTCACTTCAAGTCTACCGCTGAGACTGCCACGCAGCCGTTCGACGCGAAAAGCGCCGCAGCATAGACAGATGCGCCTTGATTCCCGGGATCGTCGACAAACCGGCGATGCGGCCATCCTAACACCCTGGCGACCATTCATCTAGAGCGGCCAGACTGGGGAAGTGTGGGCCATGAGGGACCGTACACCCGCGAGTGGCAAACCGTTTTCCCCGACGAGCAGGGACTCTCTTCGCGGGGGTATCTGCCCATAACCTCAGAGGTGGTCTGAGTGGAGGATTTCCGCAAGCCATCCCCGCGCCGGCACGGCCACGCTTCCAGGACCTCCCGCGCCGCATGGATTTCCCGCCGTAGGGGCGACGCGATGCGTCGCCGCTACCACTCCGCGTGAATGCTCCGCTTTTGCGGCGGGTCCGCTTCGGGACCCGGAATCTCGCCCGTCGAAAGCTAGCTCTCCGTGGTGATTACCGATAGGATATCTTGGCATCAGGGCATTCTGACTCATGGGAAGACGAGGCTCGGCGAGATGACCGGCACGACCGTTTCCCACTACCGCATTCTGGAGAAGCTGGGCGGCGGCGGGATGGGTGTGGTCTACAAGGCCGAAGATACCCGGCTCGGCCGTCAAGTCGCCCTCAAGTTCCTGCCGCCGGAACTGGCCAAAGACGGCCAAGCGCTCGAGCGTTTTCAGAGGGAAGCGCACGCTGCCTCGGCTCTCGACCATCCCAGCATTTGCACGATTCATGACATCGGAGAACACGAAGGTCAGCCTTTCATCGTGATGCAGTTGCTGGAGGGGCAGACGCTGAAGCACCGCATCTCGTCCAAACCCTTTACGGTGGAAGAAATCCTGGAACTGGGGGTCCAGCTGGCCGACGCGCTAGATGCCGCGCACGCCAAGGGCATCGTCCATCGCGACATCAAACCGGCAAATATTTTTGTCACCACGCGCGGGCAGGCGAAGATTCTGGATTTCGGCTTGGCCAAGCTGGCGCCCACCCCCAAACCCGTGGCCGAGGCGTTCGGCGCGACAGCGATGCTGACCATCGGGGCGGCGGAAGAGCATCTCACCAGCCCCGGCACGGCGCTGGGGACCGTTGCCTACATGTCTCCCGAGTAGACACTCGGGCAGGAACTGGACGCGCGCACGGATCTCTTCAGCCTCGGCGTGGTGCTCTACGAAATGGCCACAGGCCGGCAGGCTTTCTACGGCAGCACCACAGCGGCGATCTTTGACGGCATCCTGCACCGAGCTCCCACCTCCCCGGTGCGCTTGAACCCCGAACTCCCGGCCAAGCTCGAAGAGATCATCAACAAGGCGCTGGAAAAAGACCGCGACCTGCGCTACCAGCACGCCGCCGATCTGCGTGCTGATCTGAAGCGTCTGAAGCGCGATACGGACTCCGGTCGAAGGGCGGCTTCCGTGGCCGTGGCTGCGGCCGAACCCGCCGCACCCGGCGTGGTTCGACCGCGCCCGGCGCGAAAATGGCTTCTCCTCCCCGCCGCAGGCTTGGCGCTGCTGCTCGGTTTGAGCGCGTGGTACTTCCTCCGCCGGGGCTCACAGATGTCCCTGGCTCCAGTGAATCCCAAGCCCTTCACCTCGATGCCGGGGTACGAAGGAGGTGCAAGCTTCTCTCCGGACGGCAACCAGATCGCCTTCGCCTGGGGCGGCGAGAAGCGCGACAACCGGGACATCTACATCAAGATGATCGGTACGGAAAACCTGCTCCGGCTCACCAGCAACCCCGCCGATGAGGACCACCCCGCTTGGTCGCCGGACGGCCGCCAGATCGCTTTCTTGCGCTCATCCGACTCGGGGGCAGCAATCTATGCGATTTCTCCCCTGGGCGGCTCGGAGCACAAACTCCATGA
This sequence comes from Terriglobia bacterium, assembly GCA_049515175.1. Lineage (GTDB taxonomy): Bacteria > Acidobacteriota > Terriglobia > UBA7540 > UBA7540 > JACQNR01. The sequence continues at coordinate 22,284 of JBEKUI010000027.1, forward strand.
CGTGAAAGACTCCTGGGGCTACTCGTGGTCGCCGGACGGGAAATCGCTGGCGGTCTCGGAGAGGAGTTCCGAGAAAAGTCCCTACGCAATCTTCCTGCTCCCGCTTGAGACCCTGCAAGCAAAGCCCCTCACCTCGCCCCCCAAGAATCCCTGGGAGATATGATGCCTGCCATCTCTCCCGATGGCCGGACGGTGGCGTTCGTCCGGAGCCCTAAATTCCTGGTGGCAGACGTCTGGATTCAGCCGGTATCTGGTGGAGAGGCGCGACGGCTTACCTTCGGGAGCTTCCCCTTCTTCGGGGGGCTTGCCTGGACGCCAGACGGGCAGGGCATCATCTTCTCCGCCGGGGCGTCGAACACTGGCAGCATCAATCTCTATTGGGTGTCGGCCTCGGGTGGCACGCCCCAACGGATCCCTGGAATTGGAGAAGGCGCCGTATCCCCGGCAGTTTCGCGTCAAGGAAACCGCTTGGCCTACACTTCAGAAGCACCGACGAGAGCGAGCATCTGGCGCCTGCCAGGACCGAAATCCTCCAGCCCCTCGCGTTCTCCAACCGCCATCATCTCCTCGACGAGGGAAGACACGAGTCCGCAGTTCTCGCCGGACGGGAAAAGGATTGCGTTCAGCTCTATTCGATCCGGGCTAAACAACATCTGGGTGTGTGACAGTGACGGCGCGAATCCCACTCAGTTGACTGATCTGAAGGGTGACACCGGGACACCGCGCTGGTCTCCGGACAGTAAGCAACTGGCCTTCGACTCCCGTCCGGGTGAGGATTCCGAGATTTTCATCATCAGCGCCGACGGGGGCGCGCCGCGCCGCTTGACCAACAACCAAGCCGACGACGTGGTCCCGAGTTGGTCGCGGGACGGGAAGTGGATCTACTTCAGCTCGGATCGGAGCGGCCAGTATCAGATCTGGAAGATGCCTGTGGAAGGCGGCGCAGCCGTTCAGGCGACGCGCGGGGGCGGGTTTGATGCCCGGGAGTCGCTGGACGGCAAATGGCTTTACTTCTCGAAGTGGGGCGGGCCACTCAGTCCAGGCGACGGCCTGTGGAAAATGCCGGTGGGAGGTGGCGAGGAGGTTCGAATCCTGGACCGCACACTCATGTGGGGAAATTGGGACTTGGCCCAGGGGGGGATCTACATCTCCACGGCGAAACCGATACCCGGCGGCGAAGCATGGTCCATTGAGCTCCTGAGCTTCGAAACCGGCAAAGTGACACGCGTTCTCCATCAGGAAGGGCCGAACTTGCACCTTTACTTGACAGTCTCCTCGGATGAGCATTGGATTCTCTACTCGGAATACCTCCCGCAAGAGGACGACATCATGCTGGTGGAGAATTTCCGCTAGTGGGTAGCGCAACTTCCAACCCTTGAGTTTGCGGCTCTTCAATAGTCTTTGAAGAATCACGAGAGCCGTATATCCACAGAGAAGGTGATTGCCGCGGTCCGCCGATGCCTGAAGCCACTTGGGCTTGTAGTCGGCAAGTCGGCGACGTGACCCGCCTTATCACTTTGACGATTGTGCCCGGATCACGGCGCACTTGGAAGCGATCCGCGTGGTTGTGTAACGTGCTTGGCGAATCGTGCTACCACGTGGATAACTTTTGCGAAGTCCCCATCGCACCCATAATGCGTTAGCTCATGTGAATTGAATTCTCTCCCTGCGGTGTTACAAACCCTTGATCAGCCCACACGGAAATCTGAACTTGATTTCAGGTCCAGTTCTGACTTCGCAGTCAACCTGTGCGGCGCCACTTCCTGGTCGCGATAACCGGTGAGTGACCGCGAGACTGGAGGCCCAGGGCGATGGCGGTGTAAGGGTGCAGACCACCCATCGCCCCGATGGTGGCGAGAATGATGCGTTTCCCGGACATGCGCCACGCTCAGAAAGGAAGGCTCGCCAGCTTAGCCGAAATTGGGGGAATCTGCAGTTCGCGTGGCGCATTCATGGAGGGCCCGCTGGAAACACCCGGCATTCAGGCTTACGCGGCACGCGAAAAGAGAGCCAATAGCGAGGAGGACGTAGGTGGAACCCCTCGTGGCGGCCCTTTTGTGCCCTTCGGAGCCTGACTTCCCAACGTGCTGCGCCACCCGTGCCGGGCGCAGCGCCGCGGTCAGCTGATGGGCTTATAGACATCACCGCAGGCGGTTCACGAACCGCCCCGCACCTTGACGGCAACGGGCGAGCCGCGAGTTCAGGCTACTTCACCAGCAGGGTGACGGTGGTCGAGTTGACCAGCGAGCCGGGGGTGCTGCCCGAGGCGTTCGCATAGGTGCCGGTGATGGTCAGCGTGTAAGTGCCCGCTGGCGTGCCGCCCGTGTTGAAGTTCATCCCTCCGCCGCCTCCGCAGGAAGCCCACAGCAGCAGCGCCCCGAGCGCCGCCGCCAGCAACAACCGCGTGCGAACCCGCCGGTCATAGACTGCCGCTCCCGTCAGCGCCAGCAGCGCCGCCAGCAGCAGAGGCAGAACGCCCCGTGGTCCGTCGCGGGGCGGCGCGACCGGCAGCGCCAGCGCCCGCGCCGTGGTGCTCACGTTCACTTTCACCTGCGCGAGGCTCGCCCCGTCGAGCGTAATCTTCGATGGCGTCACCGCGCAGCTTGCCCCCCGCGGCGCCCCACTGCACCCGAGCGACAGGTTGCCCGCCAGGCCGTTCACCGGCCGGATGGCCAGCGAATAACTGGCCGTCTCGCCCGCCACCACGCTCGCCGTGTCCGGCGCGTGCGAGAAGGCGAAGTCGGAGACGAACACGGTCATCGTCTCCCAGGCGGCGCGGAACTCGCTGGTGGAATCGACGCGCACCGCGACCGAATCGGACGTGAGCGCCTTCAGGTTCGTCACCTTGAGCGTGCTCGCCCCGCCCGGAGCGATCACCGCCGGCGCCAGCGCGCAGGCCACCGGATTCGCCGCCGAACAGCTCAGATTGATGTTTACCGGCGAGCAGCTGGGTTTGGCGTCTTCAATCGCGAAGTCCTGCGCGTCGGTGCCGCGCAGCACCGTCGCCGTGTGCGCCTTCGCCAGCAACTGACACGCCGGCGTCCCCGTGCCGCTCAGGCTGACCGTGTTGCCCGTCGTTGCCGGACTGGTGGTGATGGTCAGCGTCCCGGGAACCGTGCCCACCGCCGCCGGGGTGAACCTGATGCTTACCACGCAGCTTGCCCCTACCGCCAGGCTGGCCGGACAGGTGTTGGTTTCGCTGAAGGGCGCGCTAGGAGTGATGGCCGTGATGCCGAGCGGTACGTTGCCCGTGTTGGTGACCGTCACATCCTTCGTCGGACAGTTCACGCCCAGCGGATTCCCCGCAAAATGATTGCAGGCGCAGCCGTGCCGTTGCCGCTCAGGGTAACGACTTGCGGACTATCCGGAGCGTCGTCAGTGATCGTCAGCGAGCCGACAACGGCCCCGATTCCGGTGGGCGTGAAGACCACCGGGATACGACAACTCGCGGCTGCGGCCAGGGCTTGCCCAACGAGCAATTGACAAGCCGTCGGCCCGGGAGTGTTCGGAAGCGGGGCGCCAAAGCCAGCGCTTGTGGCGATATTGGAGATCGTTAGAGGCCCCGCACCGGTGTTGGTTAGTGTTATGGTCTGGAGCCCGCTGGTCGTGCCGACAATCTGATCGCCGAAGGCCAGGAAGTTTGAGTCCAAGCTCACTTGCGGCAATTGGACGCCGGTGCCGTTCAAGGAGATGTAGCGAGGGTTGGTGCCGAGCGGCGCCTCGCTAATCTTGATGACCGCCGTGCGGCTTCCCAGTGCCGTGGGAGTGAACCAGACGGTGAACGTGCAGCTCCCTCCGCCGAGAACGCCGGAGCTGCAGGTGTTGGTCTGGCCGAAGTCGGTCGGCCCGGTGGTCGAGGCGTCCGGCTGGACGTTGATAAAGAGCGCGCCCAGCGCCAAGCTGCCCATATTCCGCATCGTGACAAACAAGTTCCCGCTTTGGACGTTGAGATCCTGACCGCCAAAATTCAGGGTGCTCGGCATCAAGATCACAGTCGTCGCGTCGGTTGGGCCGATCTTCACCACGAACGCGTCGCCACTGCCCGGCACTGTGGTTTGGTAGGATCCGGGCGTGACGGGGAAGTCGTTGGAGCCCGTATAGCTTGTCGCGTAGAGATTTCCTGCGCTGTCCAGCGCAATCCCGCCCAGCGGCCCTATGTTGGGGACATTGACTTCATCGTTTGCCCCGCCCAGATAGGTCGAGAAGAAGAGCACGCCGTCGGAAAACTCCGTCAAAGTGACGTCATAGCCGCCGGCGTTGGCCGCCTGAATCGGATTCGCGGTGGGAAAATCCACAGAGTCTGTAAAGCCCCCCACGAAGATATTGCTGGAGGCGTCGACAACCACCCGACTGCCTTGATCGTCAAGGCTGCCGCCCAGGTAGGTGGAGAAGTATAAGGTCCCGCCGGTGGGGTCCAACTCGGCCACGAAGATATCATCCAAGCCCCCGCCGTAGGTGGTTTGGGTGGCGTTCACGGTGGGGAGGTCCGTGGAATCCGTTGTGCCAGCCACATAGACGTCGCCGGAACTATCGAGGGCGATCCCTGCCGCGGAATCGTCGCCCGTCCCGCCCAGGTAAGTGGAAAAGACCAGCGCGGAGGTGGGAGGCTGCGAAACGTCAATCGCCGTCACGAAGGCATCCTCGGTGCCCGTGCCCTTCAAAGCGGTCTGGTAAGCTCCTGGCAATGGCCAGACGGGAAAATCCGTCGACTGGGTACTTCCGGTCAGGAACGCGGTGGTCGTACCAGGCTTCACGACAAGGTCAAGGGCCTGATCGTTGCCGCCTCCGCCCAAGTAGGTGAAGTAGAGAAGCGTTGTGCCGGTGTTGTTCAACTGGGCCAGGAATGCGTCTTTACCACCCTTGTTGGTTGCCTGGTAGGGAGTGAACGACGTGGGGGGAGTCGGAAGAATGTCGGTCGAGTTCGTAACGCCGGCGATGTAAACATTGTTGGAATCATCGAGAACCACCCGGCTGGCCCATTCTGCGCGTGTACCGCCGAAATAGGTGGAGTAAACGAGCGTCGCCCCGTCGGGGGACAACTTGGTCACAAAGACGTCATCACAGGTTGTTGTGACACGGCACTCCGTCTGAAAGGCGCCAGGGGTAAACGGGAAATCGATCGACGTCGTCTCGCCGGCGATGTAGGCATTTCCGGAGCCGTCCACGGCGATGCTAAAAGCCTCGTCGTCGGAGCTGCCCCCCAGGTAGGTGGAGTACACGACGGCGCTCCCCGTCGCGTTCAACTTTGTTACGAAAGCGTCATAAGTTCCACCCTTGAAGCTGGTCTGGTAGACACCGGAGGTGGCGGGAAAGTCGGAGGAGGAGTAGGTCACTCCCGTGATGTAGGCGTTGCCTGAACCGTCCACAGCGATGCCCGTGGCCACGTCGAGGGAAGTCCCTCCCAGAAAAGTCGCATAGCTCAGAACCGGGTCGATGACCAGGGGTTTGCTTTTGTCATAAGCACCGACTTCGAAGCCCACGCGGTTGCCGGCCAGCAGGAGGAAGCGGCCGTCGACCGGTTGCCGATCGCCGAGGGAAGATTGCAGATTCTCCGCAGCCGGACGCCGTCCTCCTGACTCCTGACTCCTGACTCCTGACTCCTCCTGATAAACCACCGGCTTGTGGAAGCGCACTTCGCCGCCCTCGACTCGAAGGACCAAATCGCCTCGAGCATCAACGCTGACGTTTTCGGTCCCTGCCGTCGTGAACTTGATGTTCGCGGGGTCGGCACCCGGCGCGACGACAAAGTCATATTCCAACTGCCGCTGGTTGCCGTAGTAGACCAGGTCGATTCCGGGATAAACGCCCTCGTATTTAACCTTGCCGTAGTTGGGGACATTCGAGCGCCACTTCTTGGGATCATTCCCTATAAAGTAATTCGATTTGCCCGGCAGTTCGTCGAGGCCCGTCACCCTGGCTCCCGCCTCTGCGCCCGCCAGCTTCAGGCGAAGAACGGCCGGTTCTGGGTGCTGGGTGCTAGGTGCTGGGGAAGCCGAAGGCGCGCCCAACAGCTCCAAGTCATCTTCGGCCTTTGCCTTTTGACCTTTGACCTTTGACTGTTGACTTCCTGCACGCAGCGAGAGCACCGCTTCATCGCCACTCAGGAACAGCGCATAGCCCTTGCCGCGCGAGAAGTACTTGACGTGGGGATCGGTCTGCCCCTGGTTGGCCTCGAAGGCGAGCGGCAACTTTCCGTAATTCTGGGAAGGACTTATGCGAGCCGCCGTTGGTGCGCCCTTGCTCGTCGCTTGGGCCGCGGGTTTCACCACACCGGGCGCGCCTCGGTGTTCACCTGCCACGCCCGCCAGCGAGGCCATTAGAGTGAATCCAATCGCCAGCCCAAAGATCCTGCGGCCGCGATTTGCCTGGTGAGTACTGCAACATCGCCGTGGGAACATCGCACATCCTCCAGGGGGACGGAACTGGTTGGTCGTGATTCACGCTTCAGCGAGCTATTCGTCTGATTATCGGTCCTTGACAGGCCCCAAGTATAGCACCGCACGCAAGTCCAAGCGTACGGCTGGGGGAGGAATTTCTAGGGGGTGCACGGTTCGCAAATGGGGAGCGCGGCGGAGCAGGGAAGCGCACTACTTCTCGATGGGCAGATCGCTCCGGGACGCCCAATCTTCCCACGAGCCGTCATAGACGCGCACGCGCGGGTAGCCGAGCAGGCGCAGTGCGAAGTAAATCTGCGAGGCGCGCATGCCCATCTGGCAGTAGGCGACGACTTCCTGTTCGGGTTTAACGGCGGCGTCGGCGAAGAGCTTGCGGAGGGCCGGAAGTTCCAGCAGCGTCCTGGGGTCGCCGCCTGCCAGCACGCGCGTCCATTCGATGTTGACGGCGCCGGGGACGTGTCCGCCGCGCGGCCCTTGCACTTTCTCGCCAGAATATTCCGCAGGCGTTCGCGCGTCCACCAGCTTGACGCCGGGATCGGTCAGATGCTGCTGCACCCAATCCGCCGTGGCGATGACGCTCGACTTCGCATCCGGCTTGAAGTCGCCCGGCGGGACGCGGGGCTCGTCCATCGTCGTCGGCCGGTCTTCGCTCTGCCACTTGGCCCAGCCGCCGTTGAGCACCGACACCTGCGGATGGCCGAAGAATTCCAGCACGTAAAATAGCCGCGCGGCAAACCGGTGCCCCTGGTTGTCGTACACCACGATGCGGGAGGAAGCGTTGATTCCCGTGGCGCGAAACAGTTCCGCCGCGCGTTCCGGAAAGAGGGGAAAGCCCTGCCGATTGGCCTCCAGGCTCTCGGTGGCCGGAGCGGGCAAGTTCACCGCGCCGGGAATATGTCCCTGGCGGTATTCCTGCGGGGTGCGCGCGTCGAGGATGCGCAAGCCCGGTTCGTTGAGTCTCGGCGCGAGGTCCGCCGTCTCCACCAGCAGTGGAGAGGCGGAGGCCGCATCCGCCGCCGGCGCGGAACGGCTCGCAAGGCTCGCGATGAAAAGTACCGAGGCCAGAGCGAAGAGTGCTTTCTCCATGATGTCCTCCTGCCGGAAATTGTGACCACGACTCTCGACGAGCTTGGCAGCACGCCCGCCGTAGCGCCGGCTTCCAGCCGGCGTTTTAATTCCTGCCGCCAGGATGGCGGCGCTACCGGCCTCGCGAACAGATCTCCACGGGACCTCTTACGCCACGAGCGGCTTGGGCGCCGAGGGCGGCAGGTCGCGCGCCTCGACCTGCGATTGGAAGCCCACACGCTTGTGGTTGCCGTCGCAGAACGGTTTGTTTTCGGAATGGCCGCAGCGGCAGAGGCTGATGACGCTCCGCCCGCCCAAGCCGAATTCCTTGCCCGCCGCATCGCAGATGGTGATTTCGCCTTCGATGCGCAGTGACCCGTTGTTGTTCACCGTGATTTTTGCCAAGTGCTCCTCCAGATGAAATCAAGAGAATGGTTTAATGAGTGCCAGAACGAGAATCGCCATAAAGACCGCGGCGATCATGCCGTGCAGCGCCATGCACTCGCCGCGGGTCATTTCGATTTGCCCCGCCTGAAATGCTTTGGCGCGGAAGTAAACCCGCAGATCAAGCGCCACCATCACCAGCACCAGCGGGATTTTCAAATGCAGCCAGGTGGCGCGCAGGAAGTGGGGATCCTCCGCCAGCAAGACCACACCGCTGATCACCATCAGGGCGGCGCCGGGATGCGCCAGTCCCTTGAGGAGCTTCGACTCCAAGCGGCCCAGCACGGCGCGTGCCTCGGGCGATTTCTCCTCGCTGTGCATTGCCAGCACATGGGTCACCGCCAGTAGGCTGCCAATCCAGAAGACCAGTCCCGTAAGATGAAAAACCAGCGTCCACGCCACCATGCATTCTCACCTATGTGCTCTAGCGGCGACCCCGCTCTGCGGGGTCACCATCGTGCGGGCTGTAGCGGCGATGTCCTCATCGCCGTCCGTGCATCGTCAACTGATTCGGCGGTGAGACACCGCCGCTACAATAGCGAAGACCAAATCCGTTGACGCACCGTCGGGCAATCTGGGACAATGAGTCCGGACACACCACACAGGAGCAGGCCCGTGCCACAGTTCTACATACCGGTCGGGGAAGTCCTCAAGAGCGAACCCAAATCCAAGGGTATCGAAACTCCCCGCAAAAAGAAACCCAGGGAAATCGCCGTCATCACCGAGTGCTGCACCGGCTGCTCGGGCTCGCCCGCCTGCGTGCCCTATTGCCCCGTCGAAGATTGCATGTACTGGGTCACCGACCCCGAGAACCCGCCCTTCGGCCGCATCGAGGTCGATCCGCAACTCTGCATTGGCTGCAAGAAGTGTACCTCGAAAGGCCCCGACGGCTCCTTCCTCGACGGCTGCCCCTGGGACGCCATCGAAATGGTCTCGACCGAAGAAGTCGAAACTCACCTCGGAACCAAGTTTCAGTTTTGACGGTTTGAAGGCAGTTGAATGTCATCCTGAGCGTGAGCGAAGGATCTGCAGTTCCGTTTTATAATGGAACCAACTGCAAGCAGGTAGCGCGGACCTGATTTGCAGGTCCGCGGTTCGTTCGCGAAAAAGCCGCAGACCTCAACAGAATGAGGTCTGCGCTACCCGCTACAGATTCAAGCTGACCCGCTACCGTTAAGGGCGGTGAGTTTTGCTTGCAGTTGACAAGGTGTATCCTAAAAGTTATTACGGCAGTTGAATCGACATTCCGCAAAGGAGGAATCGACATGAAGCGCAGACTTATCGTGGTCCTCATCTTCCTCGCGCCGTGGAGCGTGCTGGTGGCGGCGCAGGCACAGAAAGCGGTTCCCGAGCGGGCCGTGGAGCGAATCCAGAGAGAAGTCCGGCACGAAATCCTGATGCTCCCCTACTTCGGCGTCTTCGACAACATCGCGTACAAGGTCGAAGGCTACAACGTGACCCTGATGGGGCAGGTCTCGCGGCCGTCACTGAAGAGTGACATCGGGAACGTGGTCAAGCGGATTGAAGGCGTGGAAAAGGTGGACAACCAGATTGAGGTCCTACCCTTGTCACCCATGGACGATCGACTCCGTCTGGCGCTCTATCGAGCTATCTACGGCTATACGGCGCTGGAGCGCTACGCCATGCCGGTCATCAAACCCATTCGGATTATCGTGAAGAATGGAAATGTCACCCTGGAAGGCGTCGTGGATAACGAAGGCGACAAGAATCTGGCCAACCTGCGCGCCAACGGAGTCTCCGGCATCTTCTCGGTGACCAATCACCTGGAAGTCGCGAAGTCGAAGTGACCCTTCGCGAACGACCGAGCCTGCGCCGCTGCTGCGCTGGTCGCAGCCCGTCAGCTGACGGGTATGCGCCACCCACGCGTTCCCCGAAGGGGAACAATGTGAATAGCCGTGGGTGAAACCCACGGGAAGGAGTGGAGAAATGAACAATCAAATCACGACCCTGAAGGGGTCGAATCCCCCGCCCCCTGTTGAACCCGTCGGCTGACGGGTTCGGGATGGAATAGGGTGTGTGCTTTGTCTCCGGGGGCGATGCCCCCGGCCATTCACATTGAACCCCTGCGGGGTTCCGAACCTCCGCCCCTTCGCACACATCGCAAAAAGCGCGATGTCTGCGCCACCCACGAGCAAAGCGGGATTAAAGGTGAAATAAAAATGCGAGAGTGTTCAAAAGCGGACATACGTCCGTCTTCTCTGTGACTAATGTGGTGTCTGTGCAGTGTTCTCCTGCACACGAAGAGGCATCGGCGCACTTCGGGATGAGATCGCAGATGTTCTCGCGCTCAGAAACAAGGGGATGAAAACATGCTTGGAATAATCGCCGCAGTTCTGATTGTTCTTTGGTTGCTTGGATTTCTCGCATTTCACGTTTCCAGCTATTTCATTCACGTTGTCCTAGTTGTGGCCTTGATATTGATTGTGCTGCATTTCCTGAGAGATAGCGTTTAGAACGCTCATCAACTCCAGCTCCGGTGAAAGCCACTGTGCTGGTTACACACGGGCACGTGTCGGTTTAGA
>JBEKUI010000028.1:0-25489 GCA_049515175.1 Terriglobia bacterium
GAACTCCGGATTCGTACCTTCGCGCTACGCTAAACCACGCGGTCAATAAGTCCGATGGGCGACATCACTCGGCTGACTGCCAGTTGTCAAAATCTCTGAACAAACCACAGCAACCGCTTACGCATTTGATTTGCTGTAAGCATGCTCTATTGCCACCGTGAGAGCTTTTGGGTACACTAAATGCTGGAACGTAACTTAATGAGGTGTTTCGGACAGATCGTACTGATGGTGTCGGTTCTGCAACTGACGGGAATGGCGGGCGTGTGTGCTCCCATGCCGCTCAGGGCCGGACACGATTGTTGCACGCCTGCACAAGAGAAGGTGCCCTCAAGAACCACCTCCCCGGAATGCTGCTTTGTTTCCGCCTTTCGCGAGCACGGCTCGCTGGTGCAAACCAAGGTCACCACCGAGCACGTCACCAAGGATTCGCCGGCAGCGGAATACTCGCCGCTTCCGGTACTCACCTCACCTGTGCGTTACACCGCCGGGCGTTGGGGGGGCGCGCACGCTGTTTCACCCCCGATTACTCCCCTTAGACAAACCTGTCTTCTTCTGATCTAGAACTCCATCCCAACTCCGAATTTTGTTTCGCGCGTTGAAGTGTCGGCGCGAGCGACGCAGCACGGGCTTCCCGCCCGTGAGTCACGCGCCATTGCACGAAAGGATGGAGTACCAAGATGAGTTGGAGCAGAACTCTCTCACAGTTACTGATTACAGCGCTGTTGGTGGGCGCCCGAACGATGGCGCTCGCTGGAGCTACAAAAACCGATTCGCCGCCCGCGCGGCTCGAGGAACTCGTGCGCGAAGCGCTGACGCGCAATCCGGAAATCCAGGCGGCGCAGCGTGGCGCGGAGGCGAAGCGGGCGCGCGTTCCTCAGGCCAAGGCGTGGTCCGACCCGACGTTGACGTTGGGTTACGGTGGAAACATCCTGCCGCCCTACACGCTGATGCGGGGTGATCCCTCAAGCCAGCGGCAGTTCATGGCCGAGCAGGTGATTCCTTATCCCGGGAAAACTCGTCTGCGCGGCGAAATCGCGGCGCGCGAGGCTGACGCCGAAGCAACGGGGATCGATGAGGTTTCACGGCGGGTTGTCGCGGAGGTGAAGCAAGCCTACGTCGATCTCTACTTTGCCGATCAGTCGCTCTCGACGCTCGCGAAGGAACGCCAGATCCTCGAACAGCTTGCCCAGGTGTCGCAAATTCGCTACTCGGTCGGCAAGGGCGTGCAGCAGGACATCATCCGTGCCCAGGTGGAACTCACTCGACTCAGCGAGCGCCAGACGATGCTCGAGCAAACCCGCCGCACGCTCGAGGCCCAGCTCAACAGCCTGCGCGATCTGCCCGTCGATACGCCCGTGGGCCCGGCGTCCGAACTCCGGCAAAGCGTGCTCGTCCAGACACCCGCGGAACTGCAATCGGCGGCGGAGTCGACCTTCCCGGCGCTCAAGCGGCAGCAGGCGATGATCGAAGGCAACCAGCTCGCCGTGAATCTGGCGCACAAAGAAGTTCGGCCGGACTTCAGCGTCGGCTACACCTACATGCAGCGCGCGGGGTTGCCGGACATGTACGGCTTCACCTTCTCGACCAGCCTCCCCGTTTTCCGGCGCAATAAACAGGACCAGGCCATTCGCGAAGCGGCGCTGAATCTGGAAGCGGCGCAGCGCTCCGTGGGCAATCAATTGACCCTCCTGCGCTACCGGGTAAAGCAGGAATTCGTGGCGGTGGAAGCTGCCGACCGCCTGATGAAACTTTACACGGAGGGCTTGGTGCCGCAGTCGCGCCTGGCGCTCGAATCGTCACTGGCGAGCTACGAGGCCGGCGCGAGTGATTTTCAGACGGTGCTCAGTAACTTCACAACAATTCTGGAATACGAACTTAACTATCACCAGCAACTTGCCAATCACGAAAAGGCTCTGGCGCGGCTGGAAGAATTGACTGGGCTGGAATTGGTTCGGTAGGGACGAGGGGGTGTCTCGTCCGTCAGCTGACGGGCGACCCGCCACCCGAGGAAAATGAGAGGTGAACGATGAAGGCATCAATGAAGAAGTCTTTGACCACCCTGGCGGCCTTCGCCGCGGTTTGCGCCGCTGCGACCGTGGTTTGGCGGCCGGTGGGCGAAGGGCTTGGGGCGTGGGCCATGCCGATGATCCTAGCCGCTGCTCCCGCCGCGACTCCGGGCGAGCGCAAGATTCTCTACTACGAGGATCCCATGCATCCCTGGTATCGCTCCGATAAGCCCGGCATCGCGCCCGACTGCGGCATGAAGCTCGTGCCCGTTTACGCGGAGGAGGCTACGGGCGCTCCCTCGACTCCCGGCGCGATTCAGATCAGCCCGGCACGCCAGCAGTTGCTGGGTGTGGTGACCGTGCGGGCGCAATACCGCTCCCTCGCCACAACCCTTCGCACGACGGGCCGCGTGGCGCTCGATGAGGAACGCATCGCCAACGTCCACATCAAAGTGAGCGGCTGGATTAAGAAAGTCTTCGTCGACTACACCTTCCAGCATGTTCATCAGGGCGAACCGCTCTTCACACTTTACAGTCCCGAATTGCTGGCCAGCGAACAGGAATATCTGCTGGCTTTGAAAGCCGACCGCGAGCTGGGGTCGAGTTCCATCCCGGAAGTGGCTGCCAGCGGGAAGAGTCTGCTGGAAGCGTCGCGTCGCCGGCTCGAGCTCTGGGATCTGACTGAGGAGCAGATGCGCGAACTCAACGAGACCGGCAAACCCCATCGCGAGATCACCTGCTACTCGCCGGCGACCGGTCACGTCATCGAACGCAAAGCGTTCCCGAACCAATATGTCACCCCGGACACCGAGCTCTACAAACTCGCCGACCACAGCGAAGTGTGGGTTTACGCCGACATCTACGAGCCCGACATTCCGATGGTGGAGGTCGGTCAGGAGGCGACGCTGACGGCCGCCGCCTTGGCTGGCCAGAAACTGCGTGGGCGCATCACCTTCATCCCACCTCACTTGATGGAAGAAACGCGCACGCTGCCGATTCGCCTGGAATTTCCCAATCCTGATCTCAAGCTCAAAGCGGAAATGTTTGTGAATGTTGAGTTGCACCGCTCGCTGGGCCGCCAGCTCACGGTTCCGGTGGACGCGGTGCTCAATTCCGGCGAGCACCAGCGCGTCTTTGTGGACCGCGGCCAGGGGGTCTTCGAGCCGCGCGAAGTGCGGCTGGGCGGCGGTACGGGAGACTACGCGGTGATTTTGAGCGGCCTGCGCGCGGGCGAGAAAGTCGTCACACGCGCCAATTTCCTAATCGATTCCGAGAGCAACCTGCGCCAGGCAATCGCGGGGATGGAGCCCGTCGGCCACGCGGGGCACGGTGCGCCTGCCCCGTCGGCGCCGCAGGCCGAGCCGAAAGATCACCAAGGGCACGCTATGCCCAAGCCTGCGGAAACGAAACCGACGGAGCATCAGCACTGAAGTAGCGCCGGTCTGTGACCGACGAGTAGGGGGAGCCCTCCGGGATTCCCAACGAAAACTCGCCGCTCATAGAGCGCCGCCGCAGAAGGCGAAGAAGGAAGGCAGCCATGATTCATCGCATCATCGAATTCAGCGCGAAAAACAAATTCGTCGTCTTCCTCTTTGTGGCGGCGGCGTGCCTCGGAGGCTGGTGGTCGCTCAAAAACGTTCCGCTTGACGCCATCCCCGACCTCTCGGACACGCAGGTGATTATCTACTCGCGCTGGGACCGCAGCCCCGACATCATTGAAGACCAGGTGACCTATCCCATCATCACGGCGATGCTGGGCGCGCCTAAAGTGAAAGACATTCGCGGCTTCTCCGACTTTGGCTATTCCTACGTGTACGTGATTTTTGACGAGGGCACAGACATTTACTGGGCGCGTTCGCGCGCGCTCGAATATCTCTCCAAGATCACGCCACGCCTGCCGCAAGGCGTGCAGGTCGAACTCGGCCCCGACGCCACCTCCATCGGCTGGGTGTTTCAATACGCGCTCGTGGACACAACGGGACGGCACACGCTCGACGCGCTGCGTTCCTATCAGGACTGGTACTTGCGCTACTACCTGCAGAGTGTCCCCGGCGTGGCGGAAGTGGCGCCCATCGGCGGCTTGGTGCGCCAGTACCAAGTGAACGTCGATCCCAACCTGCTCGCGAATTACCGCATCCCGATCGAAAAGGTGACGGAAGCCGTGCGGCATGGCAACAACGACGTGGGCGGACGGCTGGTTGAATTCAGCGGGCGCGAATATATGGTGCGCGGCCGCGGCTACGCGCAATCCCTCAAGGATCTGGAGCAGATCGTCATTGGTGGCGATGTGAAGACCGGCACGCCGATCCGCGTCCGCGACGTCGGCCAGGTGACACTCGGCCCCGACATCCGCCGCGGCGTCGCGGACCTCGATGGCCAGGGCGACGTGGTGGGCGGTGTGGTGATCATGCGCTCCGGCGAAAACGCGCTCGAGGTTATCGATCGCGTGAAAACGAAGCTGCATGAAATCCAGCCCTCACTGCCACCGGGCGTGAAGATTGTTACGACTTACGACCGGTCGGAACTGATTCTGCGTTCCATCGACACGCTCAAGCATACCTTGATGGAAGAAGTGCTGATCGTCAGTGGAGTGATCCTGGTATTCCTCTGGCACATTCCCAGCGCGCTGATCCCTATCCTCACCATTCCAATCACCGTGCTGATTTCATTTATCCCCATGAAGGCGGTCGGCGTGACCTCGAACATCATGTCGCTGGGGGGAATCGCAATCGCCGTCGGGGCCATGGTGGATGCGGCGATTGTGGTAGTGGAGCAGACGCACAAAAAGCTCGAGCTCTGGGAAGCGGAGGGTCGCAAGCGGGACTATCACGAGGTGGTTGTTGAGGCGGTGAAAGAAGTCGGCCCGGCCAGTTTCTTCTCGCTGCTCGTCATCGCCGTTTCTTTCATGCCCATCTTCACTCTCGAAGCGCAGGAAGGACGGCTGTTCAAGCCGCTCGCCTTTACCAAGAATTTCTCCATGGCCATCGCGGCGGCGCTTGCCATCACACTCGACCCCGCGATGCGCCTGCTCTTCACGCATATGAAGCCTTATACATTTCGCCCGCGCTTCCTGAGTTGGATTGCCAACGCCGTGCTGGTCGGCAAGATTCACAGCGAAGAGAAACATCCCATCAGCCGCATCCTGATGAAGATTTATCACCCCGTCGCGGAGCTGGCTTTGCGATTCAAGTGGGTGGTGGTTCTCGCCGCCATGGCGACCGTGGCGATCACCGTTCCAGTCTTCCAGCGCCTCGGTTCGGAGTTCATGCCGCCGCTCGACGAGGGAGTGATTCTTTACATGCCCTCAACGTTGCCGGGGATTTCCATTACCGAAGCGCAGCGGCTGCTTCAAATTCAGGACCGAGTGCTCAAGACATTTCCCGAAGTCGAGCGCGTTTTCGGCAAGGCGGGCCGCGCCGAAACCTCTACCGACCCTGCGCCCCTTTCGATGATGGAAACCACCGTGGTGCTCAAGCCGCCTGACCGGTGGCGCAGGAGGCCGCAGTGGTACTCCCAGCGGGCGCCGGAATGGGCGCAGAAGATCTTGCGGTGCTTCTGGCCGGATCGCATCAGCCAAGAGGAGTTGATTGAAGAGATGGACCGGGCGCTCAAGATTCCCGGCACGACGAACGCGTGGACGATGCCCATCCGCAACCGCATTGACATGCTGACCACCGGCGTGCGGACTCCGGTGGGCGTGAAGATTTACGGCTCCGACCTGCGGCAGATCGAGACAATCGGGCGCGAGATCGAACAGGCGCTCGCGCACGTTGCGGGCACGCGCAGCGTTTACGCCGAGCGCACGACAGGCGGCTACTTTCTCGACTTCAACCTGAAGCGCGACGAATTGGCTCGTTACGGATTGTCCGTCGACGACGTCGAGGGTTCCATCATGTCAGCAGTGGGAGGTGAGAATGTCACCACCACCATTGAAGGTCGGGAGCGCTACGCCGTGAACGTGCGCTACCTGCGCGACTACCGCAGCGACCCCGGGCACCTGAGCCGGGTGCTGATCTCGACACCCTCCGGCGCACAAATTCCGATTGCTCAGGTCGCGGATCTGCGCTTGGTCGAGGGGCCCGGAATGATCCGCGACGAAAACGGGTTGCTCTCCGGCTATGTCTACGTCGATGTGGCGGGGCGCGACCTGGGCAGCTACGTCGACGAGGCGAGGCGTGCGGTGCGCGAGAAAGTCGAGCCGCACTTGCCCACCGGCTACAGTCTGGCGTGGAGTGGGCAGTACGAATATCTCCAGCGCGTTCGGGAACGGTTGACGTTCGTCCTGCCGCTCACTATCTTCATCATTTTCGTGCTGCTCTATCTCAATACCAAGTCGGCGGTGAAGACGATGATCGTTTTCCTCGCCGTGCCATTTTCCGCCGTGGGCGCGGTATGGTTGCTTCACTGGCTGGGCTACAATATGAGTATCGCGGTGTGGGTGGGATTGATTGCCCTGATGGGAGTGGACGCGGAGACCGGCGTCTTTATGCTGCTCTATCTGGATCTCGCTTATGAGGAATGGAAAAAGAAGGGACTGCTAGGCAGTTGGAGCGGCCTCAAGGATGCGATTCTTCACGGCGCCGTCAAGCGCGTCCGCCCCAAGGTGATGACCGTGGCCTGCATGTTTTTGGGACTCCTTCCCATCATGTGGTCCACGGGTTCGGGCGCCGACGTCATGAAGCGTATCGCCGCGCCCATGATCGGCGGCATCTTCACCTCTTTCATCATGGAGCTGATCGTCTACCCAGCGATCTATGCGATCTGGAAGTGGCACTTTGAAGTGAAACCCGCCCTAAGGGCGGGAGTGGCGAATACCGAGTAGGGAATTGCCAATCGCCGTTGGGCGGTAGTTGAAGGCTGAGGACTAACGCAGGTGATGTCATGAAATGGAAAGAGGCAGCGATCACACTCTCCGCAATTGGCGTCATTACGGCGCTCGGCGTTTGGGCCTACCTATCCGTCTCGCGGCCGCGGGCGGACTTGTGCCGCGTGTGCGACCGCAACCTCCACGCAGGTGTGATCTACCGTTTGGAGCTAGCCTCGGGCCACGAGGACGCCTGCTGCCCCCGCTGTGGGATGCACTATCAGATTGAGCATCCCGGCGCCGCGAAAAAGGCTTGGGCGACTGATGTGAAGAGCGGCACCTTCATCGCCGCGGGAACGGCGTCTTACGTCGAAGGTGGAGACGTAGCCTATTGCACGATGCACTCGACGCCCATCGCGCGCGAGCCGCAAGGTGTTGCGGTGCGCGAGTACGACCGCTGCCTGCCGAGTCTGGTGGCGTTCCGCTCAAAGCAGGAGGCCGAGGATTATCAGAAACAACACGGCGGGCAGGTGCTCACTTACGAGCAGGCAATGGAAAGGGTGAAGGCGCTATGAACCTCCGACCTTCTAATCCCTGTCTCTGCTCTCGTACGCTTCGCCGAATGTTTCCTCGTAGATGTGAGATTGCAGGGGAAGTTCCGGCAGGGGGGACACCGTTTTCTCGGCGTAGCCGATGCCGATGAGGGCGGCGACCAGGAAATGGTCAGGAATATGGAAGTGGGCCTTGATTTTCTGTTCGTCAAACGCACTGACCCAGTAGGCGGAAAGATCGCAATTTGCGGCGGCGATTAGGATCTGGTGCACGGCGATGAAAGCGTGAGCGAGCGCGGCGCGCTGAGTGAGTTCCGGCGAGGAGGCGTACTGCTCGCGAATCCTGCGCAGGATTTCCTGCCCGCTCTGGGCTGAGAGTGTCTTCTTCGCTACCAGCTCCTGGACTTGCTGCGGCGCGGTTTTCCAGGCACCGGTGTCGGCCAGGCAAATCAGCACGACGGGGGCGGAGCTCAGGGGCGCGCCCACCTGCGTGGCGGATTCCACAACCCGCTTGCCGGCATGACTTCGAATTAGAATCCAGCGCCAGGGTTGGAAATAGGACTCGGTTGGCACCAACCGAGCCAGTTCCAGAACACGGCGGAGACATTCGTCGGGGACGGGCTGGCCACTGAATCGTGCAAAACTGCTACGCACGTGGAGGAAGGATTCTATCCAAGGCGGTTTGTTTCCGCAGGTTCCGTTGTCGCCCATACTCAGACTCAATACGTCAGCGCCTCACCTCGCCGCCAGGACGGCGCTACAAGGAGAAGCCCAGGATGAACAGGACCCCAAAAACCAGGACGTGAGCGAGCTCCGTAAATCCCAGGCGATGGATGGCCAGTGGCTCTTTCGCCTGCCAGAACCAGCGCAGGCCGCGCAGCAGCACGGGAACAAACGCCAGCCCCGCCAGGGCCGGCAAACATCTCAAACGCCAGGCGACGATCAGAAGAAATACGGTCAGGGTCTCGCCTAACAGAAACCAGGCGCCGGTTGACAATTTCTCCCGCAGCCCGGCGGCGCGCCCGCCATGAATGCGCATCTGAACGAAATGAATCTGGTTGATGGCGAAGAGCCAGTTGGCCGTCCAGAGGATCAATGCCTTCTGGTCCAGAGCACCGGTCACGACATAATAAGCGCCGGCCGCCGTTGAGGTGAGTCCCAACGCGCCGAGGACCTGGGCCGCCAAACGCATCTGGCGTCCCAGCTTCTTCAGTCCCGCCTGCGCGAGAAAGATCACGACCGCGGCCCCCCCGACAAGAACCAGTCCCAGGGCGCGCTCGCGCCAAAGCAGCCAGCCAACGGAGAGCGCAGCGATCGCCGTGTAAACAGCCAGCGAACAAAAAAGCACCATCTGCTCGGGGGGCGTTTGAGGGCGCAGGGCGGATGCGCCCAACCAGGCTTCCACGGGTGTCCGCAGGCAGAAGAGCGAGAGGGATGCCGCGATAAAAAGGAGGAAGGGAAGCACCCCGTGTCCTGTCGCAAACCCAATCGATGCACCGGTCAAAAGGGGAATTAACAGGATGCCCCACGCGCCGTGCTCACGCGGCAGAATGAAGGATCGCAGGCGCTCGGGTTGCACGTGATGGAGGTCGGACACCAAGGTTGCCATGGTGATTCCAGTTCCGCGACGTGTCAGGCCGCGAGGCTCGCTGTGCGGTGGATGACCTCGTTGAGTTCCAGGAGCAAATCGTTAACCGGCGCGCCGACTTTGCGCGCTGCCTGCTCGATCGAACAGTCGTAGCAGGAGGGCTTCAGGCCGAACCGTTCAAACACCGGCTCGGTCTCGGAACATTTCTGCTTCACGTCTCGGACGGTCTCACTCCCGCGGACCAGATCAGTGAACCGGAACATGCTTCACCTCTGCGGGATGTGATTTCGGTTCCGCCCTGCGCGGCTCGTAGATGCAGAAGGGCTCTTCGTCCATGTAGTCCCCCGACGCCGCGAAAGCGCGCGCGCGGCAGCCCATGCAGATGTTACGAAACTCACAGTACCCGCACTTGCCTTTCAGGCTCTCTGTGCTGCGCAGCGTCTGGAAGACGGAGGAGTTTTCCCAGATGTCGGCAAACGACTGCTTGCTCAGGTCGCCCGCTATCACCGGCAGGTAGCCGCAGGGATAGACCTCACCCACATGGGAGATGAAGCAGACGCCGGTTCCAGCCAGGCAGCCTTTCGTGACGGCGCTCATGCCGCCGGGATGACCGTGTCCCGCCCTCGCGGCATGTGGATGGAGCGCGATGCCGGTCGAACCGGGCATGGTAATCTCCGTGGGGCCGATCTCCGCACCATTCCCCTGTGGGTGTGC
Source organism: Terriglobia bacterium (assembly GCA_049515175.1). GTDB lineage: Bacteria > Acidobacteriota > Terriglobia > UBA7540 > UBA7540 > JACQNR01. The sequence continues at coordinate 9,664 of JBEKUI010000028.1, forward strand.
GGCCGGGGTGGCGGTCGCAGCGCGGCGCTCCGCGGCGCGGCGCTGGCGCACCACGCGGAAGTAATGCGGCGCGCAGGTGGCCTTTAATTCGATGTCGCCATGCTGCGAGCGATCGTAGAACCAATTCAGAATCTCTTCATATTCCTGCGGGGGCACCATCTGCTCGGCCGCAATATCCACGCCGCAGCCTACGGGCACGAGGAGGAAAGTGTGCAGGGCATCCGCTCCGATCGAGCGCGTCAAATCCAGCACCGCGGGCAGTTCGTGGGCGTTGTGGCGGGCAATCGTGGTATTGATCTGCACCGACATGCCCAGTTCTTTCAAATTGCGGAATCCGCGCAGAGCTGCTTCGAACGCTCCGGGGATTCCGCGAAAGGCATCGTGGGTGGCGGCGTTGGCGCCGTCCAGGCTGATGGAGACGCGACGTACACCCGCGTCCACAATCTTGCGCGCAATCTCTTGGGTGACCAGCGTGCCGTTGGTGGCTAGCGCCACGCGCAGGCCGCGGTCGGCCGCATAACGAGCGAGTTGGAAAATATCCGCACGAAAAAGAGGTTCGCCACCGCTCAGAACAAGGATTGGTAGGGCATACTGAGAGACTTGCTCAATTAAGTTCAGGGCTTTGGTAGTAGGTAGGTCTAACGGCGAAGTGAGTTCTGTAGCGGTGGCGCGACAATGGATGCAACGCAGGTTGCAGCCCTTTGTCACCTCCCAAAAAATGAGCCGGGGCTTGAACTCGTGCGGTTTCGTCTGCTGGCCCTGACTCAACACTGTTTCAATCTCCCTTTAGCGGGTGATGCTTTTCTCAAAGCAACGACTCTGACAATTCCCCGGTCGAGCGCTACCGCGCTATTTCCCGTACCGGGTGATCCGGCGAACCAGCTCACGATCCGTCCTCGGTGAAATGTATAGGCGCGAAACAAAAACCATCGCGCTCACCCACATTTTGCTCTCACCTGATTCGGTTCGCCCTGGAGTCACGGCGGGACTTCTCTTAGCAAACCTTGCGTTCGCTTTAGCAGGGTGGGGATAACGGTGTTGATGCCGCTATCCCCATTACCTGACCCGCCTCTCGGCGGGTTCCTAGGACCCGAAGTCCCTCGCACCCTTGCTTGTCGCAAGCACCATGCCAAACGGAAAGAACTTGATGTAAATCAATGTCAGGGCCCTAACTTATAGAAAAAACATGGTTTGAATTGAGACGTGTTCCAGTTGAAAGGATCCTTAGGGAAGCGTCACACAACCTACTATGGGCTATTTCGCTTGCAATACCGTTTCAAGAGGGGTGAAAACCCACAAATCCTGATCGTTGATTGAGGCGTGAGTGCCGGACCAAGGCAGCTCGGCCAGCGAGTGTCGAAGGATGAAATGACACGAGTCAGAGGAGAGGCGACTCGTCGGTCTGGCAGCCCGGCAGGAGACCGAACTCTGGCGGCGGGCACCCGCAAGTGCCTACGAGAACTTCGTCCGCTTCCATAGCAGCCAGCCGCATGCGCCGAGCAGGAGCAGAGAGGGAACCAGCAGCGCCGCGACCCAGGCGAGATTCATGGCGATGGGAGGGCGCTCCGTCCCAATCGCCAGCCAAACAAAAATCCCTACCGCGCCGAGCAGAATCGGCACATCCCAGGCGCGCCGTGCGCCCACCTTCTCGGCCAGGGGATCTTCGCCCGCCAGCGCCGCCGTCAACTCCTCGATGCGCAGCCCGTAGCGCTGGCACTCGCGCTCCATGGCTTCCTGCTGCGACGAGCGTTCCCGACTTCCCGCCACCGAAGTGCTGATGCCCAGGGCTCCGGCAATCATGAGCAGCGACCCACCGAAGACTAGGCCTTTACTTGAGCTCCCGGCCAGTTCACCGAACACCAGCGCCCCCCAGGCCAGTCCCCAAAGCTGATTCGTATTGGAGAGGGGAATGCCGCGCCCGATGCCGATGTACTTTGCGGCGTACTGCTGGAAGAGATCGCCCAGCACCCAGCAGAATCCGCCGAGAAACAGCCAGAAGAGCGCGGGCCGGGCGCGCCCGACTTCTTCCAGGAGCGGCGCGAAGCCGCCGCGAAACACCAGCGCCAGCGTCGAAACGGTCACCAGCTCCCCCACAGTGAAGACGGTCACAAAGGAAAGGGGATTCATGCCGCTCAGGTAGGCTTTGCGGTAGGGAATATACATCGTTCCCCACAACAATCCCGCTCCGAGCGCCGCCGGGATGCCCGTCGTCGCATGCGCGGAGATGGAAGTCCCCCCGTGCGACGATGCATATCCGAGGAGCGTCGCGCCCGTCACGATGGCCAGCGCCCCGCCCACGACTTTCGCCCATCCACTCCAGTCCGCACCGCGCAGCTCGCGGAAAAAGAACCAGCCCCAGAAGACGCCCACCAGGCTGTTGGTGTTCCAAAGCGGAAAGGCAATCGAGATACCCACGTCGCGAATGGCAAAGACCGTTAGCGTGTTAGCCACCGCCCAGATCGCCCCCGCCAGCACGGCCCAGACGATCAGGTGCGGCTTCTCGCGCAGGTCGAGGAAGATGTAGCCGGTGCCTTTCATCAGCGTGGGCAGCGTCCAGCGCGCCACGAAGACGCCCGTGACCATGGCCAGCGAAATGAGGAACGGCGAAAGCCCTATCGTGACGAGTTTGGCGGGCGCCTCCGCCGCACCCAGCCAGGCTCCTGCCGCTAGCCCGCACATAACACCGAGCATGTGCAAGGCGCGCGCCGAAGTTTGGGATGTAGCCTTAGGTTGTGTGGTCAGTTGGGCTTCTCCACGTAGCGAGTAGCAACGAACCCGGCGGGCCGCTCGTCTGCCGATTGGCGCGGCATCGCCTCGCCCCTACTTGATAATCGCCAGCAGCAGAATGCCGGCGGCAAGCACTCCTACCGGCACCCAGAAGTGGCTGTCGGTGAGAATGGCCTTCCAGATCGATGGCCTCACATTTGCTCCCTGCGACGTCCTCTTTGAGTAGGGGCGACCCGGTCGTCGCCCGCCAGTCGCCGGGCGAGGCAACGCCTCGCCCCCACTAAGATCCTTTCAGTACACGAAATCCGATATAAGCCGGTGCTGCGCTCGACTTGGACCTCTTGGGGTCGGAAGGCTGATCGGCACTGCCACCCAGCACCTTGCCCTGGCCGTCCTGTGCGACCGCCCACTCGGCCACGTTGCCGCCCAGATCAAATACCAACTCACCCTCGCCGCGGCCTTTGAAGCTGCCGACGGGCTTTAGCAGCGGCGCCGCTCCGTCCAATTCTTTCAGCTTCGACTGCAGCCGCGCCGCATCGTCAGGATTCAAACTGTATCCGGCCCAGTAGTCGAGGGAGTTCTCGTTCTCCCGGGCGTCTCTGTAAATAGGCTCAACTTCTCCAACTTTCCCGAGGCGATAGTTCTCGCCCGTCAGCTTGCTCAGCCACGCGCAATAAGCCTGGGCGTCCGCGAGGCTGATGGCGCTGGCGGGATAGTTCTCGGTGCCCGGCTCAACTTTGTAATTCTTGTCGAAGGCGGCATATTGCGCGCGGGTCACTTCAAAACGCCCCAACTCCAAGCCCTGATAGGCGACCACTTCCGGAACGAGGGTGGATTTTACCAGCACTCCGAAGGTCGCGCCGGCTTTCTTGATGTGGCGCCGCTGGAGCGCCTGGGCCAGCGGTGAATCTGCTTTCAGGGCTTCGTCGGCGGGTGGTCCGGGCTTGAAGAGGTATTGGTCGAACCAGGCCAGTTCCTCCTCGACCTTGCGCCGCCGATGGGACAGCTTTTTCAGCCCATGCGGTTCGCCCGGCAAGACGATGAAGCGGGTGTCGGTCTGGCCAATTTGCTGGAGGGCGCGAAAGTGTTCCCACGCCTGCGCGTGCCCGACGTCGCGGTCGTCGGTGCCGGAGAAGATGATGGTGGGTGTCCTCACCTTCTTGAACTCGAAGAGGGGCGATTTGCGAATATAGAGCTGCGGGTCGTCGTAAGGTGGGGCGCCGAGGTAATAGTTATCGAACGCCGCACCGAAGGTCGCGTACGCCCAGTCGCTCGCCTGTTCCACGTCACCCGCGCCTGCCGAAGCCACCTTGAAACGTGTAGAGGCAACCGTCAGCGCGATGGTAAGGATGGCGCCATTCGACCAGCCCAGCGTCCCCAGGCGCTCGGGGTCCACCAGGCCGCGTGCGATAAGCGCGTCCACGCCCGCCTCGATGTCGGGAACTTCCAGATCATAGTACTTGCCGCCGCCGATGGATTCCGCCCACTTCAACCCGTAGTTGCTGCTGCCGTGATAATTCGGTTTCAGGACGAAAGCGCCGCGCTGGGTGTACAGATTGGCCGGAGCGGAAGTGCGGTCATCCCAAGCATCCATGTCCACGCCCAGCGGCCCGCCATGAATCATTAGGACGAGCGGATACTTTTTCCCCGCCACGTAATCTTGTGGGTAGTAAAGAATGCCCTCGACTTCTTCATCGAGCGCGCCTCTCCAACGCACGGTTTCCGTGCGCCCTGCGATCTTCTTCTGAAAAGCCGGGTTCAGCTCGGTGATGGGCACGCGGCCGGTAAGCGTGGTCCCATCGAGAGTGGCGCGGAACCATTGCTCCGGCCGGCTGGCGCTGCTCGATGGATAGACGAGCGTCCTGCCGTCCTGCGCGAGTTCGAGGGCGAAGATGTTGTTCGCGTCATCGCCTTCAATCCACGCCCGCCGCCAACGGTCGCCCTGGCGCGTGTAGCGCGCCGGCTTGAAGCGCGCTCCCGCCGCCAGCAGCGCGATGAAGCCGTCGGGCGTGACAACGCAAGCAGCTTCTGAATCCACCGGCAGTTCATTCTCCCAGCCCAAGTCCACTTTGGTCGCCGTCGCGCGAGCCACGTCGTAGTAATAGAGCACATTGACGAACGCCTGGTGATAGACCGGGTGGGTTGAGTACGCGGAAAGGAGGTAGAAGCCCGCGCTGTCAAACGTCCAGTGAATCTGCGGCGGAAACTCCGGAACCCAGGGAAGAATCTTGCCGTCTTCGGGAATGGGCCTGGCCTTTCCGGAAGCCAAGTCGTAGAGGAAAGTCGCGGGCTTGACCTTCTCGTCGAACTCGTAGCTCAGGCTGCGCTGGTGGATGGCCACGGCCCATTTGCCGTCGGGCGAGACGACGACGGCCTGAATCCAATCCGTGTTCGTGGTCAGGCGAGTGATCTCGCCGGTCTTTACGTTGACCTTGAAGAGCCGCACGGGAGGTGTATGCGTGGCGTCATCGACGGCGCGCGAATCGTCTTTCTTCTCCTTCAGAGTGTGTTCGTAGAGGCTCGGGTCCTCTTCCGCCACGATCAGGAGGGTCTCAGCGTCGATCCAGTCGAAATCCTTAACCTCACGCTCCGATTTCGTGAGTGGCCAGGGCTCACCGCCTCGCGCATTGAGAAGCCAGAGTTGCATCTTCGGCGGCTCCTGTGCGGCCTCGGCGTCCGATTCCTTACCTGCCGGCTTGGGCAAGGGTCGGTCACTCAAGAAAGCAATGAGCAGCCCGTCGCGCGACCACTTGGGGTTCGCATCGTGATTCGGCCCGCGCGTAAGCGGAATCTCCTGCCTTTCGGTGAGACTGCTGAGAACGAGATTCGAAACCATCTCGTCCTTGCCCGCGTCGGGGGCGTGCTTCACCCACACGACCCACTTGCCGTCCGGCGCAATGCGGAACTCCGTCCCATGCTCCGCCGCCACCATATCGTCTATCGTCCACTGCGAGTCCAGGGAAGTCCCGGCGCGCAACGCGGGGGAATCCGCAGGCTGTGCCGCGAGGGCGACGGCGGAGGGCGTCAGGAATAAGACGACGAAGAAGTGCGAGGCTGGGCGCCAGATCTTTCGCATTGCATCCTCCCTGAATTCGCGTCCGAGGGATTGTACACGATGTCGAGGCATGGCCCCAGCCATGCCCCCTGCCTTGCCGCGCACAAGGGGGTGAATCAAGGCATTTACGCCGCCAGTACCTTTTGACATTCGGCAGAAGAAGGTCTCCCGCACGTTAATTATGATATGTTCACTGAACTCATTGCGGTGACTCGAAGACTGAGCGCTAGATCTGGTCTCGTTCCGCGAGGCCACGGGAAGCAGGGGATCCGGCATGATCGCCAAGGCTATATCGATGGGAACGCTCATGGCGTTCGCGTTGCTGGGGTGGGCGGGTCATGCAGAGTGTGCGAGCACCGACACGGGCACGCTGCAGGTTGAAATTGTGGACGGTTCAACGGGCCAAGTGGTCCCCGCGATGGTTTGCATCACGTCCTTGGCCGACCACAAATGGCGTGTTCCTCCGGACGGCTGACAGATTCCTCCCTACACCACCGTGCAGAATTTCTACGAAGATCCCAACCCCTGGACGCCGGGAGACATCGGCCCGGTGCGGGTGACCAACGGCGAATACAACGACAACGAAACACGGTCGTTTGTTTACGCCGGGAAGTCGTCGTACCCCTTCTGGCAGGAGCCGGCGGCATATTTCGTGTCGAAGCCCTTCTCGATTCTTTTGCCCGCCGGCAATTGGCGGATCGCGGCGGCGCGCGGGATCGAATACTCCCCGGTCTTTCAGGAATTCACTATTCGCCCGGATGAGAACCGCCACCTGAGAATCGTCCTCCAGCGCTGGGTGGACATGGCCCGGCAAGGCTGGTATTCGGGCGACGATCACGTTCATGTTCGGCGCGGCAAGCCTTCCACAAGCGAATTCCTGCTCACCTGGGCGCGGGCAGAGGACGTCCACGTTGCGAACATCCTTCATCAGACCGTCGAGGGCAAAAGAACGTTCGAACAGATGGGCTACGGAAAGGACTTCCGCTATCAGCAAGGAGATTACGTGCTGGTCTCCGGCCAGGAAGATCCCTCCACGGAAATCCACGAGCAAGGGCACGCCATTGCGCTGAATATCCAGGAGCCTGTTCTGGACACTTCCCGCATGCACCTTTACGATTTTGTTTTCGACCGAGTGCACGCGCAAGGCGGCCTGGTGGGCTACGCGCACATGGCCTGGGCTTTGGAGTACTACCGGCGGACCCGCCCGGAGACCTATGCCACCTGGGACGCGACGATTAACGTCATCCGTGGCAAGGTGGATTTCCTCGAAATCCTTCAGTTCCGTAATCTGGGCGTCGAGGACTTTTATGACTTCCTGAGCCTCGGCCAGAAGCTCACAGCCTCCGCGGGCTCCGACGTTCCCTGGGGCAACACGATCGGCGAAGTGCGCATGTATGCTTATACCGGCCCAAACTTTTCCGCTGACGCATGGTTTTCGGCGATGCACAGCGGGCACACTTTCGTCACCAATGGCCCCATGCTTACGCTGAATGTCGACCGCGCCATTCCCGGTGACGAGGTCAAGGTGAGCAAAAACAGAAAAGTCCGGGTTCGTGCCCGCGCCTGGGCTCCCGCCTCGATCGGCGCACCTCAACTGCTGGAGGTTGTCGCACAAGGCCGCGTGATCCGGTCGGCCGCGTCTCACGGGCCGAATCAGACCGAATTAACTCTCGACTTCGAGGTCCAGGCCGAAGCCAGCCAGTGGATCGCGGCGCGCGTCACTTCCCAGAACGGCGGAATCGCCCACACCTCGCCGGTTTATGTGATCGTCGACGAGAAGAGCTTTAGAGACGGACGCGAGTTGTCCCGTCTGGTGGAAAAGCGCTTGAAGATTCTCGACTTCATTGGCGGAAGGTTGCACGATCCAGAATATACCGCCACCTACGGGAAGGGCGAAGTGGACGCCCTGGCGGATAAGCTCGACGACGCCCGGCGGCATTACCAGAATCTGCTTCCCGCCCCGGCGACCGGCCATTAGCTGATTCCTCGACGCAGAATCCCTGCCGCGGCCTCGATCCTCCGGCCCGCAATCCGCCGAGGGAACTCTAGAAGCTGCTGACCTCAAATTCGATATCTTTACTGCATTGGACGCTGCTCCGGAGGGCTCCATGGAGGACGCCAAGGCCATCGGTCGAAAGGCGATTATCGTCCTCCCCACGGGGAGGACTGCAGATTCGGCGGGTGACGAGCACACGAACGTCACTGGATCGATAGCACAGAATTTGGCGGGTACATAACGAATTCGCAGCCACTCGTAATCGAATGACACATCAGGATGCCGCGACGCAGGAGTTTAGCCGGGCGATCCGCGGGAAACAGCACATCGAACTTCGCTGCGGCGAGCGCATCGCCGGCGTTCCGCAACCCCTCGTCGCCGCTGATGAACTTCACTTCCTCCACTTTCGGCCCGGGAGAGATGACCACGAAGAACTCTGCCGAGGCGAATCGGGAGAGGATGGGCTTAACTTTCACGGTTCTCAACCGGCTCAATTCTTCCCGGGCCCCGCCCACGCGGGCTTCACATTGCGTCGTGTTTCCAATCAAGTTGAGGAGGCGCTGGCGGGTCTCGCCCCTTCCAGGGAAGTCCGCGCTGGCCTGGGGGATCACCGGAGCCGGCACGCGACCTCGGACATCTGCGCCGCTCGAAGCCAACGCCCAGGCGTAGGCCCGGATGGCAGCCTGCTTCTTTCCCTGTTTCTCATAGACTTGTCCCAGGTGATCGGCAGTGTCAGGAAGCTGAGTCAGATTCCAACCAGCCGAGATGTAATTCTCCGCGTCGTCCAGATCGCCCAGGCGGAAGTAGGCCCAGCCCAGCGTGTCCCAGATCGCGCCCAGCAGGTCGGTCGCTTTGAGATCGCTCAGGTCAAGCTTCTGCAGTCGTATCTCCGCCGTTCGTCTCTCCTGCGCCTTCACTGCCATCTCGGCATAACGATGAGCTTCCTGGAGGTTCTGGCTCTTCTCGGCGAGGTCGTAGGCAATGGTATTCCATGTATTAGGCGAAGGATCGAGCTCCGCGGCCTTTTGGTAAGAGGCCATTGCCTTTTCCGCTTCGCCAGATTCGAGATAAGCGGATCCCAGCTGAAGAGTCAACCGAGTAGTCTTGGGGTTCATTTCCAACGCAGACTCCAAAACGGGAACTGCCTCGCTGTACCTCTTCAAGCGGATGAGAATCCCGCCAAGGTAGGCGGGCGCATCGTGGTCCTGGGGGTTGACTTCGATTTCTTTGCGGAAGTCTCGCAATCCCTCGTCGACTTCTCCCATTTGGACTTTGAGATAGCCGATCATGGCCCAAGCCCCGGGATACTTGGGGTCGAGCTCGAGGGCCTTCCTCAACTGCATGAGAGCCTCTTCCTTCTTGCCGACGTGCAGTAGCGCACGTCCCCACGACACGTAAGGCTCCGGCTTGTCGGGGCTGAGGAGGACTAATCTTGAATAGACTTCTTCTGCCTCGTCCCACTTTCGCAACTCACCTAGGGCCCAGCCGAGATAGCCGTAGGCCTCCTTATCGGTTGGGTTAAGTTCAATGTGCTTTCGATAGGCAGCGACAGCTTCGGCGTACCTTTTCTGCCGGCCGTAAAGCCAGCCCAGGTTGTCGTACGTGTACTCGTCCTTGGGATTGATCTCGATTTGCTTCTTGTAAGCTTTTTCCGCTTCGGACTCATTCCCGAGACGGACGTAGGCCCGCCCGAGATTATTCCATGCCCACTTGTGACTTGGATCCTTCGCAACCGCCTTGCGCAGGAGGTCAAGAGCCAGTGAGAAGTCCTTGTTCTCATCGAGAAGACTTGCGGCGGCGGAGTTCAATTCATCCGCTGACATCCCATCGGCCTTGGAGAGTAATTCCGCTTTGCTTAACCGCGGGGGAGTCAAATCCACGAAGCGCGCTTCGTCCTCGTTGGCGGCTTTGGCAAACTTACGGTATGCCTCGAACTTCTCTTTGGGGATCTCCTTCGCCGTGATCGTCAAATGGTGCACGCCACGCAACACGCCATCCTGGAACGCATAGGTGGAGTGGTATTCGGCAAAATCCTCTTTCAAGTCGACGGCGGAGGGCACCTTCGGCGTGTAGTCCTTGGGGACTGTGACCTTCCCCTCATAATCAAACTCGAGCGGGACACCCAGCTTCAGAATGACGCGTTTCTCCTCATCTTTGTCTTTCAAGGCTGGCAGGCCGTAGGGCGGGCAGGGCATGCTGATCCGATGGTTAGCCCAGTCCGGGTACTCCTTCCGGTTGTAGTCGTAACTGAGCCGGAAGGGAGCGTCCGTTGCCTCGGGCGCCGAGACGTCGATTTTGCTCACCGTACCGGCAAACCCCGAAGCATAGGAGATATTCTGAATGAGATCTTTCCACTGCGCCTGAGGAGTGCCGCGGAAGGCCGCACGCAGCAGCACTTCCATATCGCCGCGGAAGGTCCGCTCGATTTTCGCCGTCAATGTTCCCGACTCGTCGAGTTTGCCTTCCACCTGAAACCGAGCCGTGGTGGGGAAGGGCGGATCTTGCGGCGTTTTCACGAGGAGCGCCGGCTTCCCTTCCGAAATCACCAGCGCCTGCTTGTCGCGCAGGGTAAAGAGCAGGAGCGCGAACGGCGCGACTTCCGGTGTCGTGTCGAGCCAAAGATAGCCGTCGCCCTGCGGAATCGCGCTGATGACGTGGTCGAATTGAGCCGGGGAGGGGACCTTCGGGTCAATCTGGCGTGAGGAGTTGATGAGAGCGGGATAGGCCATGAGCCCTGCGGCCTTGAGCAAGGCGGCCAGCAGCGTGTGTTTGTCCTTGCAGTCGCCATATTGGTTGGCGAGGACGTCAGCGGCGGGGTTGGGTTGGTAGCGTCCGATGCCGAAGGCGATGCCGATGTAACGGAAATGCAGCGACACGTAGTTGTAAATGGCCTTGAGTTTCTCGTCGTCGGTTTTTGCTCCTTTGATCAGCTCCGCAGCCTTGGCGCGGATCTCTGGCGTCGGCTCGGCACGCTCGCTCTGCAGGCTTTCGTACCATCGCCCGACTTCTTCAAAGCTCTGAAAGGTGGTGAATTGGACTGCCGGTGGCGCCTCGTCCGGCTCGGCCTTTGATTCGTCCTCTTTCTTGCGTTCCAGGTTCGCTGTCTTCCATCGGTAAATGCGCCGGCCACCTTCTTCCGTCACGGAGGGTTGCATTTCCACAAACTTGGTCTTTACAGTCAGTGCGAGCGGCCGGAACGTTGACCTCCAGCGTCTCCTCCAGCACGATTCCGCTGCGCGAAAAATCGTGCGCCAGCCAGAAATGACCCGGAACAATCGGCGTGTGCGTACGGTTGCGAATCTGATATTCCAGCGTGTCCCCGACGCTTAGGCCTCGCACCGCCACGTGCTTTTGACGCACATCGCTGTAAAACGGCGCTTCACGAGTCACGTCGGCGGGAAGATCCTGAATGTTCTCAGCCGGCGTGACGACTGTCGTGCCGTCCGGCTTGCGGACTCGGACATAGGTGATTTCCGGCGTGTCGTTGGCTTGCTGGTACTGAAATATCAAAAGGCCAAATTGCTTCACGCCCGCGTCGGATTGTATACGGGCCCGCAGCGTGGTTTCAGTGTAGCCCGTCCCGTCATTCTGAAACTCCACCTTGCGGCTCAAGGACTCAATGACGGAGGCCTCTTGCGAGTAATCTGGTTTTTTGGACTCGGCAGCGGGTGGCGCTTGGGCGAGGAGCCCCGCCGAGAAGAGCAGCAGGAGTATTAGACAGCTTTTGCTAATTACCTCTTGCCTCATCGTTGGCGAGAGTTTAACTCCGGTTATCAGATATAGCAACACTACAGCCGAAAACATCCGGCATTCCACCGGCCAGTTTCAGATGTCACCCCAGAAGCCAAATGCTGAATGCTGCCTGCTGAGCGTGTACAATCATCGCCATCATGAAAACCTATCGCATTGCACTTATTCCGGGAGACGGGATCGGGAGGGAAGTAGTCCCGGCGGGGGTGAGGGTTCTCGAAGCCGCCGCTCGGGCGGAGGGAACCTTCGCGCTCGAGTTCCAGCGGTTCGATTGGGGCTGTGAGTACTACCTGCGGACCGGGCGGATGATGCCGGAGGAGGGGCTCGACCAACTCCGTCCGTTGGACGCCATCTATCTCGGCGCGATTGGTCATCCGACGGTGCCCGACCACGTTTCGCTGCGCGAACTGCTACTCAAGATTCGCTTCACTTTCGATCTCTATGTGAACCTGCGCCCGGTAGAGATTCTGCCGGGGCTCAAGTCGCCGATGGCCGGCAAAGGTCCTGCCGAAATCGACATGCTCTTCATCCGCGAGAACACCGAGGGCGAATACAGCGGTCTGGGAGGCCGGTTCAAGCGCGGCACGTCCGACGAAGTGGCGATTCAATCCTCGATTTTCACCCGCAAGGGCGTTGAGCGTGTGATGCGATACGCCTTCGACCAGGCACGACGGCGCCCGCGCAAGCGCCTGGCGAGCGCCACCAAATCCAACGCCATGCAGTACACGATGGTGCTCTGGGACGAGACGCTGCGCGAGGTCGCGAAGGATTATCCCGACGTGACCGTCGCCAACTATCACGTCGATGCACTCGCGGCCCGCATGATCACGCACCCAGAATCGCTCGACGTGGTAGTGGGGTCGAATCTCTTCGCCGACATTCTCACTGACATCGGCGGGGCGTTGCAGGGAAGTCTCGGACTTGCCGTGAGCGCCAACCTTAATCCCACGGCGCGGCTCGGGCCGCCTATGTTCGAGCCGGTGCACGGCAGCGCTCCGGATATCGAAGGGCGCGGCATCGCCAACCCCATCGCCGCCATCTGGAGTGCCGCGCTGATGATGGAGCATCTCGACGAGCCTGCTGCCGCTAAGCGCATCATGCGCGCTCTCAAGGCTGTGACGGGTGAAGGCCGAGTGCGCACGCCGGACCTGGGAGGGAAGAGCACGACCATCGAATTCACGGCTGCGGTGATCGCTGCGCTGCCGTAGGTTGCCCTCACCCGTCCGTCGGCTGACGGACACCCTCTCCCCCAGGGAGAGGGTTGGAAAGCAGACCCGTTTTTCTTCCTCCCTTTTCTTCCGGGAGAGGAGCAGAGGGTGGGGGCCCCGCCTATTTCAACTCCAGGAACGTCACACCATAACCTGGAAGGGTGATCTCCATCTGCTGCGCTGGCGTGATAGGTTGCGGGTCAGGTCGCACCGCCGGATCGGTGCGCGCGTCGAGAATCTCGACCGTCGCATTATCACTTGCGTCAAGCTGCAAGACGTCCGAGCCCGGCGGCGAAGGGAAATATCTCCCCAGCCAATAATCTACCCAATAGCTGAGGTAAGGCTGTGCGGTCCCGCCATCGACTTCGCCATACTGCTGATCGGCGTGGAATCCCCAGTGATGGAGCGAACGCGCGCCCGCCTGTGCCAGACGGGAAAACACCAGCGGGCGTCACGCCGCAAAGAAGGCGCTCGAGCCGCGCCGGTCGGTGACGAACGGCTGCCCGGGATTGCAGTTACTCATGCCACCACCCATGTCCCAGTCGGCGTTGACGTTGTTCTCAGTTACCCATACGGGCACATTGGCGAGCGTAGGCTTTGATTGAAGCTGGGAGTAGATGTAATCGACGTGATTCGCAAACGTCGGGATAGTGTCGAGCAGCATTTGGTCTGTGTCGCGCTGGTTGCATGACGAATAGTAGTGCGTGGCGACCACATCCACCGGCGCCGTCACGTTGTTGACAAACGTGGGCAGGTACCGCTGCGGCTCATTGCCCCAATCGGAGAGTTCCACGGCGACGAATTTGAGGTGGGAATCCTCGGCCAGCATTTGAGGCACGACGACGTTGTACATCTCCACGTACGCCTGGGGGGTAAATCCATTGATGTTGGGCTCGTTGTAGATGCCCCAGTAGGTGATGGGCCAGTTGGGATAATACTGCGAAACGTGATGAATGCCAGCACCGTCGCTGAAGCCGCCGGTGTTGTAATACGTCACGAGTTGCGCGCAGTAGGTGGCGAACTCCTGAAAGGTGGCGTCCCGCAATCCCATTTGAGGGTTGCCCGTGTTGTACATGAAGACCGGCCCCATGGCGATCTGATAGAGCGGGTTGTTGTCACCCGCGGTGAAAATAGGATTCAGGATCCCATCAATGTAAGTGAAATCCCACGAGCCGGCCGATGTGGGCGTCGCTGCAGTGAGCTGCGGAATGTCGCGCTCCAGCACCTGGACGTTGATGTGCTGCGGGTTCAGTGCGCCGAGAGGCACGGTGGCCTCGGGGTGGTTGACGAAGAATTGGTCCGTCCATGACGCAGGCTGGAACGAGGTGGACATAAACATGTTGATCGAACTTGTGACCGAGGCGCCCACGGTCGCTATGATCCCGACCGCCAAGTTCATGTTGGCGCTACCGTTCGATCCGCCACCGCTGGCACGAATCACGACCGGGTGCGTTCCGGCCCCACCGTTCTGTGCTGTGGCCGTGAACGTGACCTTGCCCTTGTCGCCGCTTCCGGGAGATTCCACTTCAGCGGCCACGCCCGCGGGAAGAATCGAGGTGTCCAACGTCACCGCGCCCGTCACGCCGGATGGCCGGCTGACCGTGACGTCCACAGGCTGCGGTGCGCCCCCCTGTACGATATTCAAAGTGGAAGTGGAAAGGGTCACGCTGATGGTTGGCGGCAAAGGTGTGGGGGAGGCCGAGCCTCCTCCGCAGGAAACGTTCAACAGAAGCAGGGATGTCGTCGCAGCAATAGCGGCAATACGGGAACTGAGATACACGGTGGGCTCCAGCGAGGGGTCAGCGCAAGCCTACTACTACACTTCGGGGGGAGCAACAAGAGGCAGCTTGCCCGGGAGGCGGCGTCGCCATTTGGGTTCGTCTTCGGGGAGCAGAGGTCGCGGCTCAGCCGGGCAGGTCAACGACGCGCCCCAGACCTTAGCGCTTCCTCCGAAGCTACTTGCCGGGCAATCCGGTAGAACCGGCGCAAGTAGTAGACGACAACGACGGCGGTGGCGGCAAGATATGCCCAGACGATCCAGAAGCTCGGACTTTCGCGGGGATTGAAACCGGCACGGATCATGTCGCGGATGAGCAGGCTGAACAAGAAACAATAAAGCACCGCCAGCCAGCCGCACATATCACCGAGCAGCGGCATGATGTGCTCACGCGCGGCCGGAGGGAAGTCGCTGAGCCGCCGCGTTCCCAGGCTAACCAGTTGCGGGGCGCGGCGGCCGATCGCCGGCACGGCCAGAATCAGGGCGGTGCCTGCCACTTGGGCGATCAACAGTGTCCAGAGAACGTCGGGGCTGCCCCAGGCGGTGGGATGGCCGGCCCAGTTGTAGTGAGTTGGAATGCGTTCAGGCAATTGCGGCATGACGCGGTAAATCACAAACGCCGTGTAGAGGACCAACGCCAAAGCCAGCCAGCCGAGTTTCATCGCAGCTCAATTGTATTCCAACCTCCTCGCCCAGGCTATTCGCGGGTAGAATACTCCCGTATGCCAAGCTCCCGGGTCACTCGCGCCGCACTTCAGAAGGCCGCAATCTTTGCTGACCTCTCAGAAAAGGAGCTCTCTTTCCTCGCCGAGCGTGTGGTCCCGCATGATTTTACCGCCGGGCAGGTGGTCTTCTCGGAGGGTGAGCCGTGCAAAGGACTCTTTGTAGTCGAATCCGGCGCGGTCAAGATCTTCAAAACGTCGGCCAGCGGCCGGGAGCAGGTTTTGGCCGTCGAAGGCGCCGGGGGGTCCGTGGCCGAATTGCCGGTGTTCGATGGCGGAGCTTATCCGGCCTCTGCCATCGCGCAGAGTGAGGCGCGGCTGCTTTTCGTCAGCAAACGCGATTTTCAGGCGCTGTGCGTGGAGCACCCGGCAGTGGCCCTGAAGGTCTTGAGAGTCCTCGGCGCGCGGTTGCGGCAACTCGTGGGCATCATCGAAGAACTCTCCTTCACCACGGTGCGCCATCGCCTGGCGGTGCTGCTGTTGCGCTTGGCTCGGCGGCGCGGCAAGCCCACGGCGCGGGGCGTGGCGTTCACGCTCCCCGGCAGCAATCAGGATCTCGCCTCCCACATCGGCACAGTGCGCGAGCTCGTC
>JBEKUI010000029.1:0-25393 GCA_049515175.1 Terriglobia bacterium
TCGGGAAGTTTTCGCTCATAGACGTCTTCGACGACAACACTTACAGCCATGACGCACGGAGTCAATTCCTCAATTGGGCCTTGATGGACAATGGTGCCTGGGACTTCGCCGCCGACACGCGGGGTTACACCTACGGCTTTGCACTGGAGTTGAACGACCGGCGCTGGGCCGTACGGTTCGCCAGCGTCATGGTGCCCAAGGATGCTAACGGGATGGCGTTGGACACGAGAATCGCCAACGCAAGGGCCGACAACCTCGAGCTGGAGCACCGCCACGAGTTTAAGGGGCATCCCGGGGCTTTGCGTCTTATGGGGTTCATGAACCATGCGCACATGGGGAATTACCGGACGACAATCGATACTCCTGTTTTCCAGATGGATATCACGAAGTCTCGCAGCTACAGTCTGAAATATGGCTTCGGGCTGAACGCCGAGCAGGAGGTTGCCAAGGACATTGGGGTCTTCGTCCGCTACGGCTGGAATGACGCTCACACGGAGACCTGGGCGTTCACGGAGATTGACCGCACGGGCAGCGCGGGACTGAGCGTGAAAGGAGAGCGATGGAGCAGACCCCGAGACCGGCTGGGTGTGGCTCTCGGAGTGAACGGCATCTCCCGCGACCATGCCGACTATCTCCGGGCCGGTGGGAAAGGATTCATCATTGGAGACGGCGCGCTGAATTACGGTCGGGAGAAGATTGTGGAAAGCTATTACCTGTTCTCCTTGGGCAAGGGATTCGCCATATCCCCGGACTTTCAACAGGTTGTCAATCCCGCGTACAACCGTGACCGAGGGCCGGCGTCCGTTTGGGCCGTCCGACTTCACTGGGAACTGTGACGCGGTGCAGGCTTCACTGGAGGCACCTGCTCTTTGGCGATTTTCCCCGAACTGTGGCGCGTTTTTCCTTGACAAACATGTGAGCGATTCGTATTAAGGGACTCGAAACGTTGTCTGGGTGGAGGAGGGGCGGGCAGCGTCTCGAGTCAGCATCTAACCTCGTTACGCGAGGTTACCACGCAAATTCAATCCACTGCCCGGTAACTCGGCGACGGGCGAACGGGTGGAGCAGGAAGGTACACCATGATCTACTTTACCGAGCTTGAAAACCTTCCCACCTTTGACGTCAAGGGCGAGTTTCTGGGGCGGCTGTTCGACCTCGGTGTTAATCCCAGCCAGAACGCTCTGCGGGTGGCGACCTACCTGGTGCGGGCCCCGAAGAAGAAACTGCTCTGTATCACCCATGAACAAGTGCAATCGATCTCGGTGCGCTCGGTCCAGACGCGAGTCCCCGCCGACCAGCTTCGGGATTTCGCCCCCGACGAGGGCCTTCTGCGCATCAAGAAAGACGTGCTCGACCAGCAGGTGATCAACGTGGACAACCGCAAAGTCGTCCGCGTCAACGACGTCGATTTCGATATTCAGCCGACCGATGGCTGCAGCGAATTGCGCATCGTCGCCGCGAATGTGGGCATGGGCGCGGCGGTGCGGCGGTTGCTCCAGGGGCTGGCGGCGAAGCACAACATCCGGCTGGTCTCCGGGCTATTTTCCTCCAAGACGATTCCCTGGGAATTCATCAACTTGATCGAGTCGGACCCGGCGCGCCGTGTGAAGCTGCGGATTTCCTATGACCGGCTGGCCGAGCTCCACCCGGCGGACATTGGCGAAATCCTGGAAGAATTGAGCCGCGACGAGCAGAAGGCCGTGATCGAGTCTCTCGACGACGAGACGGCTGCCCAAGCGCTGTCCGAGATTCCCACCCGTATGCAGGCCGCCCTCCTGGAAAGCATCTCGCCGGGGAAGGCGGCGGACATCGTGGAAGAAATGGCGCCTGACGAAGCCGCCGACGTCCTGCAGGAGATGCCCCCTGAGGCTTCCGCCGAAGTTCTGGCCGACATGGAGAAAGAAGAGGCCAAGGAAGTTCGTGGATTGCTCGGCTTTGAGGAGAATACCGCCGGCGCCCTCATGACGACGGAGTTTGTGATTGTTGGGGAGGCCGCGACGGTGGACGGAGCGATTGCAGCCCTCAAGAACTTTGAGGGAACCATCGAGTCTATCCACAACATCTACCTCGTGAACTCGCAGGCGGTCCTGACCGGGGCGGTGCCGCTGGCGCGCATCCTGTTGGCGGAGGCAACAACCCCGCTGAGCGACCTTGCGGCAGACCCGCTCATCTATCTCCCGGCTCACGCCAGTCAGCGCGACGTCGTGGACCTGTTCCACAAGTACAACTTAGTGACCCTGCCGGTGGTCGACGAGCGATGCCACCCACTGGGCGTCGTCACCTCGGACGACGTACTGGAGCTCGTGATCAACCGGAGGTAATTCATCGGAGAGTGAGGGCTACCCGTGACCCGCGCAAGACTTCGCCACTATCGAATGCGTTTTTTGATTTTTCTTGCTGTGCTGGGCCCGGGGATCATCACAGCGAACGTCGACAACGATGCGGGTGGCATCTATACCTACTCCCTCGCCGGAGCAAAGTTCGGCCTTTCCCTGCTCTGGACACTGATTCCCATTACGGTTGCTTTGGTTATCGTCCAGGAGATGGTGGCTCGCATGGGAGTGGTCACCGGCAAGGGACTGGCGGACTTGATCCGCGAGGAGTACGGCTTTCGGACCACCTTCATTCTGATGATTCTACTGATCATCACGGACTTGGGAAACACGGTTTCTGAGTTTGCAGGATTAGCCTCGGGGATGTCGGTCTTCGGAATGAGCCGGTTCGTTGCCGTGCCCTTGGGGGCAATCCTTGTGTGGCTACTGGTGGTGAAGGGAAGTTACCGGTACGTCGAGAAAGTGTTCTTGGCGGCCTGCGTGATCTACGTGGCGTATCCGGTTTCCTGCTTTCTTTCTCGTCCCGACTGGACGGCCGCATTTGTGAGCACGGTCAAGCCCTCATTTCATCTTACTTCCGGTTACCTGTACATGATCATTGGGCTGGTCGGGACCACGATCGCCCCCTGGATGCAGTTTTATCTGCAAGCCGCTGTCGTCGAGAAGGGCGTAAGGCTCAGGGATTACGCCTACTCTCGGTGGGACGTTATCGTCGGGTGCGTCATCACAGATGTTGTGGCGTTCTTTATCATCGTCGCATGTGCGGCCACGATCTATGTGAGCGGCAACCGCGACATCAAGAATGCGGCCGATGCTGCACTGGCCCTGCGACCCTTGGCGGGCCACGCTGCTACTGCCTTGTTTGCCGTCGGGCTCGTTAATGCTTCGCTATTCTCGGCGTGCATACTCCCCCTCGCCACCGCGTACTATGTCTGCGAGGGCTTGGGCCTGGAATCGGGTATTAACAAGCGGTTCAATGAAGCGCCGGCATTCTACTGGCTCTATACGAGTCTGATCTTTTTGGGGATGCTGGCTGTTGTGCTGCTGAGCGAGTCTCAGCAGGTCCCGATCATCCTTCTCTCGCAGGTTGCGAACGGGATATTGCTGCCTTTCGTTGTGATCTTCATGCTGCAATTGACTAACCGGAAGGACCTCATGGGAGATTACCGCAACACGCGCACCTTCAATATCATCGCCTGGACCACCTGCATCGTTATGATCACCCTGACCCTGCTTCTTGTCGTCAGCATGTTCTTCCCCGGCGGCCTGCCCTGGATCACGCCGCAACACAGCGGGGGCTGAGTAGTTTTCTCCTCCGTCGGGATGCGTCTAGAAGTCGGCCTCCGGGCGGCTTGCGGTCGGTGGGGGCCTGTGTTAACGTTTGACGTTGTTCGGTCAAACACTTTGTCTGTCCTGCGAGCCGCAGTGAAACCAGAACTCCTCGAAGCGGACCTCCTGGCCAAGATCGACCTCGACCGGTTGCCGCAGCACGTGGCCATCATCATGGACGGCAACGGGCGTTGGGCCAGACGACGGCGCCTGCCGCGCATCGCCGGCCATCGCGCCGGAATTCGCGCCGTACGTCAGGCAGTGGAGGCCTGTGCCCGTCTGGGCATTCCGCACCTTACCCTGTATGCCTTCTCGGTGGAGAACTGGAAACGCCCTCACACTGAAATCAAACTGCTCATGGCGCTGCTGCGGGAGTATCTGAAGAAGGAAATCGGAGAGCTCAATCGGCAGAACATTCGTCTGGCAGTCATCGGCCGCGTGGAGGACCTTCCCAAGGCCGTGCAGGCCGATTTGAGCACGGCGCTCGAGAAGACTCAGAACAATACCGGCCTGCGGCTGACCCTGGCGCTCAACTACGGCGCGCGGGCGGAACTGGTCGACGCCGTGCGCGCGCTGGTCGAACAGGCCCGGCGCAATGGCGCGCTCCACGTGGACGAAGCCACCCTGAGCCGCCATCTCTATACGCACGATCTTCCCGACCCCGACTTGCTGATTCGCACCAGCGGTGAAATGCGCTTGAGCAACTTCCTCCTCTGGCAGGTGGCTTATTCGGAAATCTGGGTGACGGAAACCCTCTGGCCTGACTTCACACAGAACGACCTGTTCCAGGCCATCATCGATTTCCAAAAGCGCGAGCGCCGTTACGGAGGCTTGGGCTTGGGGTAGTGCGCCGGTGGCGCACCGGAGATCGTGCGGAACGCAGCCAATGACGGACGGGATTTGATCTTGCGCTGGCAGCCCACAACTGACGACAGGCCACTGACCACTTCCAGATGAAATCGCGCGTCCTCACTGCCATCATTCTCTTCCCGCCGGTCATCTACCTGATCGGCTGGTCTCCGCTCTGGATATTCGTGGCGGCCATTATCACTACCGTCACACTCGGTTTGCAGGAGTATGTGGTGATCTGCCGACAGAGCGGCATTCGGACTCTGGCCCCGCTGGTTTATGCAGGCGGATGGGGCGTCTGTCTGGCGCAGGTGCTGGCCCTCCGCAGCGTTGCGAACCCTGCGGCGCTTTTCCTTGCCCTCTTTATTCCCGTCATGATGTCGCTCGCAATGCTGTGGGTGGAGGATTTGAAGCAGTACCTCGGCGCCGCGGCCACGACGATCCTGGGCATACTTTACATAGGCGTGCCGATGTCGTTTCTTATCGTGCTGCGTTCGTCCGATCCGGTCAACGGCCGCGACTTGCTCCTCTTCCTGTTTCTGGTCATCTGGGCGGGCGATATCTGTGCGTACTTGGTGGGCCGGCCGCTGGGACAGCATTTTCTTTTTCCGCGTCTTTCCCCTCACAAAACCTTTGAGGGCGCTTTAGGCGGCTTGGGTGGCAGCCTGCTCGCCGCCTGGGCGTACACGCACTGGGTTTGGAAATCGGTCGACCTGCGCGCCGCGATCATCATGGCGGGACTTATCGCCATCGCTGGACAGGTCGGCGACTTTGTGGAATCGGCGCTCAAGCGCGGCGCAGGAGTCAAAGACTCCGGCACGATTCTGCCTGGTCACGGCGGCATGCTCGACCGCATCGACGCGCTGCTTTTCGGCGCGGCGACGCTCTGGCTGGCGCGCACCCTGCACCTATTTTGATTGCCATGACTGGTCTTTGCATTCTCGGCTCGACCGGCTCGATCGGTCAGAACACGTTGCGCGTGGTGAGAAGCCTGCCCGGCCGCTTCCGTGTCGTTTCGCTGGCCGCCGGCAAGAATCTGGAGGTTCTGGCGGAGCAGGTCCGGGAGTTCGCACCGAGGCTCGTTTCGGTGGGCGGACCGGAATGGATCGAACCGCTGCGCGAGCGGCTGGGTTCTGGCTGCCCGGTCAAGATTGTCGCCGGGTCCGAAGGTCACATCGAGGCCGCGACGCACCCCGAGGTCGGCTTTGTGGTTTCTTCCGCCCACGGCGTGACGGGCGTCGAGGCCACGTACGAAGCCGTCCGGGCCGGAAAACGGATCGGCCTTGCCAACAAGGAGACGCTGGTCGTGGCGGGCGAAATCGTGACCCGTGCGGCGCGCGAACGAGGCACCGAACTGCTACCGATCGACAGTGAACACAGCGCCCTCCACCAATGCCTCCGCGTCGGCCGTCGCGAGGAAGTGCAACGGCTGATCCTGACGGCCTCGGGTGGTCCGTTCCTCCGCACGCCCCTGGAACGACTCCCCGACGCGACGCCCGACGAGGCCTTGAACCATCCCATCTGGAAAATGGGCTCGCGCATCACAGTCGACTCTGCCACGATGATGAACAAGGGTTTGGAGATCATTGAGGCACACTGGCTCTTTGACTTGCCGGCGGCGCGGATCGACGTCCTGATTCATCCCCAATCGATCATTCATTCCATGATAGAATTTAGAGACGGAACGGTGATGGCTCAGCTCGCCGTGGCGGACATGCGCCTGCCGATCCAGTACGCGCTGACGTACCCGGACCGGGTGGAGCTGAAGGGTGAAGGGCTGCGGCTTGACCTGGCGGGAGTGGGTGATCTGCGTTTCGAGAAGCCGGAGCCGGCGCGCTATCCGTGCCTGGAGTTGGCGCGGGCGGCGCTCGCGGAGGGTGGAGCATTGCCTTGCGCGCTGAACGCCGCTGATGAGGTCGCCGTGGAATCGTTCCTGGCGCGGCGGTTGCGGTTTGGGGGCATTCCCCGGGTCATCGAGCAAGTGATGCGGCAGACGCCTCGCACGCGCTTCAACTCCCTGGAGGATTTCCTGGAGTGCGACCGCGAAGCACGCCGACGCGCCGCCGAAGCGGTCGCGGCGGTTTCGAGATGAGGAGTAAGTTCTGAACATGTTCTCAAGTTTCATCACCGACGCTGTGGTCGTGGTCATCGTCCTCGGCTTCATGATTTTCATTCACGAACTGGGGCACTTCCTGGCGGCTAAGTATTTTGGCGTCCGCGTCCTGGTCTTCTCGCTGGGCTTCGGCAAGCGGCTGCTCGGCTTTAAGCGCGGCGACACGGATTATCGTCTCAGCGCCCTCCCCTTCGGCGGCTACGTTAAGATGGCGGGTGACGAACCCTCCGAGGTGCACCAGGGCGACGCCGGCGAATTTCTCGGGCGCCCGCGCTGGCAGCGCTTCGTGGTGGTTATCATGGGGCCGGCCATGAACGTGACCCTCGCCATTGGCCTGCTGACCGGAATCTACCATTTCCACCATCAGAAGCCAGCTTATCAGGAGCAGCCCGCGCGCATCGGCGACGTCGAGCCGGATTCACCCGCTGCCAAGGCGGGAATCTTGGCCGGCGATCTCATCACCCGCTACGATGGCCTGCAGAATCCCAAATGGGAGGACGTGGAAATCAAGACGCTCACCACGGTGAATGAAGCCCTCCCCGTCGTTGTCGAGCGTAATGGACAGCAGGTGGCGCTGAGCGTTACTCCGCAGGCGAAAGGGCCCAATCGTATCGGCGACGCGGGCTGGTATCCCTACGTGCCTGGCACGGTCGATTCGGTCGAGGCGGACCTGCCCGCCGGCAAGGCCGGTGTAAAATCCGGCGATCAGATCGTGGCGATAGACGGCCAGAAGGTGCTCTTCTGGCCTCGTCTCGCTTACCAGATCCAGAATGGGAATGGCAAGGAGATAACATTTGCTATCCTGCGCGGCGGCCAGGAGAGCTCGCTGCGCATGAAGCCCGTCCTCACGGACCTCCAGGGCGAGAAGGTCTGGCGGATCGGCGTCGGCTTCCGCAGCAACATGGTCGTGCGCCAGCTCCCTTGGGGACAGGCGGTCCAGTCGGCGTTACATGATAATCTGCGCAATTCGCTCGCGACTTTTGATGTCCTGGGCAAAATCCTGACGCGGCGCATGTCCACCCGCTCGCTTTCCGGGCCCATCGGCATCGCCCAGTTGTCGGGCGAGGCGTATCGCGCCGGTTTCCCCGAACTCCTGATGTTCGTCTGTTTCATCAGTCTGCAGCTCGGCATCTTCAACTTACTTCCGATTCCGGTGCTGGATGGCGGAGTGATTTTCCTGTTGCTCGTCGAAAGCCTGATCCGCCGCGATTTGAGCTTGGAAGTCAAGGAACGGTTTGCGCAGGTCGGAATCGTCTTCCTTTTGCTGCTGGCCGTGTTCGTCATGTACAATGACATCCTCAAGACTTTCCGGCCATACTGAGCGAGTGAGTGATTCGACGATTTACTGACTGAGTGATTGGGGCATTCGGGGTTCAAAGACCGAAAAGCGAAACTTGAAAACCGGCTCGTGAGCCCCGGGCAACGAATGCCGATTTCAGAGCATAGGTTTGCAGTGTTCGTTTTTCTTTGCGATGGGCGGTGGGTGAGTGAACTTCAGTAACGCCGAACATTTCACACCCCGGCGCAAGACGCGCCCCGTCAAGGTTGGACGGCTGACCATCGGTGGCGACGCCGCCATCGCCGTGCAGTCGATGACCAAGACCGACACGCGCGACGTCGCGCGGACCGTCGAGCAGATCCAGCAGATGGAAGCAGCAGGCTGCGAAATCGTCCGCCTCGCTGTGCCCGATCTCGAAGCGGCGCAGGCCTTGCCCGAAATCCGCAAGCGTTGCCCTGACACCATCCTCGTTTCTGACATTCACTTCCAATACAAGTTCGCGCTCATGGCGCTCGACGCGGGCATCGATAAGCTGCGGATCAATCCCGGGAACATCGGTGACGCGGAAAAGGTGCGCGTCGTCGTGCGGCGCGCCCAAAAGCAGAAGGTGCCGATACGAATCGGCGTCAACGCCGGCTCGCTCGAGCGGCGGTTGCTCGAGAAGTACGGTTTTCCCACGCCCGAGGCGATGGTCGAGAGCGCGCTCTACCACACCCAGATCCTCGAGGAACTCGGCTTCACCGACACGATTATTTCCCTCAAGTCTTCGAATGTGAAGCTCACCGTCGCCGCCTACCGCCTGCTTGCCCGGCAGGTCGATTATCCCTTCCACCTTGGTATCACCGAGGCCGGGACGCAATTCGCGGGCACGGTGAAGTCTTGCGTGGGCATGGGAATTCTGCTCGCCGAAGGTATCGGCGACACGATCCGGGTTTCGCTCGCGACCGACCCGGTGGAGGAAGTGCGCGTCGGCTATGAGTTGCTTAAGGCGCTCGAACTGCGCAGCCGCGGCCCGGTGGTGATTGCCTGCCCCACCTGTGGCCGGTTGGAAGTTGACCTCTTCAAGATCGCGGGTGAAATCGAACAGGCGACCGCGCACATTAAGATGCCGATCAGTCTTGCGGTGATGGGCTGCGCCGTGAACGGGCCGGGCGAGGCGCGCGAGGCCGACCTCGGCGTTGCTGCCGGGCGCGGCAACGGCATGATCTACCGCGAAGGCAAAGCCATCCGCCGCGTCACGGAAGCGGAGATCGTTCCTGCCCTTATGGAAGAAATCGAGCGCTTCATCCGCGACAAGGAAACAGGCATCTCGACAGCCCCGCCCGAAATCACTTCTGCCGAAGCCCCCAGCGGCCTGCCGATTTTCAAGTAGCGAACCAGCAGAGAATTCACAAATGCTGTGCGCGTGGCCGCACTTGCAAGCCTTGAAGAAGCGCGCAGCAACAACCGTCTCGATTCTCTAGCTGGATGCGGGCTGGCGACTGGGTGTGAGGCGTCCGCCGCGCAGTTGCCGGAAGCGCCCCAGGAGGCGGAAGAACTTGAGCGCACGTCGCGCGTCTTCCTGGATCTGCACTTTCAGGATGGCGGGATTCTGAAACTTCATCTCATCGCGCAGGCGGTATAGGAACTCAATCTCGACGTCTCGCACGGTGACCTCGCCTTGGAAGTTCAGCAGGTAGGTCTCAACCGTCAAGCGGTGGTCTCCGAAAGTAGGTTTGTGGCCGACGTTGGTGACTGATTCGTGCCAGGTCTTTCCCAGGCGCGCGCGGGTGACGTAGACGCCGATCTGAGGAAGCTGCTCTTCGACGGGGGCGAGATTGAGGGTGGGCACGGTGTGCTTGCGCCCTACGCCCAGGCCGGCGACGATAGGGCCGAAGTTCGAGAAGGGACGGCCAAGGAGCCGCGCCGCGCGGTTCACACGGCCGACGGAGAGCAGTTCGCGGATGCGTGTGCTCGAGACGCGTTCGCCACGCACCTCCATCGTGGGAAGGACATCGAGCCGGAAGCCTTCCTGCCGCGCGAGTTCAGCGAGAATTTCCACGTCACCGGCCTGACGGTAGCCGAAGCGGAAATTCGGACCGACGTGCACTGAGGCAGCGCGCAGCGACCGCACCAGAACTTGGCGCACAAACTCGACCGAGGAAAGGCGCGCCAGCTCCCTGGTGAAGGGCAGAACCACCAGCAGCTCGATGCCCAGGGCTTCGATAAGCCGGGCCCTGCACGCGAGCGGCGTGAGCAGCTTGGGCGCGTGGTCGGGAGAAAGGAGCTTGATGGGGTGGGGCTCGAAGGTTACCGCCACGGCCGTTGCTTTGCGGGCGCGCGCCGTCTCCACTACCTTGCGGAGCAGGCGCTGGTGGGCTAGGTGAACGCCATCAAAATTCCCGATGGTCAACACGGCCGGCGCGACCTGTGCACCCAACTCTGTCAAATTGTGAACCGTACGCATGCGAGATAAGATCTCTGAGTCAGGATTCAAAATCCCCAAAGGCTCTTTCTGAAGTACAGATAGTCAACTCGTTCCAACCTCCACGGAGAGTCCGTCAAATGCCAGACGCACATGTGCGGGCAGGGTGGCGTTGGTTTCCTCGTGACCCATTTCGTGCGCGATGTGAGTGAAAAGGGCCCGCCGCGGTTTCAGCCGGTCGACGAGGGCCAGCGACTGCTCCAGGTTTGAGTGCGTGGGATGGGGCTTGTGGCGGAGTGCGTCGAGGATCAGCACCTCCACCCCCTCCAGCAACGGTAGGGACGATTCCGGGATGTTGCTGAAGTCGGTTACATACGCGGCCTGGCCGAAGCGAAACCCCAGCACGGGCAGGTCTCCGTGCAGCACAGGAACGGGTGTGAAGCGCAGTCCCCAGAGCTCGAAAGGTCCGTCGATCCGTCTCGGCTCGAGCTTGCCCACGCCGCCGAATTTGTAAGTTTGTTCGAAGATATAACTGAATACCTGGCGCAACGTAGTCATCGTGGCTTCGTTGGCGCAGACGATCAGAGGCACTTGCTGCTTGAAATAGAACACGCGCGTATCGTCGAGCCCCAAAACGTGGTCGGCGTGGCTGTGCGTAAAGATCACAGCATCGAGGCGCGATATCTTCTCGCGCAGCGCCTGCTGCCGGAAATCCGGCGTCGTGTCGAAGAGCACCACGCGCCCATCGTATTCGACCATCAGCGAAGGCCGCGTGCGCTGGTCGCGTGCGTCGGTGGACGAGCAGACGCGACATGGGCAGGTGAGGGTGGGCACCCCGGTGGACGTTCCGGTGCCGAGAAAGGTTAATCTCATCGAGGTTTCTGGGTGAATCGCTGCTGCACGGCGACGTAGCTCATGTGGAGCTCGTAGAGGACTTCCTCGAGCAACTGGGACTCGCTAGCGGTCAGGTTGCCTTGCGTCTTCTTCTGCAGGATTTCCAGCATGTCGATCGTGCGGTGGGCGTTCATCAAATCCGGCGGAATGCGCTCGCCGCCCGGACCTGCCAGCAGCCCGAGTTGGAACATGGCGGTGGTGCTCAAGTAGGAAATGATCGTGTCAAACCCCGGAGCGCCGGTCTCCTCGGCGTCCGGGTCCTCAAACGTTTCCGCAGCCGGCGGCGGCTCGGGCGGAGCGGCGGCGGGGGGCTTGGGAAGCTCCTGGGGTGCAGGCTCCTCGCGGCGTTCGCCGCCGGTGGCGAACGAACGGCGGTCCACCACTTTGAAGCCCGGTGAATCGTTCTTTTCGTCTGCCATCTTTCTCCTCCCGCGGCGCAGCTGGCCGCCACGAAGTCACTGGTCGAGCGGTGGTCGGCCCAAATTCACAGTCTAACAACAATCGTCGGGAGCAACAAGCGAGCGAGGTCTATTGCCTTCGCTTAGGGCGCCTTGTTAGAGTAATGCATTGCTTTCCCACCCGGGGCGGTTGCTGTCGCGAAGGAGACGTTCTGCCCGGAGAGAATTTGCGCAAACTCGTGGAACTCGTGGCGCATTTGCGCGGGCCGGACGGGTGCCCGTGGGACAAAGCGCAGGACTACGATTCGGTGAAGGGATTACTCCTCGAGGAAGCCTACGAAGTCGTCGATACGGTTAACGCGCGCGACTTCGCGGGGCTCGAAGATGAGCTCGGCGACCTGCTTTTGCAGGTGGTCTTTTACTCGCGCCTGGCGGAAGAGGAAAATCGTTTCACGATCGACGAGGTGATCGAACACCTCCATGTCAAGCTCGTACGCCGCCACCCTCACGTGTTTGGCGAGGTGCGGGCGCGCAACGCCGCGGAAGCGCTCGCGAGCTGGCTGGGCGTGAAAGAGAAGGAGCGTGCCGCGCAAGGGACGAATGAGCAGGCGACATCAGTGCTCAATGGGATTGCGCCGGCGCTCCCCGCGACGCTGGAGGCGTACGAGCTAGGCCTGCGCGCTGCGGAAGTCGGTTTCGATTGGCGGCACGTGGACGACCTGCTGGCGAAGGTCGAAGAGGAAGTGCGCGAACTGCGGGATGAGCTGGCCGCCCATGCGACCGAGCGCAGCCCGCGCATCGAAGAAGAAATCGGGGACCTGATGTTTGCCGTCGCCAATCTGGCGCGCTTCCTGAAGTACGATCCTGAAACCTGCCTGCGCCGTGCCAATCAGAAATTCAAGCTGCGCTTCCAGGCCCTCGAACAGGAAGCCACGCGGCGGGGGCGGAAATTGCGCGAGTGCCCGCCCGAGGAACTTGACGCAATCTGGAACGAGGTCAAGAAGACAACGCCATGAGTCGAAGTGCGATCAGTGCAGCGGGCTACACGATCCGTTCCTGCGTGACTCCCGATGAGTTGGCCGCGTGTGTGACCCTGCAGAAACGGATCTGGGGTTACTCCGACCTGGAGGTCTATCCGCTGCGGCTTTTCGTGAACCTGGGCCAGATCGGCGGCCAGGTGATCGGCGCCTTTGCGCCAGGCGGGGAGATGGTGGGCTTCGTGGTGTCGGTGCCGGCGTGGCGCAACGGCCGCCGCTATTACCATTCGCTCTCGCTGGGGGTGCTGCCCGGCCATGAAAACCGCGGCCTGGGGCGGGCGCTCAAGCTCGATCAGCGCCGTCGCGCCCTGCGCTCCGGCATCGAGTGGATCGAGTGGACCTTCGACCCGCTGCGCGCGAAGAACGCCTTTTTCAACATCGTGCGGCTCGGCGCCGTCTGCCGGCGCTATGACCCAAACCACTACGGCCCCGTGGACAGCCGCTTGCAGCGCGGCCTTCCGAGCGACCGCCTCGTGGCAGAGTGGTGGCTTAGGTCCTCGCGCGTGCGGCGGGCGCTGGCGGGCAAGCCCGTGCGAGCGGCACGCCGGCCGGCGGCCGCGGAAATTGAAATCCCTGTCCGCCGTAACGCCGAGAAGAAAGCACCCCGAGGCTGGACGCGCGCGCTTCTCCAAACCGTGCGCGGCTGTTTCCAGGAATACTTTGAGCGAGGACTGGTGGTGACGGGTTTCGTTGTTGAAGGGTCCACGGCCCGCTACCTTCTGGACCCCGCGGAGTAGCGAGACCGTCGCCGGAACACATTCGAACGGAACCTACCTATGAGAATCGACCGCATCGAAATCCGAGAAATTCAAATGCCCCTGGTCCATTTCTTTGAGGCCAGTTTCGGTCGAACGACGGTGCGTCGCATCGTGCTGGTGCGCGTGGACGCCGACGGGCTTACGGGCTGGGGAGAAGTGACCTGCGGCGAAACGCCTTTTTACAGCCACGAAACGCCGGAGACGGGCTGGCACATCCTGCGCGATTTCCTGATTCCCTGGACCCTGAACAAAGAGTTTTCCTCCGCCTCCGACATGGCGCCGCTTTTCACGCCGATTCGCGGCCACAACATGGCGAAGGCCGCGCTTGAAAATGCGCTGTGGGACATCGAGGCACAGCAGCGTGGCGTGCCCCTCGCCCACCTCGTGGGCGGGACGCTCCAGGAGATTCCCTGCGGTGTCTCCATCGGCATTCAGAACTCGGTCGAAGAGTTGCTGGAGAAAATCCAGTGCGAGGTAGAGGCGGGATATCAACGCGTCAAGGTGAAGATCAAGCCGGGATGGGACGTCGAGGTGCTCGATCGCATTCGCCAGCGCTTCCCGAGGATGGCGCTGATGGCGGACGCGAACTCCGCCTACACGCTCGACGATTTACCGCGCCTCAAGCTCCTCGACCGTTTCTACCTCATGATGATCGAACAGCCGCTTGGCTGGGACGATATCCTCGACCACGTCCGGCTGCAGCGCGAGCTCGCGACGCCTCTCTGCCTTGACGAATCGATCCACAGCGCCGGCGACGCCCGCAAAGCAATTGAGGCGGGGGCTTGCAAGATCATCAACATCAAGCTCGGTCGTGTGGGCGGCTTTGCATCCGCCCGGCGGATTCACGATATCTGCCGCGCGAAGAACGTGCCCGTCTGGTGCGGAGGGATGCTCGAATCGGGCATCGGCCGCGCCCACAACATTGCTCTCTCCGCGCTTGCGGGTTTCACGCTGCCTGGTGACGTCTCTGCCAGCCAGCGGTATTGGGCGGAAGATATTATCGAGCCGGAGGTCACCGTGACGCATGAGGGGACCATCCGCGTGCCACTGACCCCCGGTCTCGGCTTTACACCTCGCCTCGACCGCATCGAAAAACTTACTGTGCGGAGGGAGAGTTTTGGATAACCCCGCCTCCCTCGCGTTACCCACCGCCACGGCAAGCGATCGCACGCGGCACAGCCACGCGATGCTCCACGCACTGATGTGTATTCCCACAGTTTGCTGGGCGGCAAACATCGTGGCGGTCAAGGAGGGGCTGCTCGGATTCGGCGCCCTGGCGCTGATGCAACTGCGCGTGGCGGGCGCGGGAACCATCTTCGTAGTCTTGTACCTGCTGCGCAAGAAGGTCTCGGACCTTCGCCTGCCGCGGCGCGATTGGGTCATCATGGTGGTGCTCGGCGTGTGCGGAGTGACGCTCAATCAGCTCTGTTTCATCGGCGGCTTGGCGCGCAGCACCGTGGCTCACGCCGGTCTGATCGTGGCGCTGGGCCCCATCATGGTGCTCGTCATTGCCTGTGCGATTCGCCTCGAAGTGCTTACAGTGTCCAAGTTCGCCGGCATGCTCATTGCGTTTGGCGGTGTCGCAGTTCTCACCCTCAGTAAAACGGGGCGAGGTGGCGGCGGCTATTGGGTCGGTGACTTGCTTCTCCTCGCCGGCAGCGTGTTCTTCGCCCTCTACACGATTCTTATAAAGGAGGTGGCCCATAAGTATGACGCCCTCACGCTTAACACCCTGCCCTCGGTGTTTGGTGTGCCTCTACTCGTGCCTTTTGCGACCCACGCTGTAATGTCCACTCACTGGCCGAGCGTCCCGACGCATGCCTGGTTGGGATTGGGATACACGATCGTTTTTGGTTCTGTGGTGCCTTATCTGATCTTTGCCGTCGCGCTTAGAGAATTGTCCGCGGCGCGCGTGGCGGCGTTCTCCTACATCCAGCCCGTGATCGCCACGGGTCTGGGTGTCTGGCTGTTGCACGAGCGGCTGACTATGAAAGTGATTGTCGGCGGAATTCTTATTCTGGGCGGTGTGTATTTGACGGAGCGGGAGAAGGGGGAGGACGTGGAGATAGGGAGTAGGGGGTAGGGACGAAGAGCAGAAGGTAGGAGGAAAGGGACCACTCGAAGGATGAAGTTTTGCAATTACGAGGTTTCCTTTGTTGTGTTTCCGACCCGCCAACTCCTGCTTCTTACTCCCTGACTATTTCCTGAGCCATGGCGCAAAGAATAGCCATCATTCCCGGTGACGGAATCGGCGTCGAGGTGATCCGCGAGGCGCAGCGCGTTCTGGAGAGGCTGATCGCTCTGCGCTGCCTTGCTCTCGAACTGCTGCCTTTCGATTGGGGGGCGGAGAAGTACCTGCGCGAAGGAATCTCGCTGCCGACGGGCGCGCTCGAGATGCTGCGCCAGGAATTTGCCGCCATCCTCATCGGAGCGCTGGGCGATCCGCGCGTGCCTTCTAACCTGCACGCCGTTGATATCCTCCTGGGAATTCGCTTCGGGCTTGACCTTTTTGTGAGCCAGCGTCCGGTGAGGCTCTACGACGCGCGTCTCTGCCCGCTGAAGGGGCGCAGCGAGCGCGATATCAACCTGGTGATCTTCCGCGAAAACACCGAAGGGGCCTATGTCGGCATGGGAGGCAACCTCAAGCCGGGGACGGGCGACGAGGTCGCCATCCAGGAAGACATGAACACCTGGCGCGGTGTGGAGCGGATCCTGGTCTACGCTTTTGAATACGCCAAGAATCACGGCCTGAAGCGTCTCTGCATGAGCGACAAATCCAACGCCATGCCTTTCGGGCACGGCATCTGGCAGCGTGTGTTTCAGGAAGTCCGCGCGCGTTATCCGCAGGCCGAGGCGCGTCATCTCTACATCGATACCCTGGCGATGGAACTGCTGCGTGACCCGGCACAGTTTGATGTAATTGTGACGTGCAATATGTTTGGCGACATCCTCAGCGATCTGGGGGCGCAACTCGTAGGCGGCCTCGGCATTACTCCGTCGGCGAATATCCATCCCGGCCGCACGTCGATGTTCGAGCCGGTGCACGGTTCGGCGCCGGACCTGGCGGGGAAGAATCGCGCCAATCCGATGGCAGCAATTCTCGCGGCGGGAATGATGCTCGAGTACCTGGGTCACGCCGAGGCGGCGCGCGATGTCGAGTCGGCGGTCGTGGAAGCCATTCGCCAGGAATGCACAACACCCGACCTGGGTGGAAGCCTCGGGACAGACGAAGTCGGCGAATGGATTTGCAGCCGGCTGTGAGCGCGCCGTGGCCGCCTCCGTAATCAGGAAGCGGGGGCGTTGATTGGAGGGCGGCGTTACAGCTCGATGACCTCCAACGCACGCCGCCGTTTCGGTTTGAGGAGCAGTGCCAGCACCAACCCCGCCAGAAATCCTCCCACGTGGGCCCACCAGGCCACACCACCCCGCGTGGCGGACTGGATCGCCTGCATCTGAAATCCCGCGAAAAACTGAATCAGGAACCAGTAGCCGAGCAGGAGGAGAGCCGGGACCTGCACCGTCCACAGGAAGAAGAGGACGGGCACGATGGTTGTAATGCGCGCGCGGGGGTAGCTGATGAAGTAGGCTCCCAGGACACCGGCAATGGCGCCGCTTGCGCCGATCGTGGGCACTCGCGATCCGGCATTCATGAGAATGTGCACCAGCGCGCCGGCGAGCCCGCCCAGAAAATAAATGCCCAGGTAGCGGAGGTGGCCGTAGCGGTCTTCGATGCTCCGGCCAAAAACAAACAGGAAGAGCATGTTCCCCAGAAGGTGCAGCCAGCCGCCATGCAGGAACATAGAGGCGAAGAGGGGAACGAAAAGGCCGGGCAGGGTTTGGTGCAGGGCAATCTGCGGAACGGTATAACGTGCCGGAATGATTCCAAAATAGAAAACAACTTCGTTGAGGTTCCGGCCCAGTGACAATTCGACAAGAAACACTACGACGTTGGCAGCGACCAGAAGATATGTGAGGGCGGGAACGATTTGCCGTCGGATGTGATCGTGCAGCGGGATGGGAATCATGCAACGAGCATTTTATCCTGCCCGCCTGCGCCTGCCCACCCGAAACATACGGGGCAGAGAAAGCAAGCTGCTCGTCACGCGAGCGCGCGGTAAGGCCACCGAGCGTTTTCGCTCTCAACGGCTCAGTGTCCTCACCGCGCGTCGGTTGGGTTCTCGGCACCGGCGATTACGGTGTGAAGACAATCGCCGTGTTGGTACCGCCCAGGCGAATCTCACTGATGACCTGGGAGCCGTCGGATTGGGTTGTGTACACGACCATGTTCCTCGCGAACTTGTTGCTGCGCTCTTCGATCTTTCCCTCGGCGGTAGCGACGAGCTTCCTGCCGTCCGCCAGAGTGACAGTTGCCGTGGGGCTGTGGTGTTCCCAGGTGATCTTGTAGTGTCCCGCCGCAACCTGTTTTCCGCCCAGTGTCCCAGCGTAGGGCAGGCTAATCGTGTTCGCCATGGCAGTGGCGCTCACGAACAACATCGCCGCCACGCACGAAATCAATCCCCGAAGGTTCCTGCGATTCACCATGGATTTTCACTCCTTCTGAAGTTTTGCGGTTTCCGACGTGGAAACCGGTCGCCTTGGGATGAGGCTCGATAAAAGTTTCGAAAACATCTTGGTGCTTGCAGCCCGGGGCGGTTTGTGGTTAGATTCGCGTGGGGTTAAACGAAAAGGGCACACCGCGAGCGGTAGCATCTTTTCCGCGGGGATCGTCGCCGCCCTGGCCGCCAAACCATCAGCGGCGACGTCCCGTTTAACCCCGTTCAGCCTCTGCCGTTCGGTCGATCACTCCCGGCAACATCCAGCGTGCACGGGGAATCCAGCTTGAAACTATCCGAAAATTGCCCTCGAATTCGTCTGCCGATTTACTCCTCGCCCTTTAGACGGCGGACGGCTCTGATTCGTTAGCTCCAGTTTCCCCGCACCGCCATCATTTTCGCCTGGAAACCTTACCTGTAAAGATCCACAAATACGGATTGCTTTCCCGTCCATTGGTCTGATTCCTCGACAGCTTGCCCCTTGGTTGTCCATACGCAATGCCGGACCTCCAAGTTGCGTTGTTTTGCACGAATTCGTAACCAGGTGTTTATCAAGAATTAAAGGAGGCCCCGCGCGTTGACGCTCGCTTTGGCCGTCCGATATACTCAGGCCGGAGTGATTTGCAGAAAGGAACCCGCGCGTTTGCCTGTTGGTGCGAGGCCGCAAACATGCTTGTGCACATGGCATGACGTGGCCGCTCTGATTGTGACCCGCGCACTGCCCGCGGGGGCGGCCTTTCGCCGATGAAGCCCAGCCCCTTAGTTCGTGAGTTGTTCCGCATCCTGGGCCCCGAGGCTGTCCTCTGGCGGCCCGAGGACGTCATGCTCTATGAGTACGACGCGCTCTCCTGTCTGAAGCAGCCGGAGGCAGTGGTTTTCCCCACCACGACGGCCGAGGTGGTCGCGGTGGTGAAGCTCGCGGCGCGTGAAAAGCTGCCCGTCGTGCCGCGCGGCGCGGGGACGGGGTTGAGCGGGGGTTCGGTAGTCAGCGAAGGCGGCATCGTGCTCGGCTTCGCGCGCATGAAGAAGATTCTGGAAATCGACCTCGAAAATCTCCGCGCCCGCGTCCAGCCCGGCGTGGTGAATATGGACCTGACGCTGGCGGTGAGCGACCACGGCCTCTATTTTGCTCCCGACCCTTCCAGTCAGAAGGCCTGCACAATTGGCGGCAACGTGGCCGAGAACGCAGGCGGACCGCATACTCTGGCGTACGGAGTCACTACGAATCATGTGCTCGGAGCGGAAGTCGTTCTTCCCGACGGCGAAGTCGTGCGCACCGGCGGAAAGTTCTGGGACCGCCCCGGCTACGATCTGACCGGCTTCCTCGTGGGGTCGGAAGGAACGCTCGGTATCGTCACGGAAGTGACGGTGCGCCTCACGCGCAAGGCGGAAGCCGTCAAAACGCTGCTCGCAATCTACGACCGCATTCTCGACGCGCCGCGCACCGTGGCGGCCATCACGGCCCGGCGCATCACGCCCGCGGCGCTCGAAATGATGGACGGCTTCACGCTGCGCGCTGTGGAGGACGCCTTCCACGCGGGCTTTCCCATGGACTCCGCCGCCGTCCTGCTGCTGGAGGTCGAAGGCGTGCGGGAGGAAGTCGAGGAACACGCGGACGAAATCGAAGCTGTTTGCCGGGAAAACGGCGCGCGCGAGGTGCGCCGCGCGAAGTCCCCCGAGGAGCGCGACCTGCTCTGGCGCAGCCGTAAGAACGCGTTCGGCGCGTTGGGACGTATCAGCCCGAACTATTACGTGCAGGACGGCGTCATCCCGCGCACCCGCCTGCCCGAGATGCTGGAATTCATTGAGCAGGTCAGCAGCAAGTACGCATTGCGGATTGGCAACATCTTCCACGCCGGCGACGGCAACCTCCATCCGCTGCTGATGTTCGACGCGCGCGACCCGAGCCAGGTTGAGCGCGTGAAGAAAGCCGCCGCGGACATCATGGCGAAGTGCGTCGAGATGGGCGGCTCGATTACCGGCGAGCACGGCGTGGGCATCGAGAAGCGCGACCTGATGCCACTCATCTTTTCACCCGACGATCTGGAGTTGATGCGGAAATTGAAGGCGGTTTTCAATCCTTCCGGTACGCTCAATCCCGGGAAAGTGCTGCCCGCGGGAAAGGTGTGCGGCGAATTGCGAATCGAAGCGAGCCTGGGAGGAATTCTGTGAGCCCGGCGACGGAAATCGCGCAGGCGGAGCTGGCCGCCATCGTGGGCGCGGCGCGAG
Organism: Terriglobia bacterium; assembly: GCA_049515175.1. Lineage (GTDB taxonomy): Bacteria > Acidobacteriota > Terriglobia > UBA7540 > UBA7540 > JACQNR01. The sequence goes on from JBEKUI010000029.1 coordinate 20,177, forward strand.
TCGTCGCGGACCCGGCCGCATGCGCGGCGTTCGCCGTGGATGGCCAGGCGCCGCAGTGCGTGGTCTATCCCACTGCGCCCGGCGAGGTGGCGGCGGTGCTCCGCTACGCCTCCGCGCGCGATCTCGCCGTCATCCCCTGTCGCAATGCGACGAAGCTTGGCGTGGGGAATGCGCCGCGCCGCTATGACGTGGCGCTGTCGCTCAAAGACTTGAACCGCGTCTGGCACTACGAGCCCGCGGACCTCACGATCACCGTCGAGCCGGGGATGAAGTTGGGGGATTTCCAGCACTTCGTCGCGCGGGACGGGTTGTGGCTGCCGCTCGATCCTCCCGGCGGCGCGCGTGCCACTCTCGGCGGAATTGTGGCCACGAATGCGGCCGGACCATTGCGCCTCTTGTTTGGCGCGCCGCGCGACATCGTCCTGGGCATGAAAATCGCGACCGTGGAAGGAAAGGTCGTGAAGACCGGCGGCCGCGTGGTCAAGAACGTGGCCGGCTACGATGTTGGAAAACTCCTGATCGGGTCGTACGGGACGCTGGGCGTCATCGTCGAGATCAGCCTCAAACTCTTTCCGCTCCCAGCCGAGCGCGCCACGGTGGTCATCGCCGCCGGAACGCTGGGAGTAGCGCGCGATTTGCGGCAGAGCATTTTGCAGTCCCCACTCTCTCCGGCGCGCATGGTTCTGCTGGACAGCCGCGCGGCGCAGCAGGCAACAGCGAGCGTTGCGGAACGCACCTCGATGGGGCCGGAAATCTGGCTGGAAGTGGCGGGCTCGGCACGATTGATCGAACGCTGCCGCCGCGAACTCGGAGAGCTGACCGGCCCGGCGGGCACGAACGCCCAGGGCGTCGATGCAGCGTCCGCCGAAAAAGTCTGGGCTCGCGCCACCGACCTCCACGCCTGGGCCGCCGAGGAGGCGCCCAGCGCCGTTATGTTGAAAGCGACGCTGCCCGATTCAACGCTGGAAGAGTTCGTGAGCCGGGCCGAGCAGGAAGCGGAAGCTGAACGCGCTGAGATTGCGGCATTTGCCCAACTGGGTGTAGGCATCGTTCACCTTTGCATTCTGAGCGAGCTCAGGGTTCCGACCTTGCTCGGTTTGATTCAACGCCTCCGCGCTGCCGCGGAAGCATTGGGTGGAGTGCTCATCGTTGAACGCTGCCCGCCGGCAATCAAGAAGCAGATTGATGTGTGGGGCGGGGCGGGTGACAGCCTCGAATTGATGAAGAAAGTGAAAGCGGTGTGGGACCCGAAGGGAATTCTTTCGCCGGGTCGCTACGTCGGGCGGCTGTGAATCCGCCGCGCCGGCCTGCGTTTCCACGGCGTCCTGGAAGCGTTGCATTGATGTGGCCCCGATGTCTGAAGGGTGTCCTTTTTGAAAACGATGAACCCTGACGCGAGCGAAGTGCAGGCCAACGAGAAATGCGCCGCCGCGCCCCAGCCTCGGAGCGGCTACGGGCCGGGCGAGGCGCCGACGTTTGATTTCTACTCAAAGTGCATTCGCTGCGGGTTGTGCCTGAACAGTTGCCCCACCTACCGCGAGCTGGGCCTGGAGATGGATTCGCCGCGCGGACGGATCTACCAGATGATTCAGGTGGAACGCGGCCGCCTGCCGCTCAGCGAGAGTTTTGTCCGGCACATCGATCTCTGTCTCGACTGTCGCTCGTGCGAGACGGCTTGCCCGTCGGGCGTCGAATACGGCCGGCTGGTGGAGACGGCGCGCGGGCAAATTGAGAAATATTATCCGCGCTCGTGGCTGCAAGCCTTGGCGCGTCAGATGTTTCTGCGCGGGCTGCTTCCTCATCCGGGGCGGCTGAAGCTGATCGGCAACCTGCTGGGGTTTTACCAGAATTCGGGGCTGGAGAAACTGGTCCTTGCCTCTGGAATTCTCAGGTTGCTTCCCGGCCGCCTGGCGGAAGTGGCACGTCTTGCGCCGCGCATCGAAAAGCCGTTCTTCTACGAAAAGCTTGGCAGCGTTTATCCCGCCGAGGGCGAACGGCGCTATCGGGTGGCGTTCTTCGCCGGCTGCATCGCCAACCTGACGTTCGTGCGGCTCAACGAGGCGACAATTCGCGTGCTGCAGCGCAACGGCTGCGAGGTGGTTGTCCCGGAGGACCAGGGCTGCTGCGGCGCGCTGCACGTGCACGCCGGCATGCGCGACCTGGCGCGCCAACTCGCCGCGCGCAACATCCGGGGTTTTCTCTCTGGCGGATACGATGCGATTATCAGCAACGCCGCAGGTTGCGGCTCGGTGCTCAAGGAGTATCCTCTGCTGTTTGAAGAGGCGGAGCGTGAGCGGCACGAGGCGGCCCAGGCCTTCAGTGCGCGGCTCAAGGACGTCACCGAATTCCTTGCGGGGATTGACCTCAACCGTAGTTTTGGGGTATTGAAATTGCGCGCCACGTATCAGGATCCTTGCCATCTGGGTCACGCGCAGCGGATTCGCAGCGCGCCGCGTAAGTTGCTGGCCGCCGTGCCGGGGTTGGAGCTTGTGGAACTCAAGGAGTCGGAAATCTGCTGTGGGAGCGCCGGCATTTATAACGTGGTGCACAACGAGATGGCGGAGCGGCTGCTCGCCGCGAAGATGCAGCGCATCGACGAAACGGGCGCCGAGGTTATTCTCACCGCCAACCCCGGCTGTCTGCTGCAACTGCGGGCGGGCGCGGCGCGGAGCGCACGTCCCCGGCGCGTCCTGCACGTGGTAGAATTACTCGACGAAGCTTACAGGGCTGCCAATTCCCATTGAGAGGTACACGATGAGCACTACGCCCGCCTCGCAGGCGAACAATGTCTTAAAGCCCGTTGACGCGCCGGAACTCCATCACTTGAAGGACTACGCTGCGGCGTGCCAGGCGTTTGGCTGGGAAGACGTCCACCAGGAATTCGACTGGGCGAAGACGGGCAAGGTCAACATGGCCCACGAGGCCATCGACCGCCAGCTCACGCGGGGACGCCGCAACAAGATCGCGCTCATTTACACCGACAAGGAGCGAACGGCGCGATTTACTTTTGAGGACTTGTCGCTCCAGAGCAACCGCTTCGCGAACGCCCTGCGCAAGCTCGGCGTGGCGAAGGGCGACCGCGTGTTCGTCTTCATGCCGCGACGGCCGGAACTCTACATTGCCATCCTCGGCATTCTCAAGATCGGCGCCATCCCCAGCCCGCTGTTCGAAGCCTTCATGCAGGAAGCCGTCCGGGACCGCATGGCCAACGCCGAGGCGGTCGCCCTCGTCACCATGCCGTGGATGCTCGATCGCGTGCCGCAATGGGAGCTGCCTTCCCTCAAACACATCGTCCTGGTGGGTGCGGCGTCGAACGGCTTGCCGGAAGGGCAATACAGCTTTGAAGCGCTGATGGACGCGGCGGAAGAGGAAGCCGAAATCGAGTGGCTGACGCTCGAAGACCCGCTCATCATCCACTACACCTCCGGCTCGACGGGCAAGCCCAAAGGCGTGCTGCACGTCCAGCGCGCCATGATGGGACATCTGATGACCGGCCGCTGGGTTCTGGACATGCAGGAGGACGATATCTACTGGTGCACAGCGGACCCGGGCTGGGTGACGGGCACCTCCTACGGCATCTTCTCGCCCTGGCTGAACGGCGCGACGAATCTGATCCGCGGCGGGCGCTTCAACGCCGACGACTGGTACCACACCATCGAGCGCTTCCGCGTCAACATCTGGTACAGCGCGCCGACCGCGTTCCGCATGTTGATGGCGTCGGGCGACGAGGTAGTGAAGAAGTACGACCTCTCGAGCCTGCGCCACGTGCTCAGCGTGGGCGAGCCCCTCAATCCGGAAGTCGTCTGGTGGGGCAACAAGGTCTACCAGCGCCGGATCCATGACAACTGGTGGATGACTGAAACCGGGCATATTCTGATTTCCAATTATCCAAGTATGACAATCCGCCCCGGCTCGATGGGCAAGCCAATCCCGGGCGTGCAGGCGAACATCGTGGACGACAACGGTCAGGAGGTGCCGGACAATACGCTCGGTAACCTCGTCGTAAAACCTGGCTGGCCGGGCATGATGCAAACCATTTGGAAGCAGCCGGAGCGCTATCAGACTTATTTCCGCATTCCGGGATATTACGTCACGGGCGACAGCGCCTATCGCGACAGCGACGGCTACTTCTGGTTTCAGGGGCGCGTCGATGACCTCATCATCACGGCGGGCGAAAACGTCGGCCCCTTCGAAGTTGAAAGTTGCCTCGTTGAACATCCTGCGGTGGCCGAGGCGGGGGTGATTGGCAAACCCGACGCGGTTCGCGGCCAGATCATCAAAGCGTTTGTCTCGCTGCGGGAAGGGCACAAGCCCAGCGATCAGTTGAAAGAGGAAATTCAGAAGTTCGTCAAGCAGAAGCTCTCCGCCCACGCCGCGCCACGCGAGATCGAGTTCCGCGAAAAGCTGCCCAAAACGCGCAGCGGCAAGATCATGCGCCGCGTCTTGAAGGCCTGGGAACTGGGCCTGCCCACCGGCGACCTCTCCACGCTCGAGGATTGAGCTTGGCCGGGCCGCAGACGAGTTTATGGCGCGCGCGTACCTTGTCCTGAGCCGTTCCTCCCACGTACGAAAATACTAAGATTGGGTTCAATGACACCCGCAGGACGCTCCATAGATGGGCTGCTCGCATGCGGCGCGTCACCTGCCCACTCCACGAATCATCGTTCGGGTCGCTTCACCCAGCACTTCATACTCTCTTCCAATTGGGACCGATGAGTTCCCGTGTGCCTCATTGGATGGCCACCTGGGCGGCGTCCGAGAAAGGAGGCTTCTCGGCGCCAAAGGCGCGCAGACCTGAACTGAAAGGTCTGCGATGATTACAGCCACTGCGCAGCCGCCGTTTTACTAAATCATTGATAAAGCATGACATCGCAGCTTTGAGTAACTTTTACATTGTGCCTTTGTTTTCAATAACATCGCAGCTTCGTTTTGTCCCGAAAATTGTAATTCGCTCATTCCAAATGACATCGCAGCTTTGTTTTCCTATATATATAAGGGGCGCTCGAGGCCGACGCGAGGCTTTCTGGCAGGCCCCGGCTCGCCCTGACGCAGCGAGTGGGTAGCGCAGAGTTGGTCTGTAACTCTGCGGCACTAACCAAACTTTCGCAGTTGAGGGGGTAGAGGAACCGCAAGTGGTTTATTTTTAACGAAGCGGTCATAAAGGTCGGCACTACATTTCCAGTTTTGGCTGCACGGCCTGTGCGGCCTCCTCCTGGG
>JBEKUI010000030.1:0-24769 GCA_049515175.1 Terriglobia bacterium
CCGGGCGCTTACAACGTCCTGGGCCGCGCCCTTTTCGCCTCCGACCGCTGGCAGGAGGCCGCCGGACTGGTGGACAAGGCCCTCGCGGCCAATGGCGATGACTACAACATGTACATCGCCTACATCCTCGTTCTGGAAAGCCTGGGGGAAACCGCAGCCGCGCGTGGCTTACGTGAGCGCGAAATGAACGTCCTGCACCAGCAGCTCGAACTGACCCCCGACAACGTGCGGGCTCGGATCCTCCTGGCGGCCGATTACGCTGCCCTGGGCCTGAAGAGTGATGCCATTCGCGAACTGGAGCGCGCCGTGGAGATGCGCCCCAACGATTCCAATATTTTGTACAACGCCGCTTGCACTTACGGCGCCATGCAGATGAAGACCGAGGCACTCGCCCTGGCGCGCAAGACCATTGAGGTTGGTTACACGAATTTGGACTGGATGTTGCGCGATCCTGACCTGGCCTGCCTGCATGGTGAACCGGAATTCCAGCAGTTGTGCGCATCAGGTAAACCTAAGACCTAGGGCATCACTCGAATGATCGGCCAAACCATTCTGCACTATCGCGTCCTTGAAAAGCTGGGTGGCGGCGGCATGGGCGTGGTGTTCCGCGCCGAAGACATCAAGCTGGGCCGCCACGTGGCGCTGAAGTTCCTCTCCGGCGTAGGGGCGTCCGTCAGCCGACGGACGCCCCTACAAGATCGGCAGGCGATCGAGCGCTTCCAGCTCGAGGCGCGCGCTTTTAGACTCTGCTGAAGCGGCTGCAGTAAAACCCTCTCTCGGCTCTGGCAGACACCGAGGTTTGATGTTGGCAGCGCTGGGGGCGTACAATCGCAAACATGGCCCAGAACGCCATGCCTGCGCCACCTGCCGACGAGGGACGTCATAAACCCCTCCCCTCCTCAAACAAGACGTCGTTCGGTTTTCGTTTCGTATTTTCGTTGTCGCTCCTAATAGCTCTTTGCGGTTTGTTGCTGTTCTACTCAAGGAGTTGGCCCTTCCCTCCATGGGCCGATTATGCCGCGGGAGAAACGATCGAAATCCAGGCTTCATGGGACCCAAAGAACGACTTGGTATACCCGACCGTCCGGTACGCCTCTAACCAAGAAGAGGTATATGACCCGATCGTTCGCTATGAGGTGCTTCGTCAGGCGAAGACGTTCATTACCGGTCCAAGCGAACTAGACGGGAAAGTTCGAGCCTATGGGTTCTTCAACTTCACCCCATGCGACGATGGCAGCTTCTTCTTCGTTTGGGCACATTGCCGAGAATACACATGGACATGGCGCGTTGCCGAATATCATATTGAGAACCTCGGTGGCGCGGCAGAAACCGAGTCCCCATTAATGTCAGCCGCATGGCAAGGGAATTTGAAGGCCGTAGAAGAACTCCTCCGAGAAGGTGCTGACGTAAACGCAAGAGACTATCTTGGTCGTACTCCAATATGGTATTCGAGGGGACGCGAGGTCGCGCCGATCTTGCTTGCGGCGGGTGCCGATATCGATATCAAGGACAATGAAGGCTTGACCCCGCTTATGCTCGCTGCATCGATGCGGGAAATAGCAATGGTCAAGTGGCTTATGGCTGCGGGGGCTAACCTGAACGAGAGATCCAGCGATGGGCGTACTGCCTTGCACTATGCGGCTCGGGAAAGGTTGTACAGGCAAGACCCTCCAGGCACGGAAACCGTCAAATTGCTACTCGAAGCTGGTGCTAGCCCGAATATTAAGGATAACGCGGGAAACAGCGCTCTAATACTTGCTGCAGTCGAAGGGCAGTTAGAGGAGGTTGAAGCTCTACTCGCCGCTGGCGCAAACGTGAAGACGAGAAACAAGTCCGGGAAGTCCGCTTTGTCTATCGCTACGGAGAAGGGCTACGCCGAAATAGCCCAGCTGCTCAAGAAGCATGGCGCACCAAATTGAGACGGTAGCCATGTGGGGTCGCGCATACCCCGAAGGGAGTAGCTCAGAGTCAGGTTTCGCAATGGCGCTGCGGCTCTTACCAAGTAGGACAGCCCGGGAGCGCGGGCATCCTGCCCGCGTGGCGGAGTTCTACGCCATATCCGCGCCGTCGGGGGGAACTATTTCCAGCCAGTTGCTGAGGTGCGCCCAAGTGTCCGGGGCGGAGGGAATCGCTGCCGAAATGCGGTGCCGCTGTTGGGCCAGCATCTTTCCCAGAACCTGCAGGTGACTGGGCTCGACCTGAGTGCCTTCGGCGACGACCACGCGGACGCGCGCGTCGTTGCCCTTCAAATGCTTCAGGATTCCCACTGCCAGCTGGCGGGCGCTCGCTCCGTCCATGGCGCCTTGCAGTTTCACCCGGGTGTGATTAAGGGCTCGTTCGATTTCGATCTGCAAGTCACCGGTCGCGCCCGAGCGCAGCGCCCAGGGCGTGCAGCGATACGTCCGGCGGCGCAGGGGCGGATGCTGGAAATAGTCGTGCTGCAAAGTGAAGTTCGTCCAGGCGGCTGCCACCGGCGCGACGGCGGAAAGAATTCGCCGGCCGAAACTGGGTGCACCGAGCAACTGTTTAATCTCGGCTTCGAGGCGCGCCGCAGCCGCGGGGGCGGGCCCTCGCTGCTTGGCTACGCGGAACAGGGGGTAGGCCTTGCGAATTTCTTCCGCCCATCGTGCGGCCTTGGCGCGCAGGTAAGGTGAATCCGAATCGTGATATCGCTTCCATCCATTCAGCCAAGTCGCAACGGATCTCAGGATCGAGGGTCCCAGCGTTCGGAAGTCGGTTTCGAAACACTCCCTTTGCAGCGCTTCGATCTCGCTGGCCTTCAGCGTCGGATGCGTAACCATCGCTGTGAATCCGTCGCAGGAGTGGTAGTAGAGTTCGGGATCTTCGGTCAGATTGCGTTGCAGACGTCCCTCTTTCATAACGCGTTCGTAGAAAGGCGTGCCGGGCGTCGGGCCGTAAATGAGGAACTGGCCGAGCGTGGGCTTGAGCGCCATCAGTTCGGCGAGTTCAGCACGGATAATCTCCGGGGTCTGGTAGTCAAACCCCAGAATCATGGAAGTCAGCACGCTGATGCCGTGGGAGGTCAAATCGGGGATCAACTCCTCGACGGGGCGGCCCTGCTGTTTGGCGAAGCCCGACCGCTTGCCCTCGAAACCCAGCCAGACGCCGTCGATGCCGGTTTCCAGCAGTTCGCGTGGCGTGAAACGGCTCAAGGACTTCACCGAGGCGAAAGCAAAAATCGAGAGGGGCGTGCCACGCGCCTGCACGAGCTCGCGCAAACGGAGAGCACGGTCCTTAGAGACCAGGAAGTCTTCGTCCAGGATGGTCAAACTCATCTTGGGATTGATTTCCAGGTAGCGCTCGATGACGCGAAACACGTCGTCGCCGGTGGGGAGCAGACGAATGTGGTGGCGCCCGAAGAAATGCGACGTGCAGCAGAAATCACAGCCGTGAGGACATCCCAGGCCCCCAAAAATAATTCCCGTCTGGCTGACGGGGACGGAGAGAACGCGCAGGGTGGTCGTCACCATGGGATGGTCGTAGGGCATCGGCCGGGCGGGTTCGCCCAGCAGCGCGCGGAAGAACCCTACGCCCTCTTCGCGGCAGATGAAGTCTCCGTAGGGAGCCAGGGTTTTATCATCCAGCACGGTCCCATATCCGCCCAAGACGATGCGCGCCTCGGGAGCGTATTTGCGAACCAGCGCCACAACCTCCTTCATGCGGTGAAACGTCGCCAGGATAAAAGAAACGCCCACGAACTCCGGGCCCTTCTTGAGCTCGCGGATCAGTTCTTTGTGGGAAGGGTAATGCAGGGCTACGGCGGGTGCGTCAATGTTCTCCGCGATGTAGTCGAGGGCGAAGGTGAAGTGGATGGCCCGCGGGCTGAAGATGCCCTGCGCACGAGTGACTTGCCGGTACAGCAGCTCGTAGCCGACGGTTGGCGCGTCGCCCTGAGCAGGTCCCATGGGGCGGCAGACGCTCGTAAGCAGCACTCTCATACGGCCACCGGGCGGCTTGGGAGGCACCTCGTGAGGGACTTCGCTGTGATGGGCGACCGAAGTTTGTGACGGTGTTCTTGTTTCCATGCGCACCCTTTTACCTGAGCTTATGGATTGAGGCCATTAAGCTCCGGCCTTCGCGGGAGTTTCAATGCGACTTTCGCATCATGAGTATGAGACGTTTGCCACCTTGACTCGTCGGTTGACGAGCCAGCGCGGTGAGCCTGGCGACCGCTTTCTTGCTTCTATACTGCCTGGCCAATCGCTGCCAGGGAATTCGGTCCCGCTCGGTGCGAGGGAAAACTACGGCGGAAAGTTCCGGCGCGCCGCCGAGGGGTCGAAAGGTTAAGAGATTGCGCCTCGACCAGCATCTTAGTCCATTCCACGCAGGATTGCGAGGAATTCCGGTGTCCAGGTGGCGGGTCAATTCGAATGAGCGGCCCTGACCGGACCGGGCCAATCGGAAAGGAAAGATCAACCAACCATGCAAACGCCCAATAAACCTCCTCGATGGAGCCCAGGGTTAGTTGACTTACTTCCCGACCTGCCCTAAGATTTCTGAGCCCCCAAGGGCCAACTCCCACTACATGATTGGGCAGACTGTCTCACATTACCGTATTCTTGATAAGCTCGGCGGCGGCGGCATGGGCGTGGTGTACAAGGCGGAAGACACGCGCCTGGGCCGCAGTGTGGCGCTGAAATTTCTGCCGGAGGAAATGGCCAAAGAGAAGCAGGCGCTCGAGCGCTTCCAGCGCGAGGCGCGGGCGGCCTCACTGCTCAATCATCCCAGCATTTGTGTAATTCATGATGTGGACGAACACGAGGGCCAGCCGTTCATCGCCATGGAACTGCTGGAGGGGCAGACGCTCAAGCATCGAATCGAAGAGAAGCCCTTCAAGACCGACGAACTGCTGGAGGTGGCGATCCAGATCGTCGAGGGGCTGGCGGCGGCACACGCCAAGGGGATTGTGCACCGGGACATCAAGCCGGCGAATATTTTCCTGACCGAGCGTGGACAGGCCAAGATTCTGGATTTTGGATTGGCCAAGCTGGCGCCGCACGGCCAACGTGTGGCCGAGGCGGTGGGATTGACGGCGGGAGCGACCCTGAATGACCACCTCACCAGCCCTGGAGCCGCATTGGGCACGGTGGCCTACATGTCGCCGGAACAAGCGCGCGGCGACGAGCTCGATGCGCGGAGCGATTTGTTCTCCTTCGGCGTGGTGTTGTACGAGATGGCCACGGGACGCCAGGCTTTCTCCGGCAGCACGTCGGCGATCATCTTTGACGCGATCCTGAACCGTGCGCCGACGCCCGCTGCGCGGCTCAAGCCCGGCCTGCCGGCGGAACTGGATCGGATCCTCAGCAAGACACTGGAGAAGGATCCCGACCTGCGCTGTCAGAGCGCCTCGGAACTTCTCTCCGACCTGAAGCGCCTGAAACGTGACACGGATTCCGGGCGCGAGGCCGCCGCACGGTCCGACCGTGCGAAAGACCCGGCCGTGGCGCCCCGCACGGAAAAGTCCGTAGCCGTGCTTTACTTCGAAAACCTCAGTGCTTCCAAGGAAGATGAGTACTTTCGCGACGGCATGACGGAAGATATCATCACCGAGCTTTCCAAGATCAATCAGATTCGCGTCTTCCCGCGCGCCGAAATGCTGGCCTACCGCGACAAATCGGTGACCGCAGCGCAAGTGGGCCAGGAATTGGGCGCGGAATTTGTGCTCGGGGGCAGCCTCCGCCGCGCCGGCAATCGGCTGCGCATCACCGCGCAACTCGTGGAGGCGCGCACGCGCCACTCGGTCTGGGCGGAGCGCTACGATCGGCAAATGGAAGATGTCTTCGCCATTCAGGACGAGATCGCGCAGAGCATTGCCGCGGCATTGAAGGTGGCTCTCACCGACCAGGAAAAGAAGGCCATCGCCAAGGCCCCGACGGCGAACGTGGAAGCTTACGATTACTACCTGCGCGGGCGGCAGTTCTTCCACCAGTTCCGCCGCAAGGGTTTTGAGTTCGCGCAGCAAATGTTCGAGCGCGCCATCGAAATCGATCCCACCTACGCGCGCGCTTATGCCGGAATCGCGGACTGCTGCTCATTCCTCTACACTTATTGGCATGCCAGCACGAATACGCTCGAGCAGGCCGACGCGGCCAGCCGCAAGGCGCTGGAACTTGATCGCGATCTTGCCGAAGCCCATGCCTCGCGCGGGCTCGCCGTTTCCCTGCGCAAACAGTACGACGAAGCGGCCAAGGAGTTCGAAGCCGCCATCCGGCTCGACCCCAAGCTCTTCGAGGCCTACTACTTCTACGCCCGCGCCCGGTTCGCCCAAGGGAGGATGGAAGAAGCCGCGGAGCTTTACGAACAGGCGTGTCGGGTCAATCCTGATGACTATCAGGCGCCGTCCTTGCTGGCGATGGCCTACACGGGGCTCGACCGAAAAGCGGATGCCGAGGCCGCACGCCACCGGGCCTTGCAGATTATCGAGCGGCACTTGGAATTGCATCCCGACGATGCCAGGGCACTCTATCTAGGGGCGGGGGGCCTTTGCCTGATTGGTGAGCGTCAGAAGGCGCTCGAGTGGACCCGGCGCGCGCTGGCCATCGAGCCCGACGAGCCTGGAGTGCTGTACAATGTGGCCTGCAACTACTCTCTCCTCGGCCGGCCGGAAGAAGCCATCGACTGCCTCGAAAAGGCCGTCGACAACGGTTTCGGCTTCAAGCAGTGGATCGAACACGACTCTGATCTCGATGCCATTCGCTCACACCCCCGCGTCCAGTCCTTGTTGAAACGACTCTAGGTTTTCCCAGATATGAGAGTAGAAATCACACAGGAAACAGACCCTAACGACTCGACCCTCGAGATTCCCTGGTCTGACTCTGCGGACCCTGGCCGTCGCTACATCAACCTGAAAGAGAACCTCGCAGCGATCGACAACCTGGAAGAGTGCAAGCGTTATTCGGCCCTGGGAGAGTTGTTGCGCCAAGCCAATGCTGTGCATTCGCCCTTTGGCACGGCGAAGTGCGATGTGTGGGCCAGTGAGGAGTTGACCGAAGAGGAGCGAGACTTTCACCTTCCCCACAAAGTGGCCAGTTACGTCGACCTGTTTATTCATGATCCCGAGCTGAATGCCAGCCTGGAAACGAATCTGCGCTTAGCTCAGAGCATCACGGTGCATCTAAGAAGCGTTAGACTGTCCGCGGAGCTCGAGATTTGCGCACGGCGCTGCCTGTTTCATCGCGAGGAACGTTGGGGTTACTACCTCACAGTCTTCACGCACGCCTACGGCGCTACGCCGCAGACCGCCGAACAGGAGTGGACCTTGGCCACAGAAGCGCTGAGGAAAGCCCTGGGAGAGGCCGCTCGCCTATTCGAGCCGAAGGTCCATGCCGAGAGGGCCTAATGCTGGTCTCTCACTTCGGCTTTCAAAGTGCGCACGCCGAGCTGGCTGCTATTGTCAAGCTCAGCCCGATGTGTTATAAACAGAAAACTTATAACGTGTAGTTGTTGCACGACAGGGGAATTGGGTCGTGCCCATCAGCGCATGTCGCCCGTGCCGCCCGAAGTGGCGGCGGAGCCGCTTGCAGACAGGGAGCCGTTTCGCGTGAGTTTCATCAACTTTGCCGCCCGAGAGATCAACTGCAAGATCGTGTACTACGGCGCCGGTCTGGGCGGCAAGACGACCAACTTGCAGTGGATTTTCGACCAGACGCTCGGCAAGAAGGGTGGGAAGATGATCTCGCTCGCCACCGAGACCGAGCGCACCCTGTTTTTCGATTTCCTTCCTCTCGACCTGGGCACCGTACGTGGCTTCAAGACTCGGTTTCACCTCTATACCGTCCCCGGGCAGGTTTTCTATGATGCCAGCCGCAAGCTCATCCTGCGCGGTGTCGATGGAGTCATCTTCGTGGCCGACTCACAGGAAGAGCGCATGGATGCCAACTACGAGGCGCTCGACAATCTTCAGGAGAACTTGAAGGACCACAGCTACGACTTTGCGAAGGTGCCGTATATCCTCCAGCTTAACAAGCGTGACCTGCCCAGCGCCCTTCCCATCGAAGAGTTGAAAAAGGCTCTGTTGAGGAAGGGCGAGCCTGCCTTCGAGGCCGTGGCCTACCAGGGTGTCGGAGTTTTTGAAACCCTCAAGGAGTGCGGCCGCCTCGTGCTGGCGGAATTGAAGAAGGGTTAGACGTCTCTCTCGGCCTCCCGCTTCCTCAGCCGGCAGAATCTATTGCAGTCGATTCGCGGACCCCGTTTTGGCGATCGCCGATGGCTCCGTGGCGGGCCAGCCATCCGCCGCTAACCGTTCTCGTCGGTCTGGACGAGTTGGAAGAAATGGTGTCCCATGATGGCCAGCGTGAAGACCATGTCCCAGCGCCGCCGGTGGCGGTGGACAGCCTGCAGGATGAACTTCCAATACTCCTTGCGGTAGTTGCTGCGCAGACCCTGACGCCAGAGGGAGCGGAAGACGGCCAGGAAATCCGAGAAGACCAGAGGCGTGCGCGCTGCCGCGCCCAATTGCGAGAGAAACGCTGAAGCGCGCTGGAAGTACTCACCCGGGTTGTAGATGGTCTGTACAATCCGCCGGTAGCCCGCCAGAAGTTCCTCGGCATCCATTTTGGGAATAAAGTTCAATTCGACCAGGGTGCTGTTGCCGATGCTCTGTTTCAGCAAACGCCCCTCGGCCGTCAAGCGGCGCCATAACTGGGTGTTGGGAAGCGCGTTGAGCAAACCCACCATGGAAAGTGGGATGGCCGCCTCGCGGATGAACTGAATCTGGCGGTCGAAGACGTCCGGCGGATCGTTGTCGAAACCCACAATGAAACCCGCCATCACCTCGATGCCATAGGACTGAATGAGTCGCACGCTCTCGAGCAAATCCTTGCGCAAGTTCTGGAATTTGGTGGTCTCCTTCAGGCTCTCCGCCACGGGAGTTTCGATTCCCAGGAAAACGCTGGTGAAGTTGGCTTCCCTCATCTCGCGCAACAATTCGGGGTCCTCGGCCAGATTGAGGGAAGCTTCGGTGAGGAAGGAGAAGGGGAATCGGTGTTCGTGCATCCATGCGACCAGCCTCGGCATGAGGGCCTTCACGCACTTCTTGTTGCCGATGAAGTTGTCATCCACCAGGAATACCCGCCCGCGCCAGCCCAGGCCATAGAGTTGGTCCAGTTCGGCCAGAATTTGCTCGGGAGCTTTGGTGCGGGGCCGGCGGCCGTAGATTTCAATAATGTCGCAGAACTCACAGGTGAAGGGGCAGCCGCGTGAGAACTGGATGGCCATGGAACTGTAACGCCGCAGGTCCGCCAGTTGGAGAAGCGGCAGCGGCACCTGCTTCAGATCGGGAAGCACATCCTTCTTGTATTGGGGCCGAGCCTCCCCGCGCTCCAGGTCGGCCACCAGTTCCGGCATAATCTCTTCGGCCTCGCCCGAGACGAGATGGTCCGCCTCGGCGATGGTGGGATCCCCCGAACTGACGATGGGTCCGCCCACGACGGTCCGCTTGCCCAGCCGTTTGGCGCGCGCGATTTGCTCCTTCATCGAAGGTCCTTGCACCATCATCCCGCTGAGGAAGACCACGTCGGCCCAGGCAATTTCCGAGTCCTCCAGCGGCCGGACGTTCAAGTCCACCAGCCGTTTCTCCCAGGTTGCCGGCAACATCGCCGCTACAGTCAGCAACCCCAGCGGCGGATAGGCGGAGCGTTTCCCCAGAAAGCGGAGGGCATGTTTGAAACTCCAGAAGGTGTCAGGAAACTCGGGATAGATAAGCAGGACTTTCATAAGGGGGCCCCTTTCCGCCCGATCGCGGATCGATCGTTCCGGTCCGCGGCGTGTCGCCGCTTAAAGGGTGTTTGAGCCATGGAAGCGCCCACTCACCATCTTCGCGGATTGCTTCCCGCCGCGTTGATTTAAGGGTCAAATAGGAGCTTGCCCGGATCCCGATGGGAGTGTATCACGCAGATGCTCGACAACCCAAAGACAAATTGGAGCGGCGGTGGGGGACGTCGTTGATATCAATGCTTGAGGGTTCTGGTACGCTGGAGGGAATGGGGCTAGAATCCGTGGGCATCCAGGGGCGACGCCAGAAAGGTCAGGAGATCCGGTGAGTTCCAAGGGCACCCGCTCCAAGGCGCGAGGGAGGTTTTCATGGTTGATTCAGTTCCCAGCTCCGGCGCGAGAATCGGGAAGTTGGTCTTGGTCCCGAGCTTGATCACGCTGGGCATTACCGTCCTCCGACTGGCGGGCGAGCTCCAGCGCTGGCCGGAGACCTTCTTCAATCGCACGATGGGTGGCTCGCTTGTTGCCATCATCTGGCTCGCGCCGGTCTTTGGGATTTACTTTGCCCTCCGGCTGTGCAAGGCGGGCAGTCCGCCGAAATCCTATTTGCGGGCCATCGGTTATGCGGTTCTGGGCGCGGCAATCCTCATTGCCTCACTCTACGCTGGAGACGCGATGAACGTCCGGCAGTCTTTCTTTGTGAGGTTGATCTATGCCTGGGTGTTCTTCGCGGTGTCGGCTCTTTTAACCCTGCGAGGCTGGCCGGAGCTTTTTAAGGTGCTGCTTGCCTACGGTTACGCGGCACGGATTCCGGTAGCCATCATCATGTTCTTCGCCATGCGCGGAAACTGGGGCACGCATTACGATGCCGTGCCGCCCGACGCCCCTACGCTCGGTCTCATCGCCAAATATCTGTGGCTCGGCTTCGTTCCCCAGTTGGTTCTCTGGGTCGCCTTCACGATTCTCGCCGGGATGCTCTTCGGAACGATTGTGGCAGGCATTGGATTTCTCGTGAGAATAGACAGAGGCGTTCCGGCCTGATCGTGGCCAGCCCCGAATGTGGGGGGTAGGGGCGAGGCGGCGCCAGGTTCTTACAGACTACGAACCCTCAAGCAAGCTCTGCTTGCGCATGGTTCCGCTGTGGGTCTCCAGAATTAGGGGTACTTCCACTGCAACCTTTCTCGACTTTCTCTTGAGAATCTTCCACAGCCTTGCCTCACGCCCGCAAACGTCGTAGACCAACTCGCGCCCATTCAACAATGATCCGCGCATGTCACCGCGGCCTGGGATCGCGGCTGATATCGGATGTGAATGAAACCTGCCTAAGACGTCCTCCTTTCGATCGTGTGCAGCCGTCATTATCGAGCGCAATTCACGTTTGTCCAATTCGAATTGCCCGGGCCGCGTGCTTTGGTTTACAAAGAAAACCAAATGGAGGCGGCTTTGCTTGTCAGCTGTCAAGAGACCGCAAACCTCAGAGTGATCCCTTTGCTGAGCTCGATAAGCACGGCGAAAAAGTCTCGTGCGCTCCCTGAAAGGCAGGATGAATTTCCATTCGGGATGAGCCGCTCGTCGACACCACGAGGGAAGAGTCATACCTGCCAAAACGAACACCTCCTTGTCCATCGAGCGTTTCCCCAAATTCGCGCGCGATTCGATTTCCTGCCCGAACTTGTCTGAGTGAATCTTGCTGAGACCACCCGGCAGGTCGTCTCTACTTCAACTCCACCGCGCGGCCGGTGCGGATGGATTCCTTTGCTGCGTCAATGATTTCGTTCACACCCACGTTGATGGCGGCCGAAACATTCCCCTCGATAGGCTTGTCGTTGCGAATGCAATAGAGAAAGTGCGCGAGGCCGTTGCGTTTCTCTGGCGGGAGGGGCTGGGTTTCAACCGGCTTGCCCTGCGGGCTTTTCGCTTCGGCGTCTTTGTGGGCGGGCTGGAACAGCAAGCCGTCGCCCATCACGAGAAAACTGCCCTTGGGGCCGAAGATTTCCGCCTGTCCTTTGCCGTAGGGCCAATCCCAGGAGGGCATCAGGATGGCGGTAGCGTCGGGATACTCGAGAATAATCGTCGCGTCGTCCTCCACCGCATTGTGCTGGTCGGTCTTGAGCTTGGAGGAGGTTGCAAAGACGCGCGCGGGCCGGCCCTTCAGCCACAGCGCCCAGTCGGCGCCGTAGCAGCCAAAGTCCATCAGGGCGCCGGCGCCATTCTTGATGGGGTCATACAGCCAGTCGCCGAAATACTTGGAGACGCCGATCTCCTTCGGCCCTTCGTGGCCGAACTGGACAATCATCTTCTGGACGGGCCCGAGTTCGCCGGCCTTGATGCGCGCGTAGGCATCCTGAGTGGGCGCGGCCCAGGCGTTCCAGTAATTCACCATCAGCGTGATGCCCGCCTCACGCGCCAGGCGCTCCATCTCGCGCGCGTCCGCGCCGGTGGAGGCCATGGGCTTTTCGGTGAAGAAGTGAACCTTCCGTTTGGCGCACTCACGCAGGATCGCAAGGTGCTGATTGTTGGCGGTTGTGACGATGACCGCGTCGGGCTTCGCCATGTCCAGCATCTTCACATAGTCGTTGTAGAAGATGATGTTGTGGGGAACTTTCTGCATGGCTTTTTTGACCAGCTCATCATGCGTGTCATAGATGCCAACCAGTTGGGCGTTGGGTTCCTTGGCGAGGGTTTCGAGAATTCCCCAGACGTGATCGTGATCGAGGCCCATGATGGCCAGTCGCGTCTTCTCCCCGGCGGCAATCGAGTTCCACGCCGACCCCTGAAGAGCTAGGATCGCCACGCCAAACAGCAGTGCAAGTCGTCGGTTCATCAGATTCCTCTCTTCGGTCAAAGTGGGCAAGGAGGAGCATTGTAATCCCCCTCATCCCAAGATGAAACAATGGGCTGGTAGATCGGCCAGCGGCAGATGATCTCCGATACTAAATAAGCTTTTGGAAGGCAGGCGTGAGTTCGATCAGCGCGTCGTGGATGCGCTCGAAGCACAACCCGAAGACAAACCACACCGGAGCATATTCGAGCGTGATGATGCCTTGAATATTCCAGCGCAGATGCGAGTAGTCCCAAGGACATTTTCCGGTTAGCTCGCGCAGCACCCAGCCGGCGACGTATTCGACGGCCCAGATTCCGGCGAGGTACACAAGACCGCGCCACAGCCAGAAGTGCGGACGCAGCGTGTCGTGAATCGGCTCGCCGAGGGGCGCGAGCAATCCGTAGATGGGAAACATCCAGAGGTAGCTGTGGCCCAGGAGCCGCCAGTCCTTCTGCTTACCCGAAATCTTATCCCTGGCCGCCGTCCACGCGACTTCCCAGCACCAACCGAGCAAACCGTAAATGCAGAAGCGAATCCACATGGGCGATCCATTCCGCGGCCCAAACTGCTGGCTCGCGGATCCTAGGCAAACTGGCTCAAGTCGATGCCGGCGTCGTAGGTCTGACCGGAGCGCAGCAATTCCTCCCACGTCACTTCGCGGCCGGTATAAGCCGCGGTCCGCGCCAGGATAGCAGTCAGAGCAGCCTCTGCACCAGCGGCCGCCTGGTTGTGGAACTTTCCGCTGATGATGCTTTCGATGAAGGCCTTGTCTTTCTCGGCGTCCGCGTCCTTCAGGGCGTCGAACGTCGAAGTCCTTCCGACCGGAGTGGAGCGAGTCGGCACAGGGGCCTGCGGGTCGGCGTCCCACGGCTCCTCGCCGTAGATGCGCACTCCGCCCGTGTAATGGGATTCCGAGGCGCCGCGCGTGCCGAAGAAGCGCTCGCAAACGTCGGAATAGCCCCCGCCGAACTGCGTGGAGGTGAAATTTACATGCACATCGTCGGGGTAAAAGAAGGTCACGGCGAAGTGCCCCCAGCAGTCGCCACTGTCGGTCCGGCCCTGGCGCCCGCCCGTGCCTGTGGCCTTGAGCGGGTGCGCTTGGAGCACCCAGTTGCAGATATCGAAGACGTGGATGTTCTGGTCCACAATGAAGTCGCCGGAGAGGGTCCGGTCCCAATACCACTGGCGGAGGCGGCGCTCGACCGGCGAGGCATTCGGCCAGTCCGGCAGGTTGAGGGCTTTGGTGAAGTAATAGGCTTCGCCGACGGAGATCTTGCCGAGCGCGCCAGCTTGAATAAGGCGCACCATTTCCACCAGCGGTGGCGCGCTGCGGAGCTGGAAGCCGATTTCCAAACTCAACCGCCCGCGCGCTTTCTCGCCGATCTCGGCGACGCGCTGGCAGGAATGGACGTCGACACCCGCCGGCTTCTCGCAATAGACGTGCTTGCCCGCCGCGACCACGGCGTCCAGGTGTTCGGCGTGGAAGTAGTCGGGCGTGGCGATGATGATCGCATCGAGATCTTTGCATGCGGCGATCTGTTCGTAGGCCTTGGGCCCCCTGAATAGCAGCGCGGGGTCGATCTTCGCGTGGCCCAGCGATTCTCCCAGCTGGTTGAAATACTTTTCTCTCGCGGCGAGCTGATCAGCGAATAGATCGCCCAAAGCCACAATGCGGGCAGGAGTGTTGTGCACGAACGAAGTGGCGACGTGCGTTCCTCGTCCGCCGCAGCCCAGCAGCCCCAGACGAATGGCGGAATTGGCGGCAGTGCCCCGAACCCGCTCCGGCTTGATGAACATGATGCCGGCCCCGGCGGCCGCGCCCAGGAAATCCCGCCGGCCCAGCTTCCTCATTGCTCGATCAATCATGGAAGTGCCTCCTGTGTTTCGGATTCACTGCAGTGTCGGCTGCTTTGGATAGACCTTCGCATAAGCATCAATGAGGAGGCGCGTCGCGGCCTCCACCAGCAATTCGCCGCCACCCGGCTGGCATCGCGAATTCACCACTTCGTAGCCCCCTTCGGCATAGGCTTTGCGGTCGGGGACGTAGTCAATGACGTCGTGGGCCAGTTCGACCACCATCGTCTGCGGAAACGGCGAGGCGTTCTTGAGCGCCAACCCCAATTCAACAAAGATCTCGCCGGGCAGCGCCACCCATGCGATCTTGTCGCCCAGGGAGATGACTTGCACCTCGGCCCCGATCGGCTTCCCCTGGTAGGCCGCGATGTTCAACACCTTGTAGGCGTGGACGGTTTCCAGAAACTCCGCCGCGCCGGGCCCGTTCCGCCGTACGCGATCGAAGACCTCTCGCCCTGCCTCGAGCTCCCCAGGCTTCAATTCGTAGAGGGGCAGTTTCACGATTTCCCTGCGCACCTGGAGGGGGCCTGTAGAAACGGCTTTCACTCTCCCCAGAGTTCTGAGAACCTCTCCCGCCAGAACCGTGCCGATGCGCGCCGCTTCATCATGGCCTTGTTGGCGTGCCAGGCTGTTCACATCGAGGTGGTTGATATTGCCCGCCGTTCCGATCGTGAACATCGTGAGCATATCCGAGCCTTTGGTGGCGGCCAGCAGTTTCGCGAGCGTATAGGGATAGTCCGCAGAGAATCCGGTTCCCCCCACGGTGTCGAGATGGAGAGCGAAGTTGATGTAAGTGGCCAGTGGCTGGCCGTCCGGCGAATCGAAATAGACGACAGGAACGGCGGGATCGATCGGGCCCAGGGCTCGGACGGCCTCGGGATTCCGTTTGCCGGGATTGAAACGCACCGTGCCGTCCTTCATCAGGAAGCGGCGATTGAAGCTCAAGGAATCCTCATGCCCGGTGGCCGCCCAAGCGCGTGCCGGGGCGAGATTTACCTCCGCCAGCCTGACGGCCTCCGCAATCTTCGCGGGCAGGGATTCGTGATACTTGCGCGCGATTTCTGCCGTCGGGCCTTCCGCCCAATCGAGGAAGAAGGCACTCATCTCCGGACCGGTGTGGGCGTGAGTGGCGCTGATCATCACATTCTCGCCGCGCAGGCCGGTGGTCTTTTGAATCAGGTCGCGGGCAGCTTGGTCAGCCAGACGGGGAAGGCTCTCAAGGTCGCACGCCACGAGGGCCGCTTTTACCCCGTCCTTTTCCAGCACCAACGCCTTCGCATAGAGGTCGTCGTGCGTGCCAGTGGCAAGGCGCAACTCGAAGTATCCGCCCATGGGCATTCCCGCGGGTGGGGTGATGGGAACCGACGCCCGGCCCAGACGCAGGTCTCCAGCATGGGAGAAATTAGTGAGCAGAAGGAATCCCGCAAGCCAGACGGCAATTTGTTTCATGAGGCGACCTCGCGGCGAGTGCCCGCCGGCGGGCATAGAATACCCTTGTTCCGCGCGCGGAGGCGCAGTATATGAAAGGGCGCCCTTGCCGGCAACAGCCATGGCAAGAAGGCCGCGGGGTGATAAAACCGAGGCGCGCGTCCTGGCACGCGTTCTCCGGCGTCGATTCGGTCTCTCGGGAAGCGGGTAGCTCGTGAACTCACTCGAACGCGTTCGGGCTGTTCTGGCGGGGAAGATTCCTGACCGGGTTCCGGTCTGTCTCCACAACTTCATGCTGGCGGCCAAGGAGGCGGATGTCCCCATGTCCGTCTGCCGGACGGACCCGTGCGCGATCGCGCGAGCACACCTGAAGGCGGTCGAGAAGTACGAGTATGACTGCATCCTCATCGACCTCGACACCACGATGCTGGCGGAGGCCCTGGGGGCTAAGTCGGAATGCGCGGAGAATGAGCCCGGCCGCATCGTCGCTCCGGCGATTCAAAGCCTCGAGGAAGTCAGCCGCCTGAAAGTTGTGAATCCCGAGACGGGCGGCCGGATTCCGGCGCTTCTCGAGAGTGTGCGACTTGTCGCCCAGCAAGTGGGAAAAGAAATTGCCATTCGCGGCAACGCGGACCAGGCTCCTTTTTCTCTGGCGTGCCTGGTTCGCGGTATTGAGCCATTTCTTATGGACCTCGCCACCGACCCCGAAAACCCGGCCATTCAGCAGCTTCTCGAGGTTTGCTACCAAAGTCACCTGGCGACTCATCGGGCGCTGATCAGGGCCGGGGCGCATTTCACGTCGTGCGGCGACAGCTTGGCCGGACCCGCAGTCGTTTCTCCGCGAATGTTTGACCAATTTGCCCGTCCCTGGGAAGAGAAGCTGGTGAATGCACTGGCGGCCGAAAACGTTTTTGCCGCCATTCACATCTGCGGCGACACAACCAGGATTTTCGGTTCGCTTCAGCAATACAATTACTGCGGTTTTGAGCTGGACTACAAAACCGATGCGCGGGCGGCGAAGGCCACCGTGGGCGCGAATCATGTGCTCTTCGGAAACATCGACCCGAGCGGGGTGATCGCCCGGGGGACGGCCGGAGAAGTGCGTGCCAAGACGCGGGACCTGATCGCGGCGTGGAAACCCGGGGCACGCTTCATCCTGAATGCGGGCTGCGCGATTCCTCCTTCGACCCCGGAGGAGAACATCCGTGCGCTGATGGAGACGGTACGAAAAGAAGGGCAATACTAGTTCTAATCCTCGCAAGGAGGTTGTCATGGAAAACAAGCTTCACCGACGGGATTTCTTAAAAACCGGCATGGGCGCGGGACTCAGCTTGCCCGTCTTTCGTCTAGCTGCGGGGGCTGCCACGCCTGATTCCGCGAAGCCTGTTCGGCTTGGCATCGTGGGGGTGGGCGGACGCGGCACAAGTTTGCTCTCCGTCCTGCTGTCGATGAACGGGGTGGAGATTCCGGCGATTTGCGACATCAACTCCGAACACCTCGCGCGCGCGCAGGGAATGGTGGAGAAGGCGGGGCAGAAGAGGCCGGAAGGCTACTCGCGCCACGACGAAGATTACCAGCGCCTGATGTATCGCGACGATCTGGACGCGGTGCTCATTGCCACCAATTGGGAATGCCACACGCCGATGGCCGTCTGCGGCATGCGCTCCGGCAAGTACGTGGCGGTGGAAGTGCCCGCCGCCATCACGGTGGAGGAATGCTGGGCCCTCGTCAACACCCACGAGGAGACCGGCGTGCCGTGCATGATGCTCGAGAACTGGAGCTTCCGCCGCGACAACCTGGCAGTGCTGAACATGGTCCGGCAGGGAATGCTGGGCGAGATCGTCCACTGTCACTGCGCTCACTCCCACAATTGCATCGACCACTGGTTCTTCGATCCCGAAGGCAATATGCGCTGGGGCGGCAAATACCTCGTCAAGCGGAATTGCGCCCTGTATCCGACCCACGCGCTCGGGCCGGTGCTCAGTTGGATGGACATCAGTTGCGGCGACCGTTTCGCCTATCTCACGTCGGTTGCCAACCGGTCGCTCGGCATCAACCACTACTTCACGAAGAAGTTTGGGCCGGACCATCCCAACGCCAAATTAAGGTACGCACAAGGGGATATCGTATCCACTCTGGTCAAAACGCAAAAAGGGAACACCATTGTAATTAACTACGACATGCAGCTACCGCGCCCCTATGATGATCGCTGGATGATTCAGGGTACGGAAGGGATATACACGGAAGGGTTGTACGCGGAGGAGATCGGCAGCGAACAGAAGAATTCCGTTTATCTCGCCGGCAGAAGTCCGAAATACCAGGTCTGGGAATCTTTTGACCCTTACCAGATAAAACACGAGCACACCTGGTGGAAGACTTTCGGGGAGACAGCCCGCAAGGCCGGGCACGGCGGCACCGACTACATCGAACTCCACCTGTTCCTGGAAGCCGTGCGACACAAGACGCAGACGCCCATCGACGTCTACGATTCGGTGGTCATGAGCATGATCATTCCGCTCTCGGAGAAGTCCGTTGCTAATGGGAGCGCGCCGGTCGAGTGCCCGGACTTCACCCGCGGCAAGTGGGAATCGCGGAAAGGCACATTCGCGGTCGAGGCGTAGTCGTTCCGTTCGACGGGGGGCCCGCGGCCGCTTGGGTCATCCCAAGGAGTGCATGGCTCGCTCCGAATGCTAGAACCATTTCCGCAGGGCCTCAAAGCCGAAGCTACCCCTTCAGTCGTTAATGGCCTGATAGGCCAACCGGATGACTTTGTCGTCGAGGTTCAGGTCTCCGGTGGGATGGAGTTGACCCATGAAAATAGCGATCAGGTTTTCCTTGGGGTCGATCACGAAGGCAGTGTAATAAAATCCTCCCCAATAGTAGGAACCCACTGAGCCCAGTTCTGTAAGAAACCGAGGCTCGCTCGTCACGCCGAATCCCAGACCGTATCCCATCTCGTCGAGTTTCCCCTGCACTTGGTTCTGGCTGACAAGTTCCACAGACTTGCGGCTCAACAGGCGCGTGCCATTGAGCTGCCCGCCGTTGAGCATCATCTGGCAAAAGCGGTAGTAGTCTTCCGCCGTGGAGGAGAGGCCTCCGCCGCCGGAGAAGTAGGTGCGCTGCCCGCGATAGGGATAATCGGCGGAGAAGCTGAATTCACCTTCTTTGACGCTCTCTTTGTCGTGAATGGGCTGCAATCCCTTTTCGGGATAGTAGGTGTACGCGGTGGCGAGACGCGGGACTTTCTCATCCGGCAAAAAGAAACAGGTGTCTTTCATCCCCAACGGCCCGAAAATCCTTTCCTGTAAGAATTTGTCGAGCGGCATGCCGGAGACCACTTCCACCAGGTAGCCGAGTACGTCGTCTGACAGGCTGTATTCCCAGACGTCGCCAGGCTGAAAGAGCAGCGGCTGCGCGGCCAGTCTCTTGACCGCATCGCCGATGGTCCCCTCATGCTGAAGGATGCCACTGCCGATATCGGCGTCGCGATAGGACTTGCCCAAGCGAGGACTCCATTGGTAGGTGAGGCCGGAGGTGTGGGTGAGCAGGTGGCGGATGGTAATGGGCCGCTTGGCGTCCACCAGCGCGCCCGGCGGCGAAGTCTTGTCCTGGGGGTAAGGAGGGTCCAGGACCTTCATTTTCTTGAATTCCGGGATGAAATCCGAGACTGGCTGATTGAGTGTGAAGCGACCTTCTTCGTAAAGCATCATCACGGCGACGCTGGTAATGGGCTTGGTCATGGAACAGATGCGGAAGATGTTGTCCGTACGCATGGGCTTTTTCGCGTCGCGGTCGGCCATGCCCACAGCTTTCAAGTAGACGACTTTGCCGTGCCGCGCCACGAGTGCTACGCCGCCGGCGATGCGCCCGGCGTCGATGCTTCTCTGGATGGCGCTGGTGATGCGCTCGAGCCGCTCCGACGAGAGTCCGACCTCCGCGGGCTTGGCCGTCGCGACCGCGCCCGAGGTAGTGGCAAGCGAGAGCGTCTGTGCCGTCACCGGAGTGGGAATCGTCAGAAACCCGAATGCGGCCACCGACACGAACGCGGCAAGCCCTAGCGTCTTCAACCTGAGTAAGATTCTTATCATTGTGTTTACTCCATGGCGTGACTCGAGAAACCCGGACCCAAGGCGAGAATCGTGCCTCGCTCTGAGGGACCCGACGGTTGTGTCGGCGGGATTCTATCCGAGAGGCGTGAGTCCCGCAAATGCCAGGTTCGAGTTAGGAGAGACTAGAGTGGCCGATTTCGGCCAGTGTTGGCCGAAATAGAGCAGGAAGAGGTCCTGCCGTTCACAAACATCAGGCGACGAATGCAGTAACCTTAAGAAAACACAGGCAATAATCGCTGGCAGAGTTCTGGCGCATTGGTTGCAAAGTTGCCCGTAAGGAGGGTGGTGAAGGTTATCCAATTACGTCGGGGAGCGCATATGGGCAGCAATTGCACAGACAGAAAGATGGGCGAGGTTTTGTATCGACGGTCCGTCGCTGCCGTCGCTTTAATCATGGGTCTTATAGCGTTACCGGTCTGGGCAGCACAAGACTCGCAGAACGCGCCGGAACCCGCTCAGCCACAGGTAGACGGGCCTGCTCCCGCGGTTGACCCTCCCGCTCAAGCCGCGCCGCCTGCGTCCTATCAATTGCCGGCAACCCTGACCCTGGCGGCGGGGACAGTGATTTCGATCCGGACGTCGCAATACGTTTCCAGCGACCAAAGCCGGCCTGGCGACAGCTTCAGCGCCGAGTTGCAGCAACCGCTGGTCGTTGACGGTTGGGTTGTCGCGCGGCACGGTCAGACCGTGCTCGGGCGCGTGGTTACCGCTCAGAAGGCGGGGCGCGTCAAGGGAGTGTCGCAACTGGGAATTGAGTTAGGCCAATTGGTCTTGGTGGACGGCCAGCAACTGCCTATCCGCACGCAATTGATGCAGACCTCTGGCGGCACATCTCAGGGGCGTGACGCTCAAGCCATCGGAACAACGACGGGAGTCGGCGCGATTATCGGGGCCGCCGCGCACGGAGGTGAGGGCGCTGGCATCGGTGCGGCGGCCGGCGCAGGCGCAGGTCTAGCCGGGGTGCTGCTGACGCGCGGTCGGCCCACCGTAATTCCCCCCGAGACTCTCCTGACCTTCCAGTTGGAGTTTCCGGTCACCTTCACCACGCAGCGCAGCGGCCCGGCATTTCGGCCCGTCAACCAGGAAGACTATGACGGCGGAAGAAATCTGCACCGGCGCGCAGAGCGCTTCACTGTTCCGCCCGAACGCCATCCGACCCTCTACCCCTACGGGTACTACCCCTGGGCCTACTACTACCCGCCTCCGCTCTTCTTCGGCTACTACGGTTTTGGCGGGCGCCATTATCGCCGCTGGTAGGCTGATGCGGGCGCGCCAAATAAAACCGTTAGAACATGGGTGCTATGGTGCATCCCATCTATCGCGTCCGGTCGTTTGAAATCGCAAAGGCTTACACCCTGCGTGTGTGTTTCGATGACGACACTGAACAGGTGATCGATTTTCGCCCGGTTCTCGCCGGGGAACTCTTCGGGCCGCTGCGCGACCTCGCGCTCTTCGATCAGGTGCGAATCGATCCCGAAGTTCATACCCTTGTTTGGTCCAACGGCGCGGACTTTGACCCGGCAACCCTTCACAATTGGCCCGCCCATGCCGATTCCCTCGCCGCCCGCGCCCGCCAGTGGGAACTCACCCCGGCCTGACCGGAGCAACTTTGGGGTAGCCACGTTGAAGAGGTCGATTTGGGCACTGCGGTTGGGGGGCGCGTGATAGAATCACCGCATGAGTGAACAAATGATCTCCCCGGACGTGCAATTCATCATAGACGCCGAGGGCCGCAAGACCGCCGTGATTCTCCCCATCGAAGAATACGAGGAGATGCTGGAAGACCTTCACCTCGGCCGGGTCGCCCGCGAGAGCAAGAACGAGCCGCGCCGTCCCTTTGCCGAGGTTGTCGAGGGATTGCGCTCCGCCGGCGAGATTGATGTATAGCGTTAAGATCACCTCGCGGGCCGAGGGCGAACTGAAGCGGCTCGACCGACCCGTGAAAAACCGCGTCGTAACGGCCATCCTGGCCTTGGCTTCTGAACCCCGCCCTCCCGGATGCCTCAAGGTCAAAAGCGCAGAAGGTGTTTGGCGAATCCGCGTCGGTGACTGGCGGATTGGCTATGAAATCGACGACAGCCTCCAGGAGGTCGTCGTGATCAGAGTCGGCCACCGCAGCGAGTTCTATCAGTAATAGCGCATTCATCCCTTTTGCACCACAAAGGCACCAAGGCACTAAGAGAAGCTTCGAGGGTTTGGGCTTCACCCAGCGGCGCTCCTTAGCTTCGTGCCGTTGTGTCTTTGTGGTGAGATGTGCAGGTTGAGGGCAGGGCTCCCGCCTCGCGCGACGGCCCCTGCGTTACCCAAGACAAAAGCCCACGGTAGAAAAACGCCGCCGCGGCTACTTACTCTCTACGGTCGGCCGCAGGCATGCTAAACTCCGAATATACCCGCATTTGGTGCGGGTTTGTCTCATGTTCGGCGACGCCGTGCCCCAGGCGGGGCAGGATAGACGGGTAGTGGTGTCATTTGAAAACCTTGGAGGAACAAATGGTTGGCCGCACCTTGCTTCCGCTATCCCCCGTTGACTTTATCCATCCCCGGACCTATCCTCGCAGGCCAGAAACACTACCTAGGAAACCTCCTGTGACTATCGCCATTGGCTTGCTCTCTGAGGACGGGATTGTATTGGCTTCCGACACTAAGTACAGAACGAACGGAAACGTCCAGTACGGGGAGAAAATATACCCCCTCCAAGTTCGTCCTTGGTTGAGAGTCGTCGTGGCTGGAGCGGGGCCGGTCGGGTTTATTCGTGCAGCCTCACAAAAAATCGAGGACGCCTTACCCCATAAGCACGTTTCCCTTTCGGGGATCAGCGCGATTATCGAAACAACCAACAAGAACTTCTACGAGCAGTACGTCATTGCAAACCGTCAGTCCGCAGCACTCCCAAACTATGGGCTACTCGTAGGCATATTCCACAAGCCTGATGGCTTTATCCTCTTGCACACAACCGAAAATTCAACCGCGAAAGTAGATGACATCGAACCCGAAGGTACCGGTGGAATCGTTGCCGAACCTTACAAGTCGCTGTGGAGAGAAGAGATGCCGACCTTCGAGGCCGAACTTGCTGCGATTTTCATGGTCAAACACGCTAAAACTTATGACGCGGACAACTGTGGAGGGGATACGAGGGTATTTACCCTGGTCAGTCATGAGATTTTGACAAGACTCGAAGATGGGTACATCGACTTGGCGGAACGCTATTTTACCGAGTTCAATGAACTCTCGCTTCAAATGTTGTTACCTAGCCAAACGGGAGAGATGGACAAGGAATTGTTTGATGGGGATCTAAAAGGGATCGTGGAGAAGCTACAACATTACCGGGACGACCTTAACCGCTATCGCCCGCACGCTTACCGGATCGTTCCTTAGTTTGCCGATCCCACCTCGCCGTGACCGCCCTGCGCGCCGACTCACTCCGCTGCTCAGGCGTCATAGCCGCTGCCCTGGCGGGACCGCCTTTCAGACCACCCTTGCGACCGAGTTTGGAAAGGTATTGCCGGAATTCCGGTGGGAGTTTCTTGGCCATGCCCTCATTATACGTGACCGGCTCCAGAAGTCAAGAGGATTTTCCTTGACATACGTGAGCGGCTCTGCTATAAGCAGGGAGACACAATAAAGCCCCGCCTGAGCGCGAACTCAGAGCGGGGCCGAAATCAGCACGCGGGGTTAGCCGCGATGCCGACCATCAGTCGCATTATCGGCTCGCCTCGCGGGAAAGGCAAGCCGAAATGAACATCCTGCCCATCGAGAAGCAAGTCCAAATTGCCAGTGGGCTGATAGAGGGTTGCTCGATCAGGGCGACCGCTCGAATGGTCGGAGTAGAGCATAAGACCGTCATGCGGACTCTACTGCGGATCGGCGAACGCTGTGCTGCCCTGTTGGACAGAACAATCCGGCGCGTGCCCGCTCGTCGTGTCCAAGTGGACGAAATCTGGACGTACATCTTTAAGAAGCAGGCCCGCATCACTGACGACGATCCGCCCGAACGAGGCGACCAGTACGTATTCATCGGCATGGACGCTGACACGAAGCTGGTGATCTCCCACCTCATCGGCAAGCGGGATGCAGCGACCGCGTTCTATCTGATCTCCGACCTCAAAGACCGGTTGGCCTACCGCGTCCAACTCACCACAGACGGCTTCCGCCCTTACCTGAATGCTGTCGAAGACAACTTTGGCGCAGACGTGGACTACGCTATGTTGGTCAAGGTGTACGGCACTGAGGAGCGGGAAGAAGGAGCGCCGGAGTGGTACGGGCCTCCCAGGGTTATAGCTGCCATGCCGACACCTATCACCGGAAAGCCCCAACTACGCTACATTTCAACGTCCTACATCGAGCGCCAGAACCTTACAATCCGAATGCAGGCGCGAAGGTTCACGCGGCTGACGAATGCCTTCAGCAAGAAACTGGCTAACCTCAAAGCCCAAGTTGCGCTACACTTCGCCCATTACAACTTCGTGAGAATTCACCAGACGTTGAGGGTCACGCCGGCAATGGCGGCGGGGATCACCGACCACCTGTGGGGATTGGACGACCTAGTGCTAGCTTGATCGACCGGAGGAAACATGATCCCAACTATCATCACCGTTTGGGTGTGCGTCACCTGCATCTCGTCGGCTACTTACTTGGTCGTCGAGTTGTATCGGTTCGTGAAAAGGAAGCTCGTCAAAGAGCCAGAACCCGAAAGGCCGCAGACAACTTTCAGCCTCGTTGACCTTCCCGAGTATCGGGAACCCACAAAGAAGAGTCTGTGATCGACACCTCACATTTCCTTCTATTTTGACGCTAGCTCGACTTTGCCAATCGAGCGTAGAAT
>JBEKUI010000031.1:0-24670 GCA_049515175.1 Terriglobia bacterium
CAACGTGCTGGGGTACCGGAACTGGTAGACGCGAGGGACTTCAAATACCTCAAGTGTGTCTAGTCGCGCATGGCGTATTGGATTAGTAGTATCGAGGAGGCATCCCGCACGCACCGCGGTATCCGGGGACGGACGCTTGGCGCAGTCGCGGCCGCCTTTCACGAGCCCCCTTCCCCCCGTAGAGGTGCTGCTATCCTCGTGGACCTAATATCGGCTGCGAAGGGGGAAGGGATTCTGCGCCAGGGTCTCTTTCGGTCAAGGCCTTGGACACCGTTCGATCGATTTTTCTACGGATCGCATGTCGCGTCGGGAATGACCCTCGAGTCCCCTACAGGGCACTACCGGCGGAGATCGCTTGCTACAAAGAGGTGCCGAGAGGCAAGAAGCAAAGGCAGGCCACTCGACTGGCACAACACCTGCAGCATCATCACGAGGAATGTGAAAACCTGTCAAGTGATTTGTCGAACTAATAACTTGCATTATATTATATATCGCATAATAACATGACGCTAACTGCCCCCTCTCGCCTCTGGGTCAGCCCGGCTTGCGGAATTTGGTCGAGGAAGGCCCCGGGGAGACTCCGAGGGCGCAGGCCCCGGCCCTGTTCCCGCAGGACAATAGAAAATGCCCAAAACGATTCCGCGTGTGATAGGCTTGCCCCCACCAACCTCCCGGGCAGGGGGATCAGATATCTTGGACAGGAACTCCAATCCGCACAAACCATTCTGTGAGGTGATGCCATGAGGACGGGAATCGCGTACCTCCTCTTGTTGGGAATCGCGTCGATCGGCGTGGCCGGCCAGAAGCAAGCCGCGCCGCCCGCGTGCCAGGACGAGGAAGCCATGGTGACGGACTACGAGAAAGGCCTGCAGGATCTGGTCGGGACGGTGAAGAAGGAAAACCTGGCGGATTTCGGGCGGACCTATCATCGCAAGTCCTGTCTGACCAAGCTGACCCTATGCGTGAGCGTTCTCGATGGAGCCGTTGCCTGCCTCGACAAGGCGGCGCAGGACTCTTCTACACCCAAGGAGCAGGCGGGCGCTTATGCGGCCAAGCGCGACGGCTACGCCAAGCTGAAAGAAAAAGTCGGCCACTACCGCGACTCGCTGAAAACGACCGAGGCGGACAAGGACGCGAAAGCGCTAATCGAGAAATTCGAATTCGCCGGGTAGTACGGGCCCAGGGCGCCCGTGACTCGACACCCGTCGGACACCGGGGTAAGGCCCAGCCTCTCCACGCCTCCTCTTGCGGACGTCGGCCGCAACGCGAGGTTTCTTGTGCGCATCCTCAAAAGCCGCATCATTTACGACGGACGGGTCGTCAAACTGCGGGTGGACCGCGTCATCGAACCGGGCGGAATTGAGGCGACGCGCGAAGTCGTATGCCATCCGGGCTCGGTGGTAGTCCTTCCACTGCTCCCTGGCGGGCGCGTGCTGCTGGTGCGACAGTTCCGCTACGCCGCGGCGAAGCATCTGTGGGAACTCGTGGCGGGCGGCCTGGAGCCGGGAGAATCCGTCCTGCGGGCAGCTCGCCGCGAATTGCTGGAGGAGGGCGGCTACCGCGCCCGGCGCGTCCGCCGGCTTTTCAGCTTTTTCCCCAGCCCTGGAATCATCAACGAACGCATGCACCTCGTCGAGGCCTCGGGACTCCTTCCGGACAAGGCACAGCCGGAGGCGGATGAGCGGATCGAGGTCGGAATCTTCACCCTCGCCGAAGTGCGCATGATGCTCCGCCGCCACCGCATCGAGGATGGGAAGACGCTGGTCGGCCTTTCCTGGCTGCTCATGTCGAAACGTGGGTCGATTTGACGGATGTCTGGCGTCCCTGAGGCCCGTTCACAATTTTCTTGACAAGCCCTGCCCACTCAGCTAATTATCTGGGCGGGAGTAAGCTGGGTGCACGGGACGGAAAGTGAAATTCAGGAAGAGCGCCGAGAGTCCGGGAGGATTCTCGGCTTTTTGCTTTTCTGGCCTGCTCGCGCTCGGCAATCCCTAAAGTAGCTCAAGGAGGAACGCAAGTGGCACGACTTCAGGGAAAAGTGAAATGGTTCAACAATGCCAAGGGTTATGGCTTCATCGGCCAGGATGGCGGGGCTGACGTGTTCGTCCATTACTCGGCCATTCAAGGTGAGGGCTTCAAGACCCTGCAGGAAGGCGACACGGTGGAGTTCGACATCGTCCAAGGCCAGAAAGGGCCTCAGGCCGACAACGTTACCAAGGTCGTGTAACGCTTCAGCTTCTGCTTGTTCCTGGCCCAATCCGCCCACCGGCGGACTGGGCCTTTTTCTTTTTTGCCCACACTGGGATACGCCCATGGAGGGACGACCCAGTTGCGCCCCTGCGAGGGCGCGAGGGCAACCCGTCATTACAGCTTGATTTTCCTCCGGCGCGGGGAGAAAATTACCCCATTGTATCCGGCGTGAGAGGGCTGGCGCGCCGAGCCAGCGAGTTTGTTGACGGGGCCCTCAAAGATAAGCGAGCCGCAAGGCTCCACCTACCGGAGGAGGCGAGACCATGCTTAGACCGGTTCTAGTCGCATTTATCCTTCTCTCCAGCACGTTCCCGGCGCTTGCCGCCGCGCCGCCGGAGGTTCGCTCCGCCACGGCCGACCGCACCCTCTCGCTCGCCCGGGCGCCACAGCATCCCGCGCGAACTCTGACCGTCCCCGCCGAGACCGAGGCTGCTATCCAACTGCTCTCCGGGATTCATTCCCGGGTCAGCCACGTCGGCGACCCGGTCACGGCCGAGGTTCTCAACCCCATTTACGTTGATGGCCAGATCGCGCTGCCCGCGGGCACACTGATCGACGGGTGCATCACCCGCATTCGCCCTGCCGGACGTATGCGCCGCCCGGCGGAGATGACGCTGCGCTTCGAGCACGTCACTCTCCCGGATGGGCAGAACCAACCGCTCTCGGCGCTACTCGCCGCCCTCGACGCACCGGCCCGCGCCCGCACCCGGCTTGATTCGGAAGGAATCCTGAAAGGGACTCGTACCCTTTCCTGGAAGCACCTCGCCGGGGGAATGGCAGGCCTCGGGGTGCTGGGAGCCATCGAAGTACCGCTGGCCAGCGCCGCAGTCGTCGGTGTAACCCTGCCCCTGGGGGGCGGCGCCGTGGTCGGCTACTCGCTCCTCTTCCCCAAAGGCAACGATGTTCATGTCCCCCCCGACACGCCCATGCGCATCCGCCTGCGCAAATCGCTCACCGTCCGCGTAGCGTGGTAGCGTACACCTCTCCAGCAGGCACACGGTGCTTTCTGCGACAGTTTGCATCGCCGTGTAGCCAACCCGTCAGTGATATATTGGCACGATGGAGGATGCGAAACAGGCGCTCCTGCTGCCCGCAGAGGCGCGGCCCGCGGTGCTGGAAGGCCGATGGCTCGGCCTCGCGGGCCATCAGGCCCTTGTGGCGGCGTATCCGGCGAGCGTGCTCGAGGGCGGTCCCGACCTGCTGCCCGAACTTCCCTCTTGGCTCGAGCGCCACACCCGGCAATTCCCTGCCGGCGGCGCTGTGGGCTTCTTCGCTTACGAGCTCGCCCGCGCCTTTGAACGCCTGCCGCTCGCGCCCGCGCCTGGCCTGCCTGACTTCTCCTTCTCCTACTACCCGACGATTGAGCAAGTAGAGAGTCGCGATCTCGCTCTCCCTTCGCCTCAAGCGTCCGCTGAGACGGAAGTCCAGAATCCTTTCGACGAAAAGAGGTTCATTGCCGGCGTGGAGATAATCCGGCAATACATCGCCGCGGGCGACATTTACCAGGCGAACCTGACACAGCAATTCTCCGCGCGGCTGCGCGGCGCCTCGCCGCAAGCGATCTATGGCCGGGTTGCCGGTGCACGGGCGCGCCGGAGCGCTTTCCTCCAGACCCCCATACTCGCCATCGTCAGCAACTCGCCCGAACGCTTCTTTCAGGTTCGCGACGGCTGCATCCTGGCAAGCCCCATCAAAGGGACGCTGGCGCGGAGTGGCGACCCCACCCAAGACGAGGAGCTTGTCGCGCGCCTGCGCGCCAGCCGCAAGGACCGCGCCGAAAACGTCATGATCGTTGACCTGCTGCGCAACGACCTCGGCCGCATCTGCGATTACGAATCGATCCACGCCCGCCTGTGGGAGGTCGAAACGCTGCCTCACCTTTTTCATCTCGTGTCCCACGTGGAGGGCGAACTGCGGCCGGGCGCCGGCCTCCTTGAAATCCTGCGGGCGCTCTTCCCCTGCGGCTCGATCACCGGCGCACCCAAGATTCGCGCCATGGAAATTCTGGCGGAGCTCGAAACCGCCCCGCGCGGCGTCTCCATGGGCGCCATCGGCATCATTCGTGGCGCGCCGGGCGGGCGGGATTTCGAGATGGATTTCAGCGTCGCCATCCGCACGCTCAGCTTTCGCGGCGACATCGCTTCCTTCAACGCGGGCGGCGGAATCGTGTATGATTCCGGGGCGCAAGCCGAGTATCAGGAGATGTTGCTCAAAGCGCAACCGCTGCTCGCAGCGTTGGGTGTTGCGCCCACCGGCAAGGCGCACTCCACCGCCCACGCTCCGCGTCAGAATGCGCGGGCAATGCGGAGTTGACAGACCTCGACCATGACTCACCGTGAACGAATCCTGGCGGCAATTCGGGGCGACGTACCCGACCGCTTGCCCTGGGTGCCGCGGCTGGATTTCTGGTACCGAGCGCACCAGTATCAACACTCCATGCCCGCGGACTTCAAGGACTTTTCTCTGCTTGAGCTCGCCGATCGACTCGGCGTGGGGACCTACGCCGTCGTCCCCGACTTCACCGATTGTCCTACCGGAACGGAAATGCAGGATCGCGCGCTGGGGATCTACCAGATGCCCGTGATTCCCTACCGCGTGACGCTGGAGGGTGTGGAGCGGCGGGTGCTGAAACGGGGGCGCGAAAGCGTCGTGGAATATCACACGCCGGTGGGTTCGATTCAGACCACCGCAGCCTTCACCGAAGAGATGCTCCAGTCAGGCGGCTCGATCTCCTACGTCACCGGTTATCCCATCCGCCAGCCGCGCGATTTCGCCGTGGTGGGCTACATCTTCTCGCACTTGAAGGTCGAACCGCGCTATGAGGGATACATCGCGCATCGCGACCGCGTCGGCGAGCGCGGACTCGTCATCAGTTACGCCAGCCCGGCCGCTTCGCCCATGCATCACATCATGAAGGAGTTCATGCCCGTCGATCAGTTTTTCTACGCGACGTACGACTATCCTCAGGAGCTCGCCCGCCTGGCCGAGAAGATGGAGCCTTATTACGAGCGCATCAAGGAAATCTCAGCCGCCGCTCCGGCGGAGGCGGTGATGCTGGGCGCCAACTACGACGAAGCCATCACCTATCCGAAGTTTTTCGCCCAGCACATCCTCCCCGCCTTGCGCGATTACGCGCGAGTCCTCCATCGCCAGGGGAAATACCTGATGACCCACACCGACGGCGAAAATCGCAAGCTTCTGAATCTCTATCTCGAGGCGGGCTTCGATGTGGCGGACTCGGTCTGCCCCTACCCCATGACGAGTTGCCGGCTGGAAGAAATGCGCGAGGCCTTCCGCGGCCGGATTGCCATTTGGGGCGGGATTCCGTCTCTGCTGCTTTGCCCCAGCAGTTCCAGCGCCGAAGAATGCGACCGGTTTGTTGACGACGTGCTGGCGCGCAACCGGGGCCAGAGCCGCCTGATCCTGGGCGTGAGCGATATGGTGACCGCCGACGCCGACTGGTCGCGCCTGCAATCGATCACAGAGAAAGTGGCGCGCACCGAATGGCGCGCGCTGTAGTGCCCAAGGGAAGAACAGGAATTATGGATCCACTCATCATTCACAACGACCGCATTGTTCCGTTGAGTGAAGTTCACCTCTCGCCCGGGCAGGTCGGCTTGCTCACGGGATGGGGTGTGTTTACCACACTGCGCATTTACCGTGGCGTTCCGTTTGCCTTTGAACGGCATTGGGCCCGCATGACGCGCGACGCGGAGCGACTCGAAATCGAGATGCCCTTCCAGTGCGAGAAGGTGCGCAACGCAATTATGGATCTCGCGGCCGCCAGCCAGCGACTAGAGGGCATGGCGCGCGTTTCATTCGTGAAGAATCAAGGTGGAATGTGGGCGCAAGCCGACAACCTCCCCCCCACGGATCTCCTCGTTTTCACGCGGGAGCTCAAAGCCTGGCCCGCAGCGCACAAACTGGCGATTCAGCCAGGCGGAATCTTCTCAGGGGGGCAATACGCCGGCGCCAAGATGCTCTCCTGGGTGCCCCACGCCGCTGTCCTCGAACGCGCCCACGAAGGGGGCTTCGACGACGCCGTGCTCATCAACGAGCGCGGCCAGATCGCCGAGTGCACCTCCGCCAATATTTTCCTCGTGCGCGGGCGGACCCTGCTCACCCCGCCGCTCTCTTCCGGATGCCTGGGGGGAATTACCCGCGAAGTGATTTTTGAGATTGCGCCGCAGGCCGGCCTGGAGATTCGCGAGGCAGAACTGACCACCGACGACCTCTCGACGGCTCAGGAGGTTTTCATCAGCTCGACCACCCGCGAAGTCGCCGGAGTCGGCTTCATCAACCCGAAATGGAATTACCCCTGCCCGGGAGAGAAGACCGCGGTGCTGGAGTCGTCCTTTCAGAGTTATGTGGCGGAGTATCTGGCGCGAGCGGAATCACCGGCGTGAGGGTTGCTGTAGCTCAGCTTTATGAGCGGCGAAACTGTTGTATGCCATGGACGCCGGTCATAGACTGGCGCGGCAGCGGCGAAAGAGCTGGTCGAGAAGTTCGAGCGCCAAATCCATTTCCTGGCGAGTGATGGTGAAGGAAGGCGCCAGGGTGAAGACGTTTTTGTAATAGCCGCCCACGTCGAGCACCAGCCCGTACTTGCGGCCTCCGACTTCCAGATTCCCTTTCAAACCCTCGGCGAAGATCCGGTCGGTCAGTTCGCGATCCGGCGTCGTCCCGTCTTCCTTACACACTTCGATGCGGAGCGCCAAGCCCAAGCCATCCACCTGCCCAATGACGCCGGGATGGCGGCGCTGAAGCTCGCGTAGGCCGGCGAGCATGTAGGCGCCCTTGTCGTTGACCAGCCGCTCGTAATCTTCCTCTTCGAGCATCTTGAGGGTTTCGAGCGCCACCGCCGTGCCCAGGGTGTTTGAGGAAAACGTGGAATGGGTCGAGCCGGGCGGGAAGATCTCGGGGGTGATCAATTCCTCGCGCGCCCAGATGCCGGAGAGCGGATTGAGTCCGTTGGTGAGGGCCTTGCCGAAAACGATGATGTCGGGCGTGATGCCGAGGTTTTCGACCGCCCAGAATTTGCCGGCGCGGTAGAGGCCCATCTGAATTTCGTCCGCGACGATCAGAATCTTGTGCTGGGTGCAGAATTCCCGCAAGCGCTGGAAGTATTCCTTGGGTGGAATGACATAACCGCCCGTGCCCTGCACCGCCTCGATGTAGAACGCCGCAAACTCGCAGGTCTGCGCCTTGGCATCCCACACGGAGTAGTACTCGGTCTCAAACATCTTCTCGAACTGCTTCTCGCAGTACAGCTCGCAGCTCTCGCGCTTCAGGCCGTACATGCAGCGGAAGCAGTAGGGATAGAAAACGAAATGGGCGCGGTCGCCGAAGTGGCCGTAGCGGCGCCGATAGCGATAGCTGGAGGTGATGGCGCTGGCGCCCAGCGTTCGCCCGTGGTAGCCGCCCATGAAGGCGAACATCAGGTTTTTGCCCGTGTAATTGCGGACGATCTTGAGCGAATCCTCGATGGCCTGCGACCCGCCCACGTTGAAGTGAACGCGTCCCTTCACGCCGAACCGCCGCTCGCAGTACTGGGCGATACGCGCCGCGACTTCCACTTTCTCGGCGTGCAGGTACTGGCAGGCAAGCTGAGGCAGGCGATCGATCTGGCGCTTCAGGGCTTCGTTCAGTCGCGCGTTCTTGTAACCAAAGCTCGCCGCGGAGTACCACATCTGCAGGTCGAGGTAAGAAGTGCCCTGCTCGTCGTAGAGAAAGCTGCCCTCGCAATTCACAAATACTTTCGGCGGGTCGAGGTAGTGAACGGTGTCGCCGAAGGAGCAGTATTGTTTTTCGAGTGCCAGGAGCTCCGCGGTGCGGGTTGTTGCGTCGGAAATCGCCAAAGTCGTTTTCGCCTCCGAAATAGACCTTCTGCGCTCTAGTCCGCCGGCGCTCGGGGGCCTCGCCGCGCGCGCGGGCCGCGGCTCTTCGCGCCGCCGCTTCCCGCCCGGCTGGAATTCAGGAACTGCTCGGTCGCGTCGACCACGTCGTCAAAGGTGTCAAAAGGCGTACAAGCGATGCCCTGTTCGCGGCAATAGGCGAGCAATTGATGCTTGGCGAGCACCAGGTCCGCCTCCGCCACGGCGTGCCGGTCGGAGAGCCCGTCACCCACGTAAACCACCGGACCGTGCTCGCGGCTGAGGCGCCGCATGATCACCGGCTTGCACGTGGCGCAGCCGTGCTTGCACTCCGACGACCGGTTGGGGAAAGACGCAACGCTCCGCCGCCCCTCCACGCTCAGGGCATTGGCAAACAACGCGTCCCCGTTGCAGAGCTGGCCGTTCACGCCCGCGCGCTTCAGCACCCTCCGGATCACGTAATCAAAGCCGTCACTCACGACGTAGAAGTGAAAGCCGGAATCCGCCAGCCAGCGCAGGAAGCGCGGAAACCCGGGATCGACGGGAACGGCGTCGATGAGCGCGTTCAATTCCTCCGCCGAGGCATCCACGAGCGCCATCTGACGCTCCAGGCATTCCTGCGAGCCGATCGATCCGCACGCCCATTCCTGCTCCACCTCGCGCCAGGCGGGATGAGCGTATTGATTCAGGATCTGATCCGTGACGTCAAGTTGTGTGATGGTGCCGTCGAAGTCGCAGAAGATGATCGGTTTCTCCCGGCGTTCGCGTTTCTCCGATTTGGTCGTTGAGTTCTTCATGTTCAATTGCGGCGCCTTGGGAGGGCGCCGGGCCGAGGCTCGGCGCTACCACAAGTCACGCGCTGCGTTCGTCCACCAAGCGCCGCGGCTTGCGCGTCGTGCCGAGCGTTCCGGGCTGAAGGAACCGGAACGCCAGGCGATACATCCCGCACTCGTGATTGGCCCAGATATCCG
This sequence comes from Terriglobia bacterium, assembly GCA_049515175.1. Taxonomy (GTDB): domain Bacteria; phylum Acidobacteriota; class Terriglobia; order UBA7540; family UBA7540; genus JACQNR01. Next base: position 9,095 of record JBEKUI010000031.1, read on the forward strand.
GGTAGCGCGCGCTGAGGTGCTCGCAGACCGACGTCTCCACCTGCGGCGGGCTCGTGCCGTTGCTCAGTTCCAGCCGAAACTCCAGAATATCGTGCGTCCCCTCCTGCCGGACTCCTACCTGCCAGTTCTCGCTGAGACCCACCACGTCGTGCAGGACGTTCTCGAAAATCTCGGGATACATGTTGCCGGCGCCCATCACCACCATCTCGTCGCGCCGCCCTCGAATCCGGTCGAGACGGCGGAGGGTGACGCCGCACGAGCAGGGCTCGGCGATGAAGCGCGTCACGTCGCGCACGCGGTAGCGAATCAACGGCATGGTGCGGCGGGAGAGAGTCGTTACGACGACTTCGCCGTACCCCTCACTGTCCGGGTCCAGGATCTCCACCAGGCAGTTGAACTCGTCGATGTGAATGCCCTCGCGCTGCGGACACTCCATGCCGAGGCCGCCGCCCATCTCCGTTGAGCCGTAACCCAGCACCACCGGCGCCTTCCAGACGCCCTCGACGTAGCGGCGATAGACGTCCGTCATGCGGTCTCCGGCGGCGAAGATGACCTTGATGGGAAACGTTCCTTCCTTTTCGGCAATCTCACTCAAGCTCACGAGCCAGGTGGGGTCGGCGACGATGACGTTGTACCGGTACCGCCCGAGACGCGCGTATGCCTCGCGAGGGTGGGGCTTGCCCACGGCAGAGCAGAACACGCTGAGCTGCTTGCAGGCGAGGAACGTCACCCAACTGGAAATCCAATATCCCGCGTCGAAGGTGCACAGGACTCGGTCGCCGGGGCGCACGCCACTTTCATAGAAGGCGGCCGCCTCGTAGCGCGCGGCGAAATCCAATTCGTCGTAACTGAAGTAAACGCGCTTGGGCCCACCGGAGGTTCCGGTGGTTTCAAACACCACTTCCGGCTCGCGGCAGAGGAATTCCTCAGCCGGGTGCCGCAAAAGGTCTTCCGGCGTGGTGAAGACCCCGTCCAGGTCCGCGGGTTCCCGGACGCTCGCCGGGTCGATCCCGTGCTCGCGCAATTTGCGGGCGAAGAACTTCTGGTGTTGTGCCGCGTAGCGGATCAGCTCACGGAACCCGTCCCTTTGAATTTCCTGAATCACCGAGCGCGGAACGTGCTTCCCCCACCGCACCAGCGCGGGGATGGAATCGCCCACGACGACGCGCTCCACGAGTTTTCGCAGACTCCCCAGCATCAAAGGGACGTCACTTTCTACCCGGCGCGGGTCACATCAAGTAAGCGGAATCACCTGAGCGCAGGGGCGGCGGCGCGAGAAAGTCGATAAGGGTTCCGGAATCGAGCAGCGCCCGCGCCACCTGCGCCACGGCATGTGCGGCGTCGGGGCGGCCGATCTCCCGCGCCCGCCGCGCCATCGCTTCCAACCTCCCGCGCTGACCGAGCAGGGCGTGGACCAGCTGCGGAATCTGGGCGAGCGTCTGGGCGCAGGCGGCCACGCCCGCCTGTTCGAGCCAATGTGCGTGCCGCTCCTCGGGGCCTGGAATGGGATGGGTCAGGATCATGGGCAGGCCAGCGGTCAGGGCCTCGGCCGTCGTAACGCCGCCGGGCTTGGTCACGAGCAGATCGGCAGCGGCCATCAATTCCGGGATGTTGTCGGTCCAGCCGTACACGCGCAAGTCGAGCGCAATCTTGCCGCGCAATGCCTCCAGGAGTCCCTGCTGGCGGCGATCGTGCCCACATACCGCCACCACCTGAAGCGGCAATCCGCAGTGTTCGAGGCTCAAGACAACCTGGTCGAGCGGTACCGGACCCATTCCGCCGCCCATCACCAGCACCACCGGCCGGTGCCGGTCCAGCCCCAGCGCCTGCATCAAGTCGCCTTCATCAAAGGGCAGACTGAAAGCGGGATCGACCGGGATTCCGCAGAGCACGACGCGATGGGGAGAGACGCCCCAGCCCACCAGTTGCGCGCGCGCCTCCTCGCTCGCCACCGCGTAAACATCAATCTCACGCTGCACCCAGGGACGCTCGGCATGCAAATCGGTCAGCACTGCGAGAACGGGACAATTGAACCAGCCCTCGCGACGGGCCAGCGCCACGATTTCCGCCGCCCCGATCTCCGTGGCAATCACCACGTGAGGCGCCGAACGCTTCAACCGGCGCAAGACCTCCGCGCAGCCGCGCCGGAAAACCCAATTAGGCGCCGTGGAACGATGCGTCTTCCGCTGCCGCCGCTCGAAGAGCCGCCGCCACAGCCCCGGCGCACGACGCAGCATCCACCAATAAGAGTCCACGTAGAGCCGGCGAAACCACGGCCGGCCGAGTTCCATCGCGTCGAGCATCGTTACATCGACGTTGCCCCCACCGTCCAGCAGCGCTTCCCGACTCACCTCGGCAGCGCGCACGTGTCCCGAGCCCACACTCAGCGTCAGAATCGCGATGTTCTTATGTGGCGTCATGCGAAACTCGGAAACCCGGTCCTTCGCCCCGGGCCACGGGATCAGTCCAGCCGGCGAACCAGAAGAACGGCGTTCAAGCCCCCGAAGGCGAAGGAATTGGAGATCGCCACGCGCACCTTCTTCTCGCGTGCCTGGTTGGGAACGTAATCCAGGTCGCATTCGGGGTCAGGGCTCGTGTAGTTGGCGGTGGGGGGAATCACTCCCTGGTCCATCGCCAGGACGGTGGCCACCATTTCGACTGCGCCCGTGGCCCCCATGACGTGGCCGTGCATCGATTTCGTGGAGCTGATCGCCAAGCGCCGCGCGTGGTCTTTGAACGCCGCCTTGATGACCTGCGTTTCCACCGCATCGTTCAGCCGCGTGCCCGTGCCGTGGGCATTGACGTAATCGACTTCCTCGGGATTCACACCTGCCTCATCGAGCGCCATGCGGATGGCCCGCGCCGGACCTGTCACCGAAGGCTGGGTGATGTGCCCGGCGTCCGAGGTGATGCCGTATCCCGCCAGTTCGGCGAAAATCTTCGCCCCACGGCGCCGCGCCCGCTCAAATTCTTCCAGAACCAGGACCGCCCCCCCTTCGCCCAGCACCATGCCCTCGCGGTCGGCGGAAAAAGGGCGGCAGGCACGGCTCGCGTCTCCGTTGCCGGTCGAGAGAACACGCACCGACTCCCAGGAGCGGAGCATCCCAAAGGTGATGGGGGCGTCGCTGCCCCCGGCCAGCATGACGTCGGCCATGCCGTAGCGGATCATGTGGAAGGCTTCGCCAATCGCGTGCCCCGCCGAGGAGCACGCCGTGCAAACGGCCAGCGAGGGACCCTGGGCTCCGTACTCCATGCATAACTGGGACGTCGCCGCATTGTGCATGATCTTGGGTATGGTGAAAGGGTGCAGCCTCGTCTCGCCTTTCACATAAAGGCTGTAGTACCCGTTGTCGAAGGTGTTCGCACCGCCCATGCCCGTGCCCATCACCACACCAAACCTTGGCTTCTCCTCCTCGGCGACCTCCAGGCCGCTGGAGGAGACGGCTTCGCGTGCCGCCAGCAGGCCGAACTGCGCGAATCGGTCGAGCAGGTCGAGGCGCTTGAGCGGGAAATAGTCCGTGGGGTTGTAATCGGGAATTTCCGCGGCAATCTGCACACTCAGAGCGGAGGGATCCCACTGGCTGATTCGCCGCACCGCGGACCGGGCGCTCAGCAGATTGCTAAAAAATGTGGCGGTGTCTCTGCCGGAAGAGGCAAAGACTCCCAAGCCTGTAATAGCGACTCTTCTCGGACCTTGCATGTGTTTGAGCAGGGCTAACTGGCCGACGCGGCTCCCTCGCCCTTGGCAATGGCCACCAAGTCGGAGATGTCCCGGCCTTCGATGACGCGCGTTAGCGCATCGACGACCTGATTGACGCTCCGCATGTTCTGGGCAATGGAATCCGGGATATCGATTTTGAACTCCTGTTCGAGAGCGAACAGGATATTGACCCCGTCCAAAGAATCAATACCCAGCTCCGCGAAGCTGGAATCGGGCTTAACTACACCCGGCGCCAAGTGCTGTTCGCGAATGATGATCTCGATGACTTTTTCCTCGATGTTCATTTCCACTCCCCACCTCAGGTATTGGAACCTGCCGGAGAAACGGCCTGCTCCTCGGGTGAAATTGTGATTGGCTTCCTGGGGGCCACTTCCTCGACTTTATGCAGCAAATCCGTCAAGCGAAAGGGCTTTTCGAGCAACGCGTACACGCCGAGCGCCTGCGCCTCCTTCTTCTCTTCTTGGGAGATAAAGGAAGACATCAGGATAATCGCGCACTTGAACTTCTGAAGGTACAACTTCCGCAGCAGATCGAGGCCAGTTTCGTTGGGCATCCGCAAGTCGGCGACGATGACCTGATAGTCCTCAACCCGGCCCAACTCGGCCCGAGCTGCCGCCCCATCACCCACCGTCCCAACGGCGTAGCCGTTTGCCGCCAGAAACTCACTCAGGAGATTGCGGCTCTCCGGGTCGTCGTCGACAATCAAAACCTTTGGCGTGAGTCTGGGTAGATGAAGTTCCACGACAAATCAGTCAGGCACACGTTGGTCCAGACCTGCGAAACTCCATGTAACTCACTGATAAGATTCTAAGAATAGGGAATCTAAGTGCCCGAGTCAGTCGCCTGAGTGTGGCAAAATGCCACAGTGGGAATGACCCAAATCGGACAAACACCTTGTATGTGTGGAATTCTGCCCCGCGCTGGCCGCGACGGGAATCAGGGTCACTTGATCCGAAGAAAGTCCAGCCCCGACTCGAAGGCCAGCATCGGACTGTTCGTAAACGCGCTCACTTCGTACGGGCAGCCAATTTTGCAGCCTTTGCAGAAATCCCAGAGGGTGGCTTCCTGGGCAATGATCTTCTGGGCTGTCTCAGAAGAGAAAATCTCCCGCAGCGGGGCCTGGGATTGATGCAGGGTCACGAAGGCGCACGGCAGGTGGATGGCGCCATCCGGCTTCATGGAGATGAGTTTGGAAGGGTGGCGACAGGGGAATTTCGGACCAAATCCGCCCTGACGGTAGAAATCATAATAGTGCGTGTAGAAGCGGACGTTCTTGGGGTAAAGGGCGCGCAGCTCGCGCAGAGATCGCTCCACGACATCAATCTCCCTGCCGTGCAACTCGGAATCGGGCAGGAGTTCGCCCTGCCGCATCACGTTGTGCACCGCCTCGGGGTGGAGCACCAAATGGCGCGCGTGGCAGAACTTCGCCAGCTCCGGCAGGTCCTCCAGGTTCTCGAGGTTCACAGCAGCATTGATCTGGGTCGTAAACGGCCGGCGCTTGGTGAGCACGAATTCGAGATTGTCGAGGATTCGCGCCAGGCCGTCGATTCCACGCCGCTTGGCGAAGCGCGCGGGGTTGAGCGAATCGATCGAAACCTCGAGCATGTCGAGCCGGGCCACGCCGTCGGCGTATTTGCGGATCAGGAGGCCATTGGTGGGCATGGAAGTCCACAGGCCTCTGTCCGCCGCGTAGGCGATGTAATCGGAAGTGTTGGGATTCAGCAGCGGCTCCCCGCCCGAGAAGCTGAGCGCGAAGATGCCCATTTCGCAGAACTCGTCGATGCGGCAGAAGACCCGGTCCCTCACGGCCCGCGTCTGCAGGTCATTAAACTTCCCTTCCTCGCCGAAGATGCAGTATTCGCAGAACATATTGCACATCAGCGTGGTCTCGAACATGACCATGTAAGGCAGGCGGAAGCCCGAGGCCAGATGCTTGAGGAAAGATCGTGCTATGTAAGGGTATTTCATGCTTCACCGCGCCAGGCTGCCAGTTGGAGCGAAGACGTCCCCTGCGGGCAGCGCTCGCGACCGTCTGGAAATCTTACCTTTCGATTCAGTTCCGCCCTGACCCAGCTTCTTCTCCAGCATAACCAATTTGCCGCTAGGCGTCACGGGTTTTTGTCGGGCGCGGCTGCGTGGCCGGCTTTTGCAGCTTATAGAGCCTGGTGCGTGCAACGCCCAGAATTGCCGCAGCCGCCGTCTTGTTTCCCCCGGTGAGCTTCAGCACGTGGGTCGAGTAGCGCCGGCCCAACTCGTCCAAACTGGGTAGCCCCGTGCTCAGATCCGCGAACACCGTCTCGGGGAGAAAATCGGCGCGCACGTCCGGCGGGAATGCCGCGGGGCCGATTTCCTCCTCCGGGCTCCGCATGGCCGCGTACTTCAGGGCGCTTGCGAGTTCGCGAACGTTCCCGGGCCAGGCGCAGGCGGTCAGCATCGACAGTGCCTGAGGCGAAAGCCGCCAGTTCTTGCCGGACTCCTTACCCAGCCCCTCCAAGAGATGCGCAGCGAGCGCGGGAATATCGGCGGAGCGGTCGCGCAGCGGCGGCAGGTCGATCTCGATCGCGCTGAGGCAATCAAGGAGGTCTTCGCGAAAATTCCCCTGCCGCTGGCGCGCGGCCAAGGCCCCACGGTCCGAGGAGATCACGCGAACGTCGACCGGCACGGATTCCCCGCCGCCGACGCGCCGCAGGCGGTGCGTCTGGAGGGTGCGAAGCAGCTTCGCCTGGAGCCCCTGAGGCAGTTCGGTAACCTCATCGAGAAAGACCGTCCCGCCGCTCGCTTCCTCGATCATCCCACGACGGCTCGGCGGGCTGCCGTCCGACTTTCCGCCCGTGTAACCAAATAGCTCAGCTTCCAGATGGGCTTCCGGCAGGCGGCAATCGACGATGGCAAAGGGCCGGTCCTGCCGCGGCCCGAGAGCGTGAATCGATCGGGCAACAAGGTCCTTCCCCGTACCCGCTTCGCCTCGGATCAGGACGGGAGAACGCACGCTTGCCGCCACAACCATTCGCTCGCGGACTTCCCGCATGGCCGGACTCTCGCCCAAGAGGCACGGTGGGCCCCCCTGCTCCGCACCTTGCCGCCTGAGGAGTTGAACCTCCAGCAACAGGTTGCGATGGGCGAGAGCCTTCCCCAGGTGAACGAGCAGTTCCTCCACCTGGAATGGTGGCGCAAGGTATTGGTACGCCCCACCGCCGCCAGGACTTCCGCGGCTGAGGCGACGGAGGGCTCGGCGGCGAGAATAATGACCTCCGCGTCGGGCTGAATGGCTCGGATGGCATGCAGCACCGGCACGCCGCTCGTGTCCGATTCATACTGCGCACCGGTGATTACGGCGTCGAAAATGCCCTGCTTCAGTGCGACGAGCGCTTCCTCGCCGGCCTCCGTCGTCGCCACTTCGTAACCGTGCTCGCGGATGGCCTCCGCAATTGCGAACGCTACCTTTGGACTCGTAGATCTTCACGGCGCTTGGCTGCTCCGATTCTGCGCGGACCCTCACGCGGCGTTCTGGCCAATCGCGGCTGAATCACGCCTTCGCAGGGACGCGAGGAAATTTGAGAGAAGGTCCTGGGCCTTGCAGGAGGTGACTCGGCCGGGCGGGTTCAAGTCAGGAGCGCTATTTCTTCCACACCAGCGCCCGGTAGAGAGTTTTGCGGTCCATCCCCAGGATCGCGGCCGCTTTCAATTTGTTGCCGCCCACCGCTTTCAAAACATGTCTGATGTACTTCACACGCAGCTCATCGACCGTGGGCAGACCGCTGTAAAAGTCCTCCAATCGCTCTTCCTTTTGAAAAGTAACGCGCACTTTGGGGGGCAAATCACTGGGCGTAATCGTGCCCGACCGGTTCAGCGCTACCGCCGCTTCCAGCGCGTTTTCGAGTTCGCGGACGTTGCCTGGCCAGGAATAAGTGAGCAGGATAGACAGGGCTTGGGGAGCAATCGTGAACGCCATTCCCCTTTCTTGCTCGAACTGTTTCAGGAAGTGCTCGACGAGCAGGGGGATATCGTCGCTGCGAACGCGCAGCGGAGGCAGATCGATTTCAATGACCCGCAGGCGGAAGTAGAGGTCCTCCCGGAACTTTCCCCTCTCGACGAGATCCGCAAGATTCTGGTTGGTGGCGGCAATGATGCGGACGTCCACGGGCACGGCGCGATTGCTACCCACGCGCCGCACCTCCTGCTCTTCCAGCGTGCGCAGAAGCTTCACTTGCAGGGCGGGACTCATCTCCGCGACCTCGTCCAGAAACACCGTCCCGCCATCGGCCTCTTCGAAGATGCCTCGCTTGTTGTCGATTGCTCCGGTGAACGAGCCGCGCACGTGGCCGAAGAGCTCGGTCTCCAGGAGCGTTTCAGGCAGCGCCCCGCAGTTCACCGCCAGAAACCTCTGTCCGGCGCGCGGGCCGTTGTGATGGATGGCTCGGGCCACCAATTCCTTGCCCGTGCCGCTCTCACCACAGATGAGCACCGTCGAACGCGAGTCGGAAACCACGGCAATCTTCTTGTAAATCTCCAGCATCGACGGGGCCCGCCCCACCAAGCTGGAGAGTTGCCCCTGGCTGCCGAGCTGTTGCTTCAAGCTGCGATTCTCCCGCAACAGCTTGCGGTTTTCGAGCGCGCGCGTCACCTGAACCAGCAATTCCTCAATCTTGAAGGGCTTGGAAAGGTAGTCGAAGGCGCCGCCTTTCAGCGCTTCGATGGCGGTCTCCATGCTGCCGAAGGCGGTGATGAGGATGACCTCCGACTCCGGCTGGATGGACTTGTAGGCTTTGAGCACATCGAGGCCGGTCAGGCTGGGCCCCAGCTTCATGTCGCTGATGATGATGTCAAAGCCTTCCTGCTTCCCGACCTCGAGGGCCTCCTCGCCGCTTGAGGAAGTGACGACGTGGTAGCCTTGCTCGCCCAGAACCTCGGTGAGCAGTTCCCGCGTCGCCGCATCATCGTCTACAACCAGAATGTTCGCGCGAGATGTGGTTTGGGCGGGCGGTTGCGTCTCGGTCTGCATGTTCTCTGGCTTCCCTTCTTACCCGGCTCCGACGGCGCTGCCGGCAGGGACTGGGGGCTCCAACCTGGCACGCCCTTCGAGGGGAAGAAGAATCCGAAAGCGCGTCCCCTGGCCAAGTTCGCTTTCGACGCTGATCGTTCCCCCGTGCAGGCGAATAATCTGGTCGCAGATCGCGAGGCCCAGCCCGGTCCCCGTCCCCATACGCTTGGTCGTGAACATGGGTTCGAAGATGTGCGCCAGAGTCTCCGGGGTCATGCCGTGGCCGGTGTCCTCGTAATCCGCCTGCACGAACTGTCCGTCTGCGGGAACCGCCACGCGTAGCCTCAACTCGCCGCCCTCTGGCATGGCATCCAGGCTGTTGTTGATCAGATTAATGAACACCTGTTGGAGATAACCGGCGTCTGCGCCAATGGGCGGAACGTCCGCGGCCAGGTCCAGCCGGACGCGGATTTTCCGGTGCTGCAAGGCTGGGGACGAAAGCGCCACGCAGTCCTTCACCACCCGGCGGAGGTCCACGGGCTCAATTCTGAGCTCAGGGATGTGCGTCGAGGAGAGCAACTGCTTGACCGTGCGCACGATCTGCTCGATCTGGTTCTCGATAATCGCCAGCCGTCGCGCCATCGCTTCATCGCCCGCGGCGCGGCGCGCCAGCAGCTGCACGTGTCCGGAAATCGAGTTTAGCGGCGTCCCGATTTCATGTGCCAGGCTGGCCGCCAGTTGCCCCGCCACCGCCAGGCGCTCCGAGCGCGCCAGAGTCTTTTGCGTCTCGAAGAGTTCCTGGTTGATCTGGGCAAGTTCTTCGTTCCGGCGCGCCAGCTCTCCCGTCGCCTCTTCCACTTTGCGGCCCAGTTCCGTGTTGAAGTTCTCGATGCGGACCAGCATCTGATTGAGGTGCTTCGCGAGCTGGCCGATCTCGTCGTCCCCGGCGGCGCGCGCGCGAACGTCCAGCTGCCCCCCTTCCGCGGACTCCATGACGCCGATCATCTCTTTCACGGGCCCGCGCACGCGTTTCAGGAAGAAGACGTGAATCACCAACATCACCACCGCCAAGCTGGCCACCATCAGCAACAGATTGCGCAGCACCAGGTCCAGGGTCAAGGCGTTCAGATGCGATTTGGAGACCCTTAGAAGAAGGCAGCCCGTCGGGCGACCTTGCACGCGAATGATAGTTGCGATAATCCAGAACTTGCCGTCTGGCGTTTCAATCGACATCTGGTCCTTGCCGGGCGTGAAGAACTCGTTGTAATTCTCCACGTTCGGCAGGTTGTCCAGCTCCAGATGGATGCCTTGCGGGTTCGTCGTGACCACCAGTCGGTGCTCAGGCTCGTGGGCGTACACGTCGGATTGCGCCCAACCCGGCAGGTCATGCTCGATCTGCCGGAGCGCCCTTAGCAGGTTCTCGGAATTCTGGAGTCCATCCTTACTCACCAGCTGGGGGGTCGTGAGCCGCGCCTGAGCCAAAGCCCTGCGGTATATCTCCTCTTCCACCGGCTCTTTCATCAGCCACATGGCCGTAAAAGTGGAGGCCCCTACAACCAAGATGACGGTTGCTGCGATAATCAGGATGATTTTGCCTTGCAGGCTGAAGCGAGTCGTGATCATAGACTTACCGGCAGAAAATCAGGCTAGCACCCTGTGGGGCAAAAAGCAACACACAGTGAGGTATTCAGAAGTCTATCCCCATTTATCCAACTATCTCACTCATTCGAAAGGGATTCGCTAAGCACCGTGGGCTGGAGATTTCAATTGTGAGTGGGAGGGTTGTTTCCGTCCACTCGTACAGGGAAGGTGCAACTCCTGCATATCGGATACGATTTCCAGCTGAGTTGACGACAGCGCCGGAGCAGAGATTTCGCAGGACCTTTCGGCGCCTTGCCCGGCAGGCTTATACTGAGGTTGCCATTTCTTCCCGTATGAGACAAGACCACGAGCGACTCGGGATTGGACCGATGAGCGAGCCTATGAAGAAATCCCCGAATCGCTCCCTCTTGCTGCTGCTCGGGGTGGTCGCTTGGCTCTATCTCACAAGTTTTGTTCCACCCAACGTTCCCATTTTCCAGGGCGATAGCTCGCCCATATTCCTCCACGAAGCGGTGCGCATGCTGCACGGCCAGACCATTTACAAGGACTTCTCTGAATTGATCCTTCCTGGCACGCAGTTTGTATTTTGGGGGCTCTTCAAACTCTTTGGTGTTAGGGCCTGGACTGCCAACGCCATGTTCATTCTCCTGGGTACATGCTTGGCCTGGAGCGGCGTAAGCATAGCCCGTCACGTGCTCGAGGGCAGGCTCGTTTATCTTCCAAGTGTTTTGTTCCTGGGCTTCGCCTTTGCAACGGAGCGGGACCCCACTCATCATTGGTACAGCACGCTGGCCGTCATGGCGGCGCTCGTCGCGGTGATCCCGGAACGAAGCGCGTGGCGCCTGATGGTGGCCGGTGCGCTGTGCGGCCTGGCGACGCTCTTTACCCAAACCCGCGGGCCGGCGGCCATTTTGGGAATAGCGTTGTTTCTACTATGGGAACGCCACCAGAAGAAGGAAAGCTGGCGGCACTTGATGAAAGCCCAGGTGAGTTTGTGGCTGCCGTTCCTGGTTACGACACTGGTAGCCATCGCCTATCTGATTGAGCGGGCGGGATTCCAGCAATTGTTCCTATGCACGGTTACCTTCCCGTTCAAATACTTCAGGCTTTGGTACTGGAACACGCCGCAGGTGTATCTCTCCGAGGTTCCCGCTCTCTCCTGGCCGTTGCAACTGCCGGCCGTGGGGATGTGGCTATCCATGCATGTGCTCATTCCGCTGGTTTACCTGTTATTCCTGGTGCGCTGGTGGAGGGTCGCGAAGTCCCACCCCACGGAGCCTTGGGACCGCCCCATGCTTCTGACCCTGGTCGGGCTGTGCCTATTTCTGTCTCAGGCCACCTCCCTGAGCTGGTTGCGCCTCTGCTCTGTCTCCCTGCCGGCTCTCATCGTGTTGACCTGGTTGGTGCGTTCTCCGGGAAGAGTCCTCGAGTTTTTCCGCCGCCTCTTATGGGGAGTCGGCGCCGTCGCGATGATTGCCCATCCGGTGATAGCCCAAACGGACTGGCATGCCTACCTCGACACGCCCACCGGGCGCGAGGTTTTTCTCGACCCTGATGTTTACGAGAAATTCCGCTGGGTAGGAGAACATACACGGCCGGGGGACTACTTCTACCAGGCGTCCGACTGTAACCTATATTATCTGCTGGAGTTGCGTAACCCCACACGGTTGGCTTTCATCACCGCGAGCGGTTACACGCGAGCCCACGAGGTGCAGGATGTTGTGGCCAGCCTCGAGACGTCGCAGGTGCGCTACGTGCTGTGGTCCGTCTGGCTGGATCTTCCATACCCTGGTCGTCCCCAGCAGTTCGACGCGGCGCGCCTCTCCCCCATTCGTGAATATCTACATACCCGCTATCACCTCGTCCGAAATTTCGGGGATCCCGACTATGAACAGGTCTGGGAACGAAATCCCTGACCCCTGCCCGCCCGGTCCGCCATCGCAAGGATGACAGGACGTGCCGCGGAGGTGATAATCTCTGCTTGTGCAGAGGACCGCGTGCCTTCCCTTCGCGCAGGTGGGGAGCGCGGCTTCCCCACGTACCGGCACGATCCGAGGGAGATTGAGCATGGAAAATCGGGACATCGCGGCGGTGTTCGAGGAAATTTCGAACCTGATGAAAATCGTCCAGGACGATCCCAAGTGGCAGTTCAAGGCCGCCGCCTATGATCGCGCCCAGCGGGTCATCGAGAGTCTTCCGGAGCGCTTGGACGAGGTGGCTCGCGACCCAAATCGAAAGCTGACAGACATTCCTGGTGTTGGCGCCGATCTCGCCAAGAAGATTCTCGAACTGGTCGAAACTGGGAAGTGCCAGTATCACCAAGAGCAGATGAAGAAGGTCCCGCCAAGCCTGCTCGACCTGCTGCACTTGCAGACGGTCGGTCCACAGAAGGTTCGACTCTTCTACAACCATCTCCAGATCCAATCGGTCGATGACCTCGAGGCCGCCGCCAAGGCGGGCCGTCTGCGCGCCTTGCCCAAGATGGATGTGAAATCGGAAGAGAACATCCTCAAGGCCATTGAGGTCTATCGCCGCGCGGCAGGGCGATTCCGTCTGGATACCGCCAGCGACACAGCGGAGGAACTGACCGCCTACCTCCGCGAAATCAAGAGCGTCGAAGAGGTCACTCCCGCCGGCTCGCTGCGTCGTGGGCGGGAGACGGTCGGCGACCTGGACTTGCTCGTGACAGGACGGGATCACGCGGGCATTGCCGCGCACTTCGCCGCCTTTCCGGGTATCGCCCAGATCCTCGCCAAGGGCGAGGACAAGGTCAGCGTCAAGCTCCAGAACGATTTGCAGGTGGACGTTCGCCTGCTCGAGCGCCAGTCGTATGGCGCCGCGCTTCAGTACTTCACGGGTTCCAAGGAACATAACGTTGCGTTGCGCGACCGCGCCAAGCGCCAGGGCTTGAAGCTGAGCGAGTACGGCCTCTTCCAAGGCGAGCAGGTAGTCGCCAGCCGGACGGAAGAAGAAATCTACGAAAAACTCGGGCTGCAGTGGGTTCCGCCGGAATTGCGCGAGAATTTGGGGGAAATCGAGGCGGCAGAAAAGGGCGCGCTGCCCAAACTCCTCGAGCTCACTGACATCAAGGGCGACCTGCAAATGCACACCACCGCCTCCGACGGCCGCACCAGTGTTGAGGAAATGGCGGCGGGAGCGAAGAAGCTCGGCTACAAATACATTCTGATTACCGACCACTCGAAGGCCGTCACCGTGGCCAACGGGCTGGACGAGAAGCGCGCTGTGGAACACCTCGCGCGCATCAAGGCGGCGCGGAAGAAGGTCAACGATATCGAAATCTGGGCGGGCGCGGAAGTCGACATCATGGGCGACGGCCGGCTCGACTATCCGGACGAACTGCTCAAGCAGATGGACATCGTGCTGGTGAGCGTCCATTCGCGCATGACCCAACCGGCGGAAGAGATGACCGAGCGTCTGCTCAAGGCGCTGCGCAATCCTTACGTAAGAATCCTCGGACATCCCACCGGACGCCAGCTCCTCAAGCGCGACCCCTTCGGGTTTGACGTCGAGCGCGTCTTCGGCGAAGCGCAGAAGCTGGGAGTGATTCTCGAACTCAACGCCAACCCCGAGCGGCTGGACCTCTGCGACCGGCACGTGAAGCTCGCCCGCGACCGCGGCATGAAACTCGTCATCTCGACCGACGCTCACCACCCCGACCACTTCGCTTACATGCGCTACGGAGTGATGACCGCACGGCGCGGCTGGATGGGCAAAAAGGACATCATCAATACCTATCCGCCGGAGAAGTTGCTGGCGGCGCTACGCGCGCTTCCCCGTTAGCCCCTGGGAATTTCTGCTAAGATGGAATTGGCGCAGGACTGCGCGCTTTGCACAGAGAACGAATTGCAGGTACGTTCCTGACGGGTTTCCCCGCACCTCGCCGCGAAAGAAAATAAATCGCGAAGAACTATGGCTGAATCCATTCGTTTGCCTGGCGCCCTGATTTTTGACATGGACGGAGTGCTGGTTGACAGCAATCCCTTCCACGTTCAGAAGTGGGCGGAGTTTTTGGACGAGCACGGGATTCCCTACACGAGGGAAGAATTAACCCAAAACGTCCTCGGGCACCATAACGACCACGCCTTTCACCATTTCTTTCAGGACCGATTCAACGATGAGGAAATAGCCCGGCGGGGCGAGGAGATCGAAGCACGATTTCGCAAGGCCTTTCACGGTCACGCCAAACCCGTTCCCGGGCTCGAAGCTCTGCTTGCAGAGTGCCACGCGGCGGCAATTCCCATGGCCGTAGCTTCCTCGGCCATGTTGAAGAACGTGGAATTCGTGGTGGGCGAACTGGGATTTCGCCCCTACTTCCGCTGCCTTTTTTCAGCCGACCATGTCGAACACCCCAAGCCCGATCCGGAAATCTACCTCCGTGTCGCCCAAGACCTCGGCGTTCCACCCTCCTCCTGCATTGCCTTTGAAGACTCGACCGTCGGCATTGAATCGGCCAAGCGCGCGGGCATGAAGTGTGTGGCGATTGCCTCGACCTTCTCCGCCCAGGAACTGCAGCGCCACGGCTACGCGGACCACGTGGCAGCCGGCTTCCAGGAACTGAGCCTGAACACCCTTCGTCAACTTTCAGCGTTGTAGTCGGGAACCTTTGCCATCCGGCGAACGTTGCGGGTTGCGGTTCGGCGTGGCGGCAGGCGACGCCCGCCTTGGACGGTGCGCGAAGTCTGTGAATTACGGTCAGGCTAAGGTGGGAGTGCCGTGCCGAAGCACCAGCAAGGTGAGGTCATCCGCCTGCGGCGCGCTGCCCACAAACGTGCGGACCGCTTCAACGACCAGGTCGCTCACCGCTTCGCAAGAGGCGAAGCGTCGGCCCTCGAGAATGGAAGTGAGCCGCGCTTCCCCAAACATGTCGTGGACGGAGTCCATGGCTTCGGTGATGCCATCGGAAAAAACCAGGACGTGGTCACCCGGATGCAACTGGGCTTGGTTCGCCTCAAACTTGGCATTGGGAAAGAATCCGAGCGGGAAGTTTGATTCCGGGAGAGTTTCCACCACCCCGCTCGTGCGAACGATGAGCGGCGTGGCGTGGCCGGCATTCACGTACGTAAACACCCCGTCCCGGCTCAGGATGCCATAGAACATCGTAGCGAACATTTCGGGGGGTGTGCGCTCGCAGAGAAACTCGTTCACGCGGCGGAAGAGTTCCTGGGCGTCCGGGTCGCCGGCGGCGACGGCGGCGAAGGCCCCCTGCATCGACGCAGCCATCATCGCGGCAGGCAATCCCTTGCCCGAAACG
>JBEKUI010000032.1:0-23825 GCA_049515175.1 Terriglobia bacterium
TGGACTGCCCCGTGCGGTTTTCGTTTCATCACTGACCCTTCCTCATTAATGACCATAATTCACTAATGACTATAGGTCATTAGTGCGCATTTGTCAAGGGTTTCAGAATTGCATTTTCGATCGGAACGAGCTATCGCGGGATTCTGGTGGTGACTTGCCGGCGGGGCAGCGGAATCCCCACGGAACGCTTCATAGCTTAGGGTAGGAAGTGATTCAGCTCTGCGCCGAGGGGCGGCTCGACCGTAGCGTGGCAAGGTCCCCCGCGATTTGATCGAGGCGCGCCAGGAGTTCTTTGTGGCGTACTTCTTCCGGCGCCGGCTGCTTGCCGACGAAAGCCAGCGTTCCACCGGGCTCAAGCACGGCACGCTCCACATCTGCCAGCGAGGCGAAGCCCTGCCGGTGCGCGGCAGCCTCGAGTTCGCTAATCGTGATCAACTCTTCCTTGAGCCGCGCCGGTTTGATTTTGCCATCCGCGACGAGCACATCGGGGTCGCCCTCGACGAGGCGATCGACGCGCTCGTGTCCGTACAGGAAGCGCACGACAACGTAGTTGAGCGCTAGCAGCGTCGCCGCCCCGATCAGCCCACCGGTGACTGTATTGTCGTTGCCGATGATGGCGTTTTGGACGGTGTTGGAAAGAGTGAGCAAGACAACGAGATCGAAGGGGTTGAGTTGGGCCAACTCACGCTTCCCTGCCAGACGCAGCGCGACCACCAGAAACAGATAGACAATGACCGGCCGAAGAACTTTTTCGAGCAGTGGCAGTCCCAGAACAAACATATCGTGCCAGAGACTTGTGACCATAGAGTGCTCCGATGCTCCCGAGTGAAGTGTGTGGGTTGCCCCAACGGTTGGAGAGATTAGCACGGCGCGCGCGCCAAGCGAAAGCCACTGGGCCATTCGAAAAACGAGCGCCCCCATTTCTCTCGAAGGGCCCGAAGGAGCCTCGGTGACTCGCCGATTAGCGGCAAGCGCGCCCGACCCCTTTGTGGTATAGTCCCCCGCGAATTTTCGCGCAAGGAAGATTCGCCATGACTTTGGTCGAGCAGATTGAAAAAGATATGGTCGCCGCCATGAAGGCGAAAGAGGAACTGAAATTGAGCGTCCTCCGCATGACGAAAGCGGCGTTCATGAACAAGAAGATTGAACTGGGCAAGCCCCTTGGAGACCCGGACGCCATCGCGGTCATGCGGACGCTCGTCAAGCAGCGGCACGATTCCGTGGAAGCCTACCACCGCGGTGACCGCGAAGAACTCGCGCGGAAGGAAGAGGCGGAGATCAAGATCATCGAAGCGTATCTGCCCGCCGCCGCGAGCGATGAAGAGATTGATGCCGCTGTCACTGCCGCAATTGCCGAAACCGGCGCCGCAGGCCCTAAGGACATAGGCAAGGTGATGAAGGCCGCAATGGCAATACTGGCCGGGAAGAACGCCGAGGGAAAGCGCGTGAACGAGAAAGTGCGTGCGAAGTTGGGTGGTTGAACAAGCCGTCTGCATTCAGCCGTCGACGGTCCGTCTGGTTTCCGGGACGGCTTCAGAACTCTGCTCCGGCCAGTGAGCGCAACTCCGACTTCCGGAAAAACCTACGGAGGCGATAGCATGACCAGCGAATCTCCGGAGAAATCCGCTGCGACCACATTCCAGCCCTACGTTCCCGCGGAGACTGTAATCGCGGAACTCTCGGTTCGTGCCGTGGTATTGGGCGCACTCCTCGGCATTGTCTTTGGCGCGGTGACCGTCTATCTGGCTTTGAGGGCCGGGCTCACGGTGAGCGCTTCGATTCCAGTCGCGGTGCTGGCCATCAGCATCTTCAAGTGGCTGGGCCGGTCCACGATTCTCGAAAACAACATCGTGCAGACCACCGGTTCGGCGGGCGAATCGATCGCCGCTGGCGTGGTCTTCACTCTTCCTGCTCTCATCTTTCTGGGGTTCTCGCTCGATGTGGCGGAGATTCCCCGCGTGCTGCTGCTGGCGCTGGTGGGAAGCCTGCTCGGCATCCTGTTCATGATTCCGCTGCGCTACCAGTTAAACGTGGCCGAGCACGGAGCGCTGACTTATCCGGAAGGGACCGCCTGCGCCGACGTACTGATCGCCGGAGAAAAGGGCGGCAGCTTCGCGGGCAAAGTATTTGCCGGCTTCGGGCTGGGCCTCGTTTACAAACTTCTGAACGAAGCCCTGCGTGCCTGGCAGGCGCGCCCCATCTATCAACCCGGCTGGTACCCCGGGGCGACGCTCGCGGCATCGGTCACTCCGGAATACCTGGGCGTAGGGTACATCATCGGGCCGAAGACGGCGGGCATGATCTTCTCCGGCGGCGTGCTCTCGTGGCTGGTCATCATTCCGATGATTAAGTTTTTTGGGGGCGGCCTCACCGCGCCCGTCTTCCCGGCCACGGTTCCCATTCGCGAGATGGACGCTTTCGCGCTCTGGGATGCCTACATCCGGCCCATTGGCGCGGGGGCGGTGTCCATGGCCGGGCTGTTCACGCTGTCTCGCACCCTTCCCACCATCGTCCGCGCGTTGCGATCGACCGTCGCGCAGTTGCGCAAGGGAAAGGATGCCGCCGCCGAGCCCGTGGCAGCCATTCGCACCGAGCGTGAATTGCCCGGCACCGTCATTTTCGGCGGCTCGGCACTGATGATCCTGCTTGTCTGGGCGCTGCTTTCCGCCCGCATCAACCCCGACGGCGGCATCGGAGGCAACCTCTTCGCCTCGGTGCTGGTGGTGATTTTCGGGTTTCTGTTTGTCACTGTCTCGGCGCGGATTGTGGGGATCATTGGCGCCTCCGCGAATCCGATTTCCGGCATGACCATCGCCACACTCATGCTCACCTCGCTGTTATTTGTGGCCGTCGGCTGGACGTCGGGCTCGTACCCGGCCGCCGCGCTGTGCGTGGGCGGAATTGTTTGCATCGCCTCCGCCGTCGGTGGCGCGACCTCGCAGTCGCTCAAAAGCGGATTTCTGGTGGGCGCCACGCCACGCAGCGCCGAGATCGCCATGATCGCGGGGGCACTGACTTCCGTGCTCGTGGTGGGCTTCACCCTTGTGATGCTCAATCGGGTGTACACACGCATCGAGCCGCGGGTCATTGAAAATGTTGAACTCAGCTCCGAGATGAAAATCGTTGGAGAGAAAGTACGCGACGGCAAGACCTACCAGGTCATTAACGTAATTGGCTCGCACGCCGTGCGGGACGGCCGCTACTACTTCGATGTGGCGGCGCATCGCATCGACTTCCAGGAACGGGTTGGGATCGGATCGGAGGAGTTGCCCGCACCGCAGGCCGTTCTGATGAGCACAGTGATTAACGGTATCTTGCGACAAAGCTTGCCCTGGGGCCTGGTGCTGCTTGGGGTTTTCATCGTCGTCGTGATGGAATTATGTGGGGTGCGCTCGCTCGCTTTTGCCGTGGGGTCCTATCTGCCTATCTCGACTACGGCTCCCATCTTCTGCGGCGGCGTTGTGAGTTGGTTGCTGACAAAGGTCACTAAACGCCAGGAAGGCGAAGTTTCGAGTGGGGCGCTGTTCGCGGCCGGGCTCATCGCCGGAGGGTCGATCGGCGGGCTGATTCTCGCTGCCATTGTGGGATTCGAGCTCCGAGACAAGCTGGCCTTGGGAACAAAATACTGGCCTGCCCTCGCCAACTCGAGCCTCGTGGGAATCCTCATTTTCGCGGCCATGGCCGGTGCGCTGTTCGCAGTGGGACGCAAGAAACTGGAATAGGGAGGCAGTTAACAGTCGACGGTCGAAAGTCGAAAGCTAGTTCACATTGCGCATAGGGGCCTTGTAGTTACATTCGACTTTTGACTCTCGACTATCGACTTCCTCTCATCGCTCGGCACTCTTCCTATGATAATCTGAAAGCATGCCGCGTTATCGTGACGTCCAGGTGTCCTTCGGCCCGCCTCTCACATGGGTGGTGCGGAACCTGATCATTGTGACCGCGGTAATCTTCCTCCTGACCTACCTTCCCGAGGTGATGTTCGGTTGGAATTTTCCCTTCGTCCTGTTCGGCCTGCGGCCGTTCGACGTAACTCACCGCCTCTTTCTCTGGCAGCCTTTCACGTACTTGTTCCTGCATGGGGGTTTCTTTCACATCATCTTCAATCTGTTCGCGCTCTGGATGTTCGGATCGGACTTGGAGAAGCTTTGGGGATCGCGGCGTTTTCTCTTCTATTTCTTTATGACCGGAGTGGGCGCAGCCCTGTTCGACGTCGCCCTCCAGCCTTCCGCAATTACGACGACGATCGGCAATTCGGGCGCCGTTTACGGCATCCTGCTCGCCTTCGGTCTGATCTTTCCCAACCGGCCCATTTACCTCTGGCTGTTGATTCCTGTGAAGGCCAAGTGGTTCGTACTCATCATGGGACTCATTGAATTCGCCAGCTCTTTCAGCAATCCCGGCTCACAAGTCAGCCACATCGCTCACTTGGGCGGGATGCTTTTTGGATTCCTTTATCTGCGCGGCGGAAACCTCCCTTACCAGTTCGAACTGCGCTATCATGAGTGGCGACGCGCCCGGCTGCGCAAGAAGTTTGAAGTCTACATGCGCAAGCAGGAAGACAAAGACAAATCCGGGCGCTGGATCAACTAGCTTGTGGGGCCGCAAAACCTTGCGCCCCTCCCGACCTACCCCTCGCCGAAAGGGGGATTCCCATGCCAACTGGAGAGCAGCCTATTCTTGCCATCGAGAAGGCGATGGCGCGCGATTTCAATGCGGGCAAAATGGAAGCCCTTCTCGCTCGCTTCCACCCCCGCGTCGTGGGCTTCTCTTCCACACGCCAGGAGAGAATCACCGGCCGCGCGGCTATGCGGAAGACTTTTGACTACTATCACCAGGCCTCGCCCCACACGAAGTACCACATTGCCAGACCCGAAGTTCATGTGTTCGATGGTGTCGCGGTGGCAACGTTCTACTGGACGGTGGAGCTGGGCACAGGCCGCCCGCGACACGCCATCCACGGGCGCGGCAGTCACGTCTTCTCGAAGCACGACGGCCAGTGGCTGATCGTTCACGAGCATTTCTCGCGTGCGCACTGAGACGGGTGGTTCTGAATCCGCGCGGCCTGCAAGGCTGCACTCGCGGGCGTTCCGCGCGGCATGGCACGGCGCGCGAAGGAGAATCATGAAGACCGTTGTGGTGCCGCAGGCTTGACTCTATCTCTGCCCGATGGTAGTTTCGAGTTGTCTGTTCTTTGAAAACTGCGGTTCCCGTGGTGCCCCCGCTGCGGCGGGGGAAAAAGGAAAGGCCGTGCAAACCGGCCGCGGTCCCGCCACTGTGATCGGCGAGCCGAGTCCTCGAAGGCGTGAAGCCAGCCACTGATCCGTCACGCGACGGATTGGGAAGGCAGAGGATGAAGCGATGACCCGAAAGCCAGGAAGCCTGCCCGGGAACTCCAACTCAACCTAACTCTTCGACGGAAAGAGTCCTGGGTGGAAGCGCTGAGGCCTTCCGATTCCAGTTCGAGGGATTGGGAGGCTTTTCCTTTTTGCGGTCCCTCCACAGAACTCCTTCCGCCGCCCCGTCGCGAGAACGGGAGAAGGAGTCCTCACGTGAAATCGAAAATCGAAAGTCAAAGGGCAACAGTCAGCAGTTGGCAGTCGGCAGTCGGCAGCCGAGAAGTCAGAAGGGCAACAACGCACCGCGAACCACAGACCACGGAAAACAGACGCTTTCAATCCGAAACCCAAAATCTAAAATCCAAAATCGGAAGCCCCGAACCCCTATTCCTGGGCCTCGTCGTTTTGATGTTCATCGCCGCGACCGTCCGGGCAGCGACCCTGGAGGGCACGGTGCTCGACCCCAGCGGCCGTGCGGTCCCCGCGGCGCACGTCGCACTGCTCGCGCCGATGGCGCCGCTGGCCGAAGCGGAGAGCAACGCGAACGGGCTGTACCGCTTCGCCCACCTCCGTGCCGGAAGCTATAGCGTCATGGCGACTGCTCCGGGGCTCACGAGCCCGAATACCAAAGTCGAGCTCACGGAGGATCAGACAACGACCGTGGATCTGCGCTTGGCGCTGAGTTCTCTCGAGCAGAGCGTGGTCGTCTCGGCATCACTGGGAGGAGGGATCGCCAGCCAAGTAGGGTCCAGCGTCAGCGTCCTTTCGGAGCAGGAGATTACCGACCAGGGGGCGCAGAACCTGCTGGAGGTGCTGCGGGGCGTTCCCGGCGTGGCGCTCACGCAGGCGGGCCGCCGGGGGGGCGCGACGGGCCTCTTCACACGCGGCGGGAATTCCAATTACAACCTGGTGATGATCGATGGCGTGCCGGTAAACCAGTTCGGAGGCGACTTCGACTTCGCTTCCCTTCCTGCCGACGGCCTGGAGCAGGTCGAAATTGTGCGCGGCCCGCAGAGCGCAATTTACGGATCCAATGCCGTAAGCGGCGTGGTGAACGTCGTTACCCAGCACGGGCAGGGCGCGCCGCACTTCAGCATACTGGCCGAGGGCGGCAGTTTCACCACACGGCGCTTTGCCACGAGCGGCAGTGGCCTCAGCCACGGCTTGAGCTGGGCCTACCACGTCTCGCGGCTCGATTCCGGCGGTGTGGTTCGCAATGACAATTACCGCAACCAGACGGCCTTCTTCAGCCTCGCCTACTCGCGCAGCCCCCGACGGCAGGTCGATTTCCACTTTTTCGGCAATGCCAACGACGCCGGCGCGCCCGGCCCCTATGGCTCCGACCCCTTGGGATTGTACGGCGGCATCGACAAGATCTCGCGCGACAAGCAGAACCTGTTTGGGTATCAAGTGAGCTACGCGGAGCAAGTGTCGGGGCGTTTCCGCCAGGTGGTCACGGCGGACGTGGCGCCCAATCGGTACTACTTCCGCTCCCCCTACGGCGACTCTTACTCGAATAACCTCCGCGCCGTGGTAAACACGCGGAGCGAAATCACGGTTTCCAGGCGCGACTTTCTGGTGGCGGGATTCGAATACAATCGCGAGCAAATTAAGAATACCTACATCACGGACGCAACCTCTACTCCCTTCCTTCTCCCCCGGACGAGCCTTGCCTACTTCGCCGAGAACCGGTGGAACCCCTCGCGCCGGTGGATGGTGATTGGCGGCGTGCGGCTCGATAACATTCGCACGCACGCCCTTCCCTCCGACGCCTTTGACTATCGGCCCCTGCTGCCGGCCAACTCGATTCTTCAGGCGAACCCGCACCTCTCAGTGGCATTCCTCGCTCGAGAAGGCGCGGGGAGCTCAGGGCAGGTTGGCGCGACGCGCCTGCATGGTTCTTCCGGCACCGGAATCCGGCCGCCCAGCGGCTTCGATCTCGCCTTCACCAATAACCCCCGTTTAAGGCCGGAGAAAACGTTGAGCTTTGATTCCGGCGTCGAGCAGCGACTAGCGAACGACCGTTTGGTACTGGATGCGACGTACTTTTTCAATCGCTTCAAGGATCAGATCGTGACCCTCGGCGGCTCGCTGACCAACCTCAGCAGTTTCGTTTCCGACAATCTCGCCAATGCGCGGGCCCACGGCCTGGAAACGTCAGTACGGTTCCGGCCGAGACGCTCGCTCGAGTTCTCCGGCGCCTACACGCGGCTCAACTCCGCCATCCTCGCGCTCGACGGTTCAGCTCTTGTCCAGTCTCCCTTCGAGGTCGGGCAGCAACTGACTCGCCGGCCCAAGAATTCCGGCGCTTTCAACGCCACCTGGTATCACGGCCGCCTGACCCTTAACCTGAATGGTTATGCGCGTGGAAAGACGCTCGACGTCGAACCGAATTACGGCGCCTCTGCCGGGTTTTTCACCAACAAGGGATACATCTTGGCGAACACCGGAGCTGCCTACCGGCTCGGCCACGGCGTGGAACTCTACGGACGGTTGAACAACTTCCTCAATCAAAAGTATGAGGAGGCGTACGGCTATCCTTCCCTGCACTTGAACTTTTTAGCGGGGGTGAGGTTCGCATTCAACGTGGAGTGAGGGAGCGAGCCGCAGGCAGCAGGAGTGGAATGCCGTAATTCGATGCGGCGGAGTCCAGGCGGCAGCTAGTGCCGTTCCAACTTATCTGGGCTAATCCTGGTCCGTGAGGTTAACCCAAGTCTTTGATCTCAGGGTGCATAACGAGGTGTAGTACATAGGCGAATTAAGTTGGAACGGCACTAGATGAGTCCGCCGTCCTGGCGGTGCGTTCGCCAGCAATAGAACTGCTGCACGGCGATAGAGAGCACACAAATGCCGCCGGCAACAAACACACTGCCTTCGGCGAGACCTCCAAGGACGTCCTGACTCTCTGTGATGCGGTGGTGGAGCGTGACGCCAATGATGATGCCGTGGACCAGCAACCAGATGCCCATCAACGCGGTGAGAATGAGACCGAGGACCCGGAGCGCGGTCTTCATGAGAGGCCTGTCCGGAAGGATTCGCAGCTTCCCTTGCGCGGTTAAGCTGTCCAGACGAGAGCTTCTTACACCCGATGCCGTCTGATGTCAATCGCCAGGACTGGCGGGACCATTTAACCCTCGGCGTACCCAACCGGCGGCTTGGCGATACTTTCTCCCCAAATCACACCAAAAATGGCGCGGGGGGGATTCTCCCCACGTGAAAAACGCAAGTGTCCTCTCTCCTTCCATTGCCAAAAGGGTTATCATAGGTTCGCCAAGAAGAGGTGACGATGGCTTGGGCGACGGCACACACTCATTTGTTGGGCTGGTTGCTGGCGTTGGGAGTTCTGGCGCCACAACAGCCGGAAGTCCTGAGCGCGGACCTCACACCGGAAACCATCGAGGGTTTCAATCGCTACGTTGCGGCCACTGAAGCCCGGATCGACGCAGAGCTGAAAAGACCCCAGGCATTTCTCTACCTCGAAGGCCTCCGTGAGCCCCAGCGCGGCCAGGCGCTGACCCTGCTCAAGCGCGGCGAGATCTACATGGAGCGCCTGCAGACGCACGACGCCTCCGGGAGGGACTTGAAGACTCCCGACGGACTCATCCATCACTGGGTGGGTGCCGTGTTCGTCCCCTGTGCCAACCTGCAACAGACGCTGGACCTTGTGCAGGACTATGACCACCACCAGGATATCTACAAGCCGGAAGTTATACGGTCCAAGTTGGTCAGCCACAGCGGGAATGACTTCAAGATCTTCTATCGCCTGCGGAAGAAGAAGGTCATTGCCGTGACCTTGAACACCGACCACGACGTTCATTACTTCCTTGTGAGCGGCCAGCGCTGCTACAGCCGCTCCTACACGACGCGGATTCAAGAAGTCGCGGACGCGGACACGCCCCGGGAACGTGAAAAGCCCGTCGGGCACGACGGGGGTTTCCTCTGGCGGATATATTCCTACTGGCGTTTTGAGGAGAAGGATAGCGGGGTCTATGTCGAGTGTGAATCGATCTCGCTGACGCGCGACATTCCCTGGATCGTCTCGCCCATCGTCAAACCCTTTGTCACCGACATTCCCAAGGAATCACTGCAGATGACCATGGGCTCAACCCGGCGAGCCCTGCTCCAGAAAGCTCCCGCCGCATGCGGCAAGTAGAATCCTTCACGAATTCCCGCGTTCCAACAGCGAATAGAGCACCGGCATCACAAGAAGGGTGATGAAGGTGGAAAGTGCGAGGCCGCCCATCACCGCCACGGCGAGCGGCCGCTGCAACTCCGCCCCCGAACCCAGACCCAACGCCAGCGGCAACAATCCAAACAACGTGCACAGCGTGGTCATCAGAATCGGGCGCAGGCGAACCTTCCCCGCCTCGACGAGCGCCTCGCCCAGCGGCAGGCCCTGTTCTTCCCAGAGCTTGTGGACATACTCGAAGAGGATGATACCGTTCTTCACCACCAGGCCCACCATCAGAATGATGCCCATGAAAGAGGAAACATTCAGGGCCGTACCCGTCGCGTAGAGGGTGGCAAAAACCCCCAGCAGAGAGAGCGGCGCGGCGGAAAGAATAATCAAGGACGGCCCAAAGGCCTGGAACTGGATTACCAAGACGATCAGGACAGCGGCGATGGCCAGGGCCAGCACGGCGAGCAGATCCCGGAAGGAGCTTTGCTGGCTCTCATAAAGCCCCCCGATTTCGTAGGTCGTTCCCACGGGAAACTGCATACCGTCGAGCACCTTCCGGACTTCCCCGATGGCGCTGCCCAGGCCCCGGCCCTCGAGCCGGGCAGTGACCGGCAACATCAGTCGGCCATTCTCGCGCCAAAGCTCGCTTTCACCGCGCACCTGCTCGATCTTCGCGACCGCGGTGATGGGAACGATCTGTTTCTGTGGAGTGACAATGGGAAACTGCCGCACGAAATCGTAGTTGTAGCGCTGCGAGTCGGGGAAGCGCACCCGCATGCTGATGGTCCGGTCGGTCCGGCGCAATTCAGTGGCCTTCGCGCCCAGTAGGCCCGCGCTGATTTGCTGCGAGACCTGATCGACGGTCATGCCCAGTCTTCCCGCGCGCACGGGATCAACCTGAAACACGATCTGGGGATTCCCTTTCTGCAGGGCGCTGAAATCCACCAGGCCGGGAACCTTCTCGAGTTTCGCGGTGAGTTGTCCGGCCAGTTCCTCCAGCACGGGCATGCTGCTCCCGAAGAGTTTCACTTCGATGGGGCTGGGATTCCCCTCCATATCGCCGATCATGTCCTGCAAGAGTTGGATGAACTCGACGCGGGCGCCGGGAATCGTGGTGAGAATGTTGTGCCGCAATTCATCCATCGTTTCGTAGATGTCACGGTGGCGTTGGGACCGGGGTTTGAGCTTGACGACGACCTCTCCGGTGTTTTGCTCCGTGGCGAAGGGACCCATCTCCGCGCCCGTGCGGCGTAACGAGGTGGCCACTTCGGGCATCTTCCTGACCTGCTCCTCGATCAGGTGATCCACGCGGTTGGTCTCATCGAGGGAAGTTCCCGGCGCGGTCCAGCAATCGAGCACGAACCCGCCTTCATCCATTTCCGGCAGAAACCCCGTTTCAAGCCGGGTGAAGAAGAAGACCGCGAGCAGCAGCGACGCCCCCGCAGTGAGGGCGACGATCCCCCGGCGCCGGAGCGCCCATCGTACCGACCGTTCGTAGGCGAGGTTAATCGGACCGATGACGCTCGCGGAGGATGCGCGGTGGTGCTCGCCGGAAAGGAATCGCTGGGCAAGCACAGGAATCAAGGTGACGGCGAGGAGGAGGGAGAGCAGGACAGCCACAACCAGCGTCAGACAGAGCGCCGTGAAAAACTCGCCGACCACCCCGCTCAGCAAAGTCAGGGGTGCAAACACCACGACGGTAGTGGCCGTCGAACCGACCACGGCGCCCAGCAGTTCCCCCGTTCCCTTCTCCGCCGCTTCCTGCGCGGATTCGCCCAGGCCCAGGTGGCGGTAGATGTTTTCAATAATGACGACCGCGTCGTCGATCACCAGCCCGATGGCGATGGCCAATCCCCCCAGCGACATCAAGTTGAGCGTGCCGCCGAAAAGCCGCATGAAGAAGAACGTGCCGATCACGGTGACCGGCAGGGTGATCGAAGCAATGAGCGTCGTCCGCCCCTCGCGGAGGAAGAGGAACAGGACGAAGACCGCCAGGAGGCCGCCAATGAGGACCGCCTCGAGAATGCTCCGTACCGCCTCCCGCACGAATTCCGCCAGGTCGTAAACCAACGAGAGGTGCAGGGTGGGAGGAATCGCGGTGCCCAGGTTGGAGGCCAGCGCCTTGACATCGTCGGCCACCTGCAGGATGTTCCCGCCGATCTGGCGGGAGACGGAAATCAGCGCGCCGGGTTTGCCATTGGCGTAAACGAGGATGCGCGGGTCTTCGACACCATCGCGGACTTCGGCGACATCGCGCAGCCGCAGGGGCGCTTGGTCTTCGACGTCCACCACGGTGTTGCGGATATCCTCCAGGCTCTCATACTGGCCGTTGGCCAGCACCAGGTAGCGCGCGTAGTCCTTGTCCAGCCGCCCCACAGAGGTCACATCATTGGTGGCGCGCAGGCGGTCCGCAATATCCACCAGCGTGAGCCGGTGCGCGAGCATCTTCTCCGGATCGACGAGGATCGAGACCTCGCGCGTCTCGCTGGCCTGCACGACCACATTCGCGACGCCGGGCACCCGGCTGAACAGGGGCCGCAAATCGTAGAAGGCGTGATCGCGCAGATCGGAACCGGGGACGTTCCCGTTGAGCGCCATCATCAGGATGGGCCAGGCGCTGGGGGTAATGCGCTCGACCGAAATCTCGGTGGTGGGCGGCAGTTCCCCGCGCACGTCACTCATCTGCGCCTGGAGCAACTGCAGCGCGTATTGCATATCCATGTCGGGATTGAAGAGGACAGATATCTCGGTGGCGCCCCGAATCGTTCGGGAGCGAACGCGGCGCGCCCCGATCACCGTCCGCGCGGCCTCTTCCAGCGGGCGGGTGACCGTGAGCAACATGGTTTGCGGCGCCAGGTCCCCGGCGTGCGCCAGGATGACGATGCGGGGAAAGGTCAGTTCGGGATAGATGTTGCTCGGCAGGCGGAAGGCCGCGATGGCCCCCGCCACGATGAGCAGCGCGGTCAGCAGAAGTACCGCCCGGCTGTTGCGCCGGCAGATCCGGGCGATGTTCATGGCTTGACCCTGACCTTGGCGTGCTCTCCCAGGCCGTAGCCGCCGGTGAGAATGACGGTATCCCCCGCCTCGACGCCGGAAAGCAATTCCACCTGCTGGGAGGTTTCCAGGCCCAGCTTCACGGGCACGGCGTCCGCAGTGTCGCCCGAGAGGCGGTACACCACTGTCTGATTCTTCTCATCCCGATACACCGCCTGAGGCGGGACGACGAGCGCCTGGAGGTGGGTTTCGATGGATGCCTGCGCGGTCAGGAACATGCCGAGCTTCAAGCCCCGCCCCGGATTGGGGAAGCGGATCCGCACCGTTCCCACGTTGGTGGAGGCGTCCACGGCCGGGGAGACAGCCACGACGCGCCCCTTGAAATCATGGTCCGGAAACGCCTCGCTTCGGGCGGTGAGTTGGTCGCCGGCGTGAATGTGCGGCAGGTAGAGCGCCGGCACATTGCCGAAAAGTTCAAGTTCTCCCAAGGCGGCCACGTCCAGGATCGGCTGGGCAGCAGTCCCGTCCACCTGCTCACCGACGCTGAGGAGGCGTTTGACGACCACGCCATCAAGCGGCGCTCGGACTTCCGTGCGCGCCAGTTGCAGGCGGGCCAGCGCCAGCGTCGCTTCCGCCTGACGCACAGCGGCTTCCGCCACATTCGCCTGCATGCGCGCGTCCTCCACATCACGGCGAGCGGCTATGCCCCGTCCGAAGAGGTTTTCGTTGCGTTCCCGGTTGAGGCGGGCGTTCTCCAGGCTGGCTTTCGCCTGCGCCACGCCGGCCTCCGCCTGCTGGATCTGGTCGAGGAAAGACCGGTCATCGATCTTCGCCAGCAGGTCGCCCGATTTCACGCTGTCGCCCTCGCCCACCTCCATACGCGCGACGCGCCCGGGCACCAGCGAGCTGACTTTCACATCCTGATTTGGCAAGGCGGCCAGCGTCCCGCTGACTGTGAGAGTCGAGTGGATGTCGGCGCGCGCGACGCGAGTCACGGTCACTTCCGCCACCACGGCAGGAGATTGGTCAGCGCTCGCGTCATCCGCGGAAGTCGGCCGGGCCCGGGAGCAGCCGATGAGGAGCAGGAGTCCCAGCCCCGGCACGAGGCCACTGAGAGTTTTCCGGATCTGTGCGAGATTCATTTAATCGAGCGGCACCCCCACCATCTCTTCCAGAGCCGCAAACTGACTCTGGAGGGCAAAGAGGCTATCGAGATAGCTACTCTCAGTGTCCTGGACATTCCTTTGCGATTCCACGACGGCCAGGATCCCCACCTTGCCGGCCCGGTAGCTTTCCTCTGCCAGGCCTTCCAGCTGGCGGGCCACAGGCATGAGTTTATCGCGATAAAGCTCAACCTGGGTCTGCTGGGCCTGGAGACCGAAGTACGCGGCTTCCACCCGCCCATTCACGGCGCGTGCCGTCGCCGCCAGTTCTCCCTCCAGCACACTCTGGCTGGCCAGGGACTGGGCAATCTCGCCTTGATTGCGTTTGAAGAGCGGCAACTCCATTGAAACCTGACCGCGTGGGCCGACGCGAAAGTCCGGCGGCGCGTTGAAGTCGGTCCCCAACTCAAGGTCAAGATTAGGGATTCGTTCCGCCTTGAGTAGGGCGCGACGGCTCTGCTCGATCTTCTGTTCCTGTGCCAGGCGTTGGAGTTCGGGATTTGCCTGGCGGGCGCGCTCCTGGAGGTCGGCGAGAGAGAGAACCGAAGGCTGGTCCGAGAGGTGACCGGAAAGCTCCCACTCGGTGGCCGGCGGCTCGTTGAGCAAAGCGTTAAATTGTGCCATCGCGACGCGCTCGCGTTGTTGCGCTACCTGCCGATCGGCCAACGCGCGAGAAGCCCCGAGCTCGGCCTGGATCACTTCGAGTTGCGCCACATCGCCGGCTTCGAAGCGTTGTCGGGCAATCTCCTCTAGCCTTTGGGCGAGCTGCAGTACACGGGAAAGGCGGAGCGTTTCCTCATGCGCCAGGAGCGCGGTGAAATAGGCCTCGCGAGTGCTGCGCCGCACCTGGCGTCCCAGGGCGGCGATATCGGATTCCGTAAGGGCGCCTTCCTGCTGCGCTACGTCAATCCGCCGCTGGCGCTTGGAGCCGAGTTCAAGAGGCTGGGTGAAAAACACGGCCTCGTGCGGGGAGTCACGCAAGGCGGAAAAGTTCGCCGTGGGATTGGGCCGCTGCCGGGCGATTTGGATTCCTGCCAGGGAAATGGCGCGCCGCCGGCGGGCGGCGGCCAGATCGAGGTTCTGTTTTTCCGCCAATTCCAGCGCCGAGGCCAGAGTCAGTGGGCGTGGGGCTTCGGCTCCCCTCAACCCCATGCCCGCGATGAGAATCAGAAAAGTTGCCTGGAGCGTTTTGCGCGCCATGCACCACCCCGTCCGGCTGAGCTGGTTCGCTCTTCCCACCCATTTCAGAATAGCTTAAGAGAATAACCTAAATGAACCCGCGGGTGGTAAAGACCGGAGTCAACCACTCGTAAAGAATGTGATCTTTCTAAATCCCCCACCCCCCGCGGGACGATGGCCACGCCGGGCATCGAGGTCTATTCCACAAGGATCTCGCCCATGTCATACCAGCCGTCGTCTTGTCGGCCTTCAATCGCCAAACGAATCACCGGCTGTCCGGTCCGAGGGTCGAGAATAGCAATACGAACACGGTAGGCGCCGGGTTTCAGGCTTTCGGGAACGGTCAGGGTCTCATCCACGACGGCGTCACCGGGCAGCCACCGCCGGACATCGGCATGGGTCGTCAGTACGGCGCTTCCCTGGGAGGAATTGAGCTGCAAGGCCAGCGGGTATTCCCGGTAAACAGGCGCCACGCCGGCGTTCAGCCACCACATGCTGACAGGAATCTTGCCGCCGATCTTTGCCTTGGTGGGGTATTCCAGGCGCCGCAGGATAAAGCGGTAACCCATCTTCTTTTGGAAATCCTCGAATTGCCTCTGCCACTCAGGGGGAATCGGAGTTGATTTGACATTCACCGTGCTGACGTGCCAGCGCAGCGCCTGGTTGAGGATGTAATCCACATCCCAGCCCTGCTGCTTCCAGTAGCCAGGTACCCAGCAGGTTTCGAGCGAGACCGGGCTGCGCTCCCAAACATTCTGGATCCCGGCTCGTACGACCTGCAAAGGGTAGAAGTCCAACATGTGGGACCACCTTCGGTGCCAGCTTTCCCAGTATTGGCTGCGCATGTCGCCCAGGCAGTCCAGCCGCCACCCCGCACCCTGCGATGTTCCGTAGGAGAGTCCCTCCAGTTGGTCGAAGTTCATCAGCAGCGGGGTGTGTTTGAACGCTGCAATCCAGATATCAATCAGCGCCTTTTGGTGCTCGAACGACGGCATGTAATCGCTCCAGCCTTCGCCCCAGTAGCCGATGGAGGAGATATCGACGCTGTCGAGGTCGGGATGGCCGTCGTAGCGCGCCCCCGCCGCGGCTACAAGCTCTCCCCAATACTTCAGATAGAGTGGATCGCTGGAGTCGGGCTGCCATACTTCGCCGTCCTTGTCGGTGGGCCGGTTGGCACGGCGCGCGCCGGAATTTGGGTACCAGGCGGGGAGTGGATGCTTTTGGTCGTAAGGCATCAGCCGGAAGTCCAGTGCCTGGCCGTGCTTTTTGGCCGCGGCGAGAGCGTTGTCGATGATTTCCCAGCGATACTCCCCGCGCTCCGGCTCCAGCGCCGACCAGAACCAGCGGCAGTAAGCTACGGAGCTCGGGGGGAAATCCTGCTTGTTTGCCGCCGGGATGAGGCTCGTCGTGGGTCCCTCTTCGGACCATCGGAGATTCTCATTCAGCGGGTCTCCGTTGAAGCGCTGGAAAGTCTGGATCCCCATGCCGGGATTCACCAGAACGTCCTGAATCTCCCGGGGGCGGATGATGGTGGTCTCGTTGGTGGTCTGCGCCAAGCAGACTGTTGCAGAAAAGAGCAGACAAAGGGCCAAGTTCCTGGATGACATGATGACCTCGCTCGTGTCAAAGGCAGAACGGCGTTGCAGGACGCGAACGCCTGCAAGTCCAGAGCAGTATATATCGAGAAGGCGACAACAGGTGGGGCGAGAAGTGATTCCGGCCCGTCGTATGCCACCAGCGGGCCGGAATGGAGTCAACCGAGAGAAGAAATCACTGGCAGCCGGAGAAGGCTACGACCGTGCTCACGTTCGTTGTCGTGCCCGGAGTCACGGTAATCGAACTCACCGTCGCTGGGCTCGGCACCGAGGAAGTGCAACTGGGTGCCTCGGCGGTCAAGTTATAGTTGACAGGGGCCGCCGCCGGAGCCGCGTAGGTAACGGAGCCGCTACTGAAAGTTCCCACTCGCGGGTTACTGGCCGGAACTGGGAGCGAGTAGTTGTAGCAGTCGGTCCCTACCGGACAGGGGGGTGTCGCTGGGCTCGGCGTGTCGGTGGTGGTGAACGTCGGCGGCTGCATGAGCGCGCCAAAAACCGGAATCGTCATCCACTGGGTTGTGCCGCCCGTCGGTGTGGCCGGCTGCAACGCGGAAAGGGTCACATCGGACGGGAGGGCGCCGGATGCTCCCGCGCTCGTCACCTGGCCGGCGAGGGTAGCGGGCAGTGTGGGCGCTGTTCCCTCCGGCACCAGTGCGACGGCATTACCGCCGTTGAGTGCTGTACCCACCGGCACACCAAACACCACCGTGGCGTTGTAAGTCACGTCCGCGCCGGGACTAGGAACGACCCACGCTGCGGCCACCAGGTTAAAGGGATTGGTGGAATCCAGTGGGCAGAAAATAAAGGCCCCGGTGTTGTCCGTGGTCGTCGACCGAACCACGCGGTTCAGCGTGGCGTCGCTGGGATCGGGCTGTTCGAGCATCACCGCAGCCCCGCCCACGGGGGCGTTCGCGTTGCTCGCATCCACTACGGTCCCACCAATCACGTTGGTATCCGGGGAAACGACCCCGGCGCGCACCGTCGGCTTCAGGCGAAATTGCCCATTTCGCTGCTGCAGGATCGAGGCACAGGCGTCAAAATCGAAGTTGATGTCCGCCTCCTGACCGTCTTTCAGATCTATCCCACCGCCAGCAATCTGGCCGGGAGGTACCTTAATACCAGTCTGCGCCTCACTGCTGAGTTGCAGGGTCTGAGCCGAGCCGCCGGAAGGCACCACGCAGTTGAATGCCCCCGCACCGCACTGGTTGTTGCTGGGACCCAACCCCGCATTGTTCGCGAGCAGGTAGAGCCGGATCTGCTGATAGTTCCCGGTCGGCAATCCGTTTGCCGAGCCCAGCGTTTGGCTCAGGAGACAAGTTCCAGCGCCGGGCAGGTGGAGTAGGTCAATCTGCTTGGGCGAACTGCTCAGATCAACCAGGGTCACCCAGCCACTGTCCGTCTCCGAAGCGGTGCTTGAGATGTGGGCAGTCACTTTTGTAACCGTTACGTAAACATGGTCGAAACTGTTGGCGCAGGAGGGAGGATCGCTAATCGTGGTCTGAACGGTTCCGGTCACTGCTGGCGGGGTAGTCGTCGTACTTCCGCCGCAACCGACCAGCGTTGCGGCAACCGCCAGAGCCGCGATCCCGACCCAAACACGAATGCGCGCGAGAGATTTCGACGTCTTCATAAACTACCTCCTGAGGGTCCTCAATGTTGCAGAAAACTTCAGCATAGTTAACGAATGAGTACGATGCAAGCCAGAGACCGAAAATCCACGCAGTAAATACTTGATAATAAGCATGTTGTGCCACCCGAATGGAGCGGCGCCGAGGAAATACTTACGCCCTCTGTGTAAGTTCTTGCACTTTCGCAAAGGCTAGTCTCACTGCCCGTTAGAGGGTCTCAGGCGGCAGTTGGTTGCATCCCGCTTCCCTACTCAAACCTGACGTGGAGCACGCTTGTCGCAGCCCGCCCTAAAGCGGCAGTGCCACGGGACGTTTTTCCCGCGCGGAGATCTCTGATGCAAAGCAAATTTCGTGGGTCAAGGCCGCGTCTTCGAGGTTCGCGTGGGATTCGCGGTCGTTCAGGATACAGTCCACGAAATGGCTAACCTGATCTTTGAACGGGTGGTGGGAGACATCGCCGCTGTCCGGCAGGATGGTGGGGATCGTGGCCCAGCCGGTCTGGCCCACCCAGCGCTTGGAAAAGACCTGATTATTCCGGACTGAGCCCTTTTCACCCAGTAGGAGAATGTTGAAGAAGTAGGGCATGACGCACTCGACCGAGGAGGCTGTCTTCCCCACCGTTCCGTCCTCGAACCTGACCAGCGTGACGCTGTTAGGTTCGTATTCGTACTTAAGGGGGTTATGAGGGCTGAAGTTCGATAAGGCGGAAACCTCGACGGCCCGCTTGCCCATGAACCAGCGCAGGCCATCCACGGCGTGGCACCCGCCGGTCAGCAGGCTGCTTCCCCCGATCTCCTTCTTGACGTTCCATTCGTACTGGGCGTACGAGGGTCCGAGGCCGTGGAAGTAGTCAACCTCCGCGTAAAGCAGCGAGCCGACGACGTCGTCCTTAAGCATTGCCTTAATCGTCTCGAAGAGCGGGTTCCAGCGCAGGACAAAACAGACGACGGTCTTCACCTTGGCGGCGCGGACAGCCGCCTGCAACTTGCGCAGTCCGGCAAGGTCCAGAGCCACAGGCTTCTCGAGCATCAGGTGCTTGCCGGCCTGGGCCGCCGCCACTCCCTGCTCTACGTGTAGATGGTGAGGTGTGGCAATCGAAACGATGTGAATGTCCGGTGAGGCGAGCATCTCTGCCAGCCGGTCGAAAGGCCGGCAATGGGCCAGCTTCAGTTCCGCAGCACGCGCGGCAGCTCGCGCCTTATCGCGACTGACAATCGCTCGCACCTCCGTGTGCGGGTTCGCCTCGAAAGCCTGGATGTGCGATCCTGCCACCCAACCCGAACCGATGATGCCCACGCCCAGTTCCTTCATGAATTCCTCCCACGCTCAAAGAATCATTGACGAGTGACAAGAGCCGGTACAGAAGGCGCGGCGGAGTCACTTACTTTCGCTGTCAAGCCGAGCGGTGCGGAAAATTCTAAGCCAAAAGACTATATTCTGCGAGCAACTTTACTGGCCGACTAAATGAACGACCCCGCAGGGCATTCAAGGATTGCTGAAATGCTGCCCCCGGCCGTTCGCGTGAGCAATTCTTCGCGGCCTTGACCTGGCGTTCCGCCAGCGGTAAATTCCGGCGCGAGCCCCGCGCTCCCCAGGCGTGGATTTGGCGCGGACGAATCGGCCGTCGTCTCATAGAAACTCCCGAGAGGTGGTGACTCATGCAGACCCCCAACACGCTTTCCCGCCGTGAACTACTGGGCAAAGTCGCGGTCTTTGGTGGCGCAGCCTTCGCCTGCCGCTTGGGCGGAGTACACGCCGCGGCAGGCTACAGTCCCGTCCTTTCCGTCCAGGCGTACATCTGGATCCAGCATTTTGAGAAGTGGAAGAAGACTCTCGGAGAGGGCGTCGAGGAGATGCTCGCCACCTTCCAGCGCGCCGGCTATCGCAACGTGGACCTGAACGACTCCTTCTTTGCCGCACCGCTGCGTGTGAAGACGCTCGGCTTGCTCAAGAAGAACGGGCTCGCAATGCCGACATTCTATGCCAATAGCGTGATGCACGAAGCGCGTATGGCCGAGCAGTCGATCAAAACGATTCTGGAACTCGCCGAGGCGACGAAACCGGCCGGAGTCCGCGGCATCGTCACGAATCCCAGCCCCAAGCCCAAACAGGGCCGCAAATCCGACGACGAACTGGCCATCCAGGCGCGCTATCTGAACCAGCTCGGGGGCGAACTCAAGAAGCGTGGCGTTCGCCTGATGGTCCATCATCACACGCCGGAGCTGGTCGAAAACGCGCGTGAGTGGCGGTACCAATTGGCGAACACCGATCCCCAGCTCGTGGGCTGCTGCGTGGATTTGCACTGGGCGTACCGCGGCGGGCAGGAGCCGCTGGCCTTCCTGCGCGAAGTCGGCCCGCGCCTTGAGAGCCTTCACCTCCGCAACTCTCAGGGCGGCGTGTGGATGGAGGATTTCAATGATGGCGACGTCAACTACCGTGTCGTGGCAGATTACCTGAAGGAGATCGCCTACCAGGGCTATCTCGTGGTGGAGCTTGCTTACGAAGACAGAACGAAAGTCACGCGTTCGCTGGAAGAAGACTTAAGACTGAGCCGGCTTTACACCGAGAAGACGTTTGGCCTGCACCAGGGCTGAGGGGCCCCGAACGAGCCAGCTGGCTGTAGCTCATTGATAAATCCAAGATCAAAAGCTCAGGAGACTTCTGGGGGAAGGAGGCGTGCTGGCTTGAGTAGGAGTTGGCTGCGGTTCGCGCTGGCGAATGCCGCGGTAAATCCGGCCGGCGATTTCGGCCGCGTGCGGCCCGAACATCATCTTGCCGCCGCGCAGCAGAATCACTACAGCGTACTTGGGCTGCGGCTCGCTCGAATACGACACGAACCAACCCAGGCGCGCTCCGTTCTCACTGCACGTTCCCGTCTTGCCGAAGATCTGCTCGTCGGGATCGAAGGCTTGGCGGCCCGTGCCGTAGAGCACCGCCGCGGCCAGCCCGTCGCGCACCTGCGGGAAATAGCCGGCGAAATCGTCCAAATGCCCGCGCACCTGGGGCTGAAACTGTTCGAGTTCCTCCGGCGTGCGCGGATACTGGAGGTGAAAGAGCGTGCCGCCGTTGGCAAAGGCGGAAATCACCGCCGCCATCTGCAGCGGCGTGACTTCGATATCCTTGCCGTGGCTCGACATCAATCCCACCCCGCCGTCCTTGGGCACTACTTGCGGGAAGCGCCCCGCGGACTCGCCGGGGATGTTCAAACCGGTCTTTTCTCCCAGTCCAAAGCGGTGAGCGAGTTCGGAGAGCCGGTCAAAACCTAGTTCCCTCCCCAGCTTCTGGAAGAAGGGATTGTTGGAATGTGCCAGCGCCTCGGTCAGGTCCAGGCGCGTGCGGCGCCCCACGCGGAGTTTCGTCTCCGGCGTGATGATGCCTTCCTTGAGCGCCGCCAGGCCGACGATGGGTTTGAACGTCGAGCAGGGCGTAAACGCGCCGGAAAGTGCCAGGGGTTGATTCACCGCCGCCAGGACCCGGCCGGTGTTTGGGTCGACCACCACCGCCGCGCCGTTCCATTTGCCCAGCGCCTCGACGACCGCCTCGCGCACATTGGGGTCTTCGCCGGCGGGATTGTCGGCCGCAGCGGGCTCGCCGTAAGAACTGATTCGCCAGGGATTATAGCGGCGCTTTTTTCGCCGGCTGACCCGCGTTTGGGCACTGCTGGAGTTGACACTACGGACGGAGCGGGAGGACGAGCGCACGGCAGACCGGCTCGTCGTGACCGGAGAAGCCAAAGCGGCACTCTCCATCCCCAATAGCCATAAAACGGCCACGCACAGGATGGTAATCTTCCTCAGCAATTCGGCCTCTCTCATCATGCTGCTTGCTTTACGGCTCTTCACGATCCTGGCGCTGACCGCGAGGAGCTTATGATACATGCGGAATGGCCGCGGCGATACCTATTTCTTGCCGCGGGCCGCGCCGGCACTGGCGGTTTCAGTATTGGCCATTTCCGACGGCAGCGGAAGGTTGAGTGCCTTCCGCACTTCCACTTCGAGTTTCTTCCGAATATCAGGGTTGTCGCGAAGGAATTGCCGCGCATTCTCGCGTCCCTGGCCGATGCGTTCGCCCCCGTAGGAGAACCACGCACCGCTCTTCTCCAGGATGTTCCTCTCGGCGGCGACATCGATCAGGTCGCCTTCCTTAGAGATCCCCTCTCCATATAGTATATCAAACTCCGCCTCCCGAAAGGGAGCGGCAATCTTATTTTTTACAATTTTTACCTTGGTGCGGTTGCCCACCACCCGGTCGCCATCCTTGATGGAAGCAATGCGCCGGATATCAATGCGCATCGTGGAATAGAACTTCAAGGCGCGGCCGCCCGTCGTCGTCTCAGGGTTCCCGAACATCACGCCGATCTTCTCGCGAATCTGATTGATGAAAATCAGGCAGGTCTTCGACTTGGAGACGACTGCGGTCAGCTTGCGCAAAGCCTGCGACATCAGCCGCGCATGGAGGCCCGGGAGGGAATCGCCCATGTCGCCATCGAGCTCGGCTTTGGGGACGAGTGCCGCGACGGAGTCGATCACCAACACGTCCACAGCATTGGAACGCACCAGAGCCTCGACGATTTCGAGCGCCTGCTCGCCATAGTCCGGTTGCGAGACCAGCAGGTTGTCCACGTCCACTCCCAGCCTCTTCGCGTAGGCCGGAGCGAGCGCGTGCTCGGCATCCACGAACGCCGCCATGCCGCCGCGCTTCTGCGCCTCCGCCACGATGTGCAAAGCGATCGTCGTCTTGCCGCTCGACTCCGGCCCGAAGATCTCGATCACCCTCCCGCGCGGCACTCCGCCTACGCCCAGAGCGGCGTCGAAAGAAATCGAGCCAGTCGGGATCACTTCCACCGGCACCAACGCCTCCTTCGAGCCCAACCGCATGATCGAGCCCTTGCCGAATTGCTTTTCGATCTGCGCCAGCGCCAGATCAATCGCTTTGGTTTTTTCCGTTCGCTCTTCCAGCATGAATAACTCCTTCCAATTACTTGCCAAGTACACAGTGGCTCTCGGGCTCCTGCTTGTACAAGCATCCCGCCAGCGTGAACCCCAAGGTTCCGATGAAAGTCCAAATCCTGACGCCAATCAACATTTCCGTCATCGCGTGGAAAGCGCCCGAGGGCACTCGAGCCTGCTCGCCGCCGAACAAGGCGAAGCTGGTGCCCAGGGCAAAGACCAACAGGAACACGCCGCCGCCACCCAACCAGATCCATCGGCTCCCGCTGCCTCGTCTCGCCAGGAGGCACGGGAGCAGCAACAATGACGCCATGGCGATATACATGTTTGCCTCTCCTAGCTGCGGCCAATTCGATCGCCGCACTAGACCAAGGCCATCTTACCTTAAGCCTTCTTCTCAGCGTACTCGTAAAACCCACGCCCTGTCTTGCGGCCCAGGCGTCCCGCGGCGACCATCTTTTCGAGCAGCGGGCAGGGGCGGTACTTCGAGTCGTGGAACCCCTCGTAAAGCACTCGCATTATATCCAAACAAATGTCCAGACCAATCAAGTCCGCCAGCTCCAGCGGGCCCATGGGATGATTCATGCCCAGCTTCATCACGCCGTCCACCGCCGCCGCATCGCCCACGCCCTCCATCACGCAGAAGACCGCCTCGTTAATCATCGGCATCAGGACGCGGTTCGATACAAAACCGGGATAGTCGCTCACGCGGATGGGCGTCTTGCCAACGGCGGTGGCCAGCGCCGTGGCCGTTTCGATCGTTTGCGGCGAAGTGTCGAGACCGGGGACGACTTCCAC
>JBEKUI010000033.1:0-23661 GCA_049515175.1 Terriglobia bacterium
GAGGAGAAGTGAGATTCCTTCGCCGCGCGGACAGCAGCCCACAGGCTCGAGTAAGTTCGCAGATGTGGGGTCGCACGGCGACTCGGAATCAGTCGTCCGCCGAGCCGGGATTGCCTAGGGGTTCACGCGCGTAATCGCGCCCTCCGAGGCAGAGGAAACCAGCGCCGCGTACTTGGCGAAGACGCCCGTCTTGTAGCGCGGCTCGGGCTCCTTCCAGCCGGCGAGGCGCTTGACGATCTCGTCGTTGCTGATCTCGACCTCCAGCCGGCGCGCGTTGATGTCGAAGACGATGCTGTCGCCTTCCTTGAGCGCCGCGATGGGCCCGCCACGCGCCGCTTCCGGAGCCACGTGGCCGACCATCAAGCCGCGCGTGCCGCCGCTGAAGCGCCCGTCGGTGAGCAAGGCCACCGATTCACCCAGACCCTGCCCCACCAGCGCGCCCGTAACTCCCAGCATCTCGCGCATACCGGGGCCGCCCCGCGGGCCTTCGTAACGGATCACCACCACGTCGCCCGCCTTGATGTTCCGGTTGGTGACGGCCTTCATGGCATCTTCTTCGCAATCGAACACGCGCGCCGGGCCGCGATGGTGCAGCCGCTCGTGTGCCGTGATCTTCACCACGCAGCCCTCAGGCGCGAGGTTGCCCTTCAGGATGACTAGGCCGCCGCTCTTCTTCAGAGGATTCGCCACCGGCATCACGACGTCCTGGCCCGCGGTCTCGACCGCCTTGGCGGCTTCCTCGCCGATCGTTCGGCCACTGACGGTGATGGCGTCCTCGTGCAGCAGGCCGGGACTTTCGAGCAGCTTCTTGGCGATGAGGGGAATCCCGCCCGCGCGATGGACATCGGTCGCCACATAGCGTCCGGCGGGTTTCAAATCGGCGATCAGCGGAGTGCGCGAACTGATGACATCAAAATCATCGATCGAGAGCGGCACGCCCGCCTCGCGCGCCAGGGCCAGCAGGTGGAGCACGGAATTCGTCGAGCCGCCCGTCGCCGCCACGCCGGCGATGGCGTTTTCAAAAGCCTGACGCGTCAGGATATCTTTCGGCCGCAAGCCGCGGCTCAGAACATCCATCACCATCACGCCGGTCTGGTAAGCGATTTCACCTTTCTTGGGGTCGAGCGCGGGCACGCCGTTGAAGCCCATCGGCGAGAGCCCGATGAATTCCATCACCGTGGACATGGTGTTGGCGGTGAACTGTCCGCCGCAAGCGCCGGCGCCCGGGCAGGCCACGTCTTCCAGCTTCTTGAAGTCCGCATCCGAAATCTTCCCGGCGCTCTTGGCGCCGATGGCTTCATAGACATCAACGATGGTTACGTCCTTGCCGTCGAGATTGCCGGGTGCAATCGAGCCCCCATAGAGCAGAACCGACGGGACATTGAGCCGGATGAGCGCCATGGCCCCGCCGGGAATGGTCTTGTCGCAGCCGACGAGCGCCACCATGGCGTCAAACATGTGGCCACGGCCCACCAGCTCGATCGAATCGGCGATCACTTCGCGGCTGACGAGCGAAGCCTTCATGCCTTCCGTGCCCATAGTCACGCCGTCGGAGATGGCGATGGTGTTGAGCTCCATGGGCGTGCCGCCCGCGGCGCGGATTCCTTCCTTGACCTTCACCGCCAGTTCCCGCAAGTGATAGTTGCAGGGCATGGTCTCGATCCAGGTGTTGGCAATGCCC
This sequence comes from Terriglobia bacterium, assembly GCA_049515175.1. GTDB lineage: Bacteria > Acidobacteriota > Terriglobia > UBA7540 > UBA7540 > JACQNR01. The sequence goes on from JBEKUI010000033.1 coordinate 1,682, forward strand.
ACGATGGGCTTGGCGAGATCGGCGTCGGTGAAGCCAATCGCCTTCAGCATGGCGCGCGCGCCGGCGCGCGCCGGACCATCGTTGATCGTCCGGCTCTTGTGTCGGGTGTCAAATGCCATAAGACCTCCGGTCGGGAAGCGCGGAGAGCCCCGAAAGGGACCCGCTCTCCCGCTAAATCAGAAATGGGTTGCGGGGCTCGAACCGCTCCACCGCAGAATTATGAACCCGTCATCTTCGCAGATTCTTCCCCAAGCGGCAAGAGCCGTGAGCAGCTCAGATCGTTTTGTGATGCCTGCGATCGCGCCGTGGGCTCGGGCATTGGCGCCCAAACGTGTGAGGTCCTCGAAAGGTGTATCCTTGGGAACGCAGGGGTGGTGCCACAGCCGTGTGTCGGCTAATGAGTTCCGGAGGTTCGGGCAATGAACAATCGAAAATTGTTCCGAATTGTGCTGGGCGGAATGGTTGCTCTGACATGCGTGTCCTGGCCGGAGTGCCGGGCGCAGCAACCGCCGGGAGCTGAGCTGGGAATCATAAAGCTTCATCCGAAGGCACCGATTGGGAAAACTCGAGAGGTTCTGCCGGGTGAAGTGAACGCCCAAGATCTTGGCGACGTTATGATCTCGAAACTTGTCTTCTACTCGCTGCCAAATCCGAGTTCTGGCTGCGAGAATTGTCGCGCCTCCTACTTCGACGCCGAGAACCGCGAGGGCATTACCTTGTGGCGTCATCCGGTTATGCTGCCGGGTTGCATGAGCCTTGAGTCAAGCCGGTTCTACTATCCAACGGGCGTCCACCGCCTGTTCAAAGAAGGACCTCCAGCCATCGTTTCTTTTGCGGTAATGGGAGCCGCGGCGGGGGGGATCTTGAATATTTACCGGTGGAATGCCAAGAGCTTCCGATTCGAGGACATTAGCGGACCGTGGAACAGCATCGAACAGGTCGACGACGTTCAGTTCGAGGACTTAGACGGTGACGGAAACAAGGAAATCGTAATTCACCACACGACTATGGCTAGCTGGAAGACCTACGGCTCCCGATCCATTTACCGCTGGACCGGCGAGCGGTACGAACGACAGGGTGGCCCGCCGCGTTGAACGGGGTAGCGCAGGATTGGTCTGTAATTCTGCGGCCCTTATTTCCTGCAAAGTGAAAAGCCGCAGAGTTTCTGGGAATCAAAACTTTACGCTACCCGCTTCCCCGAGCGGCAAGACCCGTTAGGTGGGGCATGCACGCGTTTTCAAACGTGGGTGCCATCTCTCGGACGACGGATTACTTTTCGATGCGGTGGACTTTGAGGAGGTTGGTGGTGCCGCGGCGGGCGATGGGGGTGCCGGCGACGACAGCGATCAGATCGCCGGGATGCACGGCGCCGCGCGCGCGCAGCAGTTGCGCAGCTCCTTCCACCATGCGCTCGGTGGACTGGACGTGCGGCATGCCCACCGGCGTAACGCCCCAGTAGAGGGCGGCGCGGCGCAGAATTTCCGGAAACGGCGAAAACGCAAAGACCGGCACGCGCGGGCGGAACTTGGAGACCAGGCGGGCGCTCGATCCCGATTGCGTGAAGACGGCGATGGCTTTGAGGTCCAACTCCTCGGACATGTAAGCGACGCTCGCGCCGATGGCTTCCGGCACGCTCACCAATTCCTCGGCGGCGTGGCGACGCCGCTGCTGGCCGGGGTGGCGCGGGCTGGCTTCGGCGGCGACGATGATGCGCGCCATCATCTCCACGGCTTCGACAGGGTATTGGCCAATCGCCGTCTCGCCGGAAAGCATGAGCGCGTCGGCGCCATCAAAGATGGCGTTGGCCACGTCGGAGGCCTCGGCGCGCGTGGGGCGCGAGTGCTCGGTCATCGACTCCAGCATCTGCGTGGCGACGATGACCGGCACCTTGAGGGCGTTGGCGCGGGCGATGACGCGCTTCTGAATCAGCGGCACGCTTTCCGGTGGCGCCTCCACGCCCAGGTCGCCGCGCGCCACCATGACCGCGTCCGCCACGGCCAGAATCTCTTCCAGCCGCTCAATGGCTTCCGGCTTTTCCAGCTTGACGACCACGGGGATTTCGCTCCCCGCCCGCCTGAGCAGCCGCTTCAATTCCAGAACGTCTTCCGGCCGGCGGACGAAGGAGAGCGCCACGTAATCCACGCCGTGCCGGATGCCGAAGTCGAGGTCGGCGCGGTCCTTCGCCGTGAGCGCAGAAATGCGCAGCGGCACGCCGGGCAGGTTGATGCCCTGATGCTCGCCGAGCTCGCCGCCCTCGATGACGCGGCAGACGATGTCGCGCCCGCGCACCTTCTCGACGCGCAGCTCGAGGCGACCGTCGGAAAGGAGGATGCGATGGCCGGGCCGCACGTCGCGCGCCAGGGCCGCGAAGGTGGTCGAAATGACGCGCGCGTTGCCCGCCACGGGCCGCGTGGTGAGCGTCACGGTGGCGCGAGGCTCGAGGGTTACCGGCCGGCCGCCTTCGAGACTGCCGGTGCGAATCTTGGGTCCCTGCAGGTCCTGGAGGATGGCCACGGCGCGGTGGCGCTCGCGAGCCAGCCGGCGGACGAGCGCCAGCCGCCAGGCGTGTTCGGCGTGAGAGCCGTGGGAAAAGTTGAGCCGCGCCACGTCGAGGCCTGACTCGAGGAGCTGCGCCAGACGCCCCCGCCCGTCCGTGGCCGGCCCCAGCGTGGCGATGATCTTGGCACGCCTTCCGCGCGATTCCAGCGACTGAGTCAGGGACCTTGTTGGCATGAAACCAGTATAGCGAGAGATTCCACGGAATAGAAACCGCGCGGAGAGAGGCAGATCAGATACTCAGCAAATAGTCGGTAGCCGAGAGTTCCCCGAAACGCAGCGCGCTAACGCGCTGGCCGATGACGTTGGCAAAGTACTGAAGGATGGCAGCGAGGTTGAGGATGGCCGACCTCTCCCCCAGCCCCAGCTTGTGACAAAGGCCCAAGAGGAGAAGAATGGTGCGGAAGTAAACGACCAGCAGCCATTCCTGCCGGGTGTAGCGCCGGTTGACGTTGACAGCGTGCTTGAGGAGATAAGTCAGGGCCAGGTAATCGCACCTCAGGGTCAGCTGGACGCGGGCGTAGTCCACAGGCGCTTCCCATGATTCCGCCGCCCTGCGCACAGCCGGAAACTCCAAGCGGTTGGCATTGACGATCGCCAGGTAGTAGTCCTTGTCGAATTCACGCCGCAGGATGCGCTGACAAATGGCGTGAAAATAGAAAAAGAACATGCCGGTGGAGATGATCAAAATCAGCGCGGCGATGAACATGGCCATTTGGATCTAAGCCTCCCCTCTTCCGGCGGAAACCAGCTCCGCAGCCGTCGTCTGGGGCTTCGCGACGCGCCCGAACTGCGGTGCCCGGGCGAGGGCATAGAACCAAGTCAGCAACATGCCGAGGGTGAAAAGTGGACCGATATGCCGGTAGAGCTCGGACCCAAACTGCTGGCCGGGGGTCAGGTAAACGAGGGCGAGGTTGGCTGCCGGGCCGGCAAACTGAATCCCCATTCCGCAAACCAGCATCGACAATTCCTCATCGGCACTTTGGAGCTGTTGCATGAGAATGAAAAGCAGCGTGTTGAGCACTAAGCAGGTGAAGTAGAGGTTTTGCTGAAACTCCACGATGAAGCGCGTAAAGAGATGATCGAAATTCCGAGAGAGGGAGAATAGCGAAATGCCCGCCACAAGAATCAGGACGAAAATCTGGACCAGCCGAACCACCTGCCACAACTCGCGGTGCTCCCCGCACGCCCGGCGGAAAAAGAGACACACGAGGAGGAACGCTCCCAGGGCCAGAAGTATGTCCGTGAGCCAGAAGAAGTACTCGTATTGGAGCGAGGTGAGCCCATAGCGATAGAGCACCAAAGGCCGGCTCAGGCCGTCCACGACAAGCAGGAGGGCAAGGTAGAGCGCGACCGGAAGGAGAGACCTCTCCCTCCTGCGGAGCAAGAGATACCCCAGCACTCCCGCTTCCAGCAGGTAGATCGTGTACTGAGTAACTGTGGCCAGCGTATCCACCGCGAGTAACCCGGAGAACTCCGCCCTCAGCCGTCTCCGGGTCGCTCGGGCGACTCAGCGAAGGCTAATGGGCGTTAGGCGGCATGGGAATGGGTGAACCACCAATCCCCGCCGCATTCGGCGGCATCGGAATCGGTGAGCCACCGATCCCAGTCGCGTTCGGCGGCATGGGTATCGGCGAACCACCAATTCCAGTCGCATTGGGCGGCATCGGAATTGGCGAACCACCAATCCCCGCCACCGCGCGTCTTAATCCTACACTGCTCAAAACGATGAGCAGCGCCAACAACAATGCCAGAGCATAATTCTTCATCGCTTCTCCTCCGTAGTCTGATTGAGAAATCGGAGCGCAGACTCCGGGGAGAGCGTAAAGAACTATTGTCGGAAAGTCAATACTCTATGCGTACCCTTCCGACAGTACGATTCTGGCACAGGTTGGGACAATGTCAAGAGCGATTTGTTATCCAATGGTACTAGTACTTTTCTAGTAATACGGCAAGCAAAAGGGCAAAGTCCTGGGAGGTCAAAATGCCGGGGGGCCAGGGGTCGCCAATGTCCCTCAATGTCAACCGCTGGCTGCCGGACGGGGATTCGAAAATAAGGCGAGTCTGCGGTTGACCGGAAAGGGCCTGAATGACATCATACTGACCAGCAGCAGTTGTGCAAGGGGGGAGAGGGGCGATGAAGAACCACATGGCAGTTCGATGCCTGACACTGGCGGTCCTCGCGGGCGCCTTGTTCTGCGGGGCAAGCCTCCTGGTGGCAGGCGCGCAAGATCAGCAGGGAGGCCCTTCCGGACCCAAGTCGGACGTTGGGGACACCGTGCTCGTCCCCAAGAAGACCGCTCCTCCCGCGCCGGGCACTTCGACCGCCCCCACCACGGCTCCGCCCGAGAAGAAGGGGCCGGAGAAGATCAATCCCAACGAAGTCTTCACCCTGACGACTTCGACGAACCTCGTCAACGTCGATGTGCTCGTCGTCGACCCGAACGGCAATCCCATCTCCGGTTTGGGCAAGACCAACTTCAAGCTTTACGACGAGGGCGTACCGCAGGCCGTCTCCAACTTTGCCACCGGCGAAGGGCCTATGACCGTTTGCCTGCTGGTCGAATTCAGCAACAAACACTGGATCTTCCTCTATAAGGCCGTCCAATACGGGTACGAATTCGTCCGCGTGATCGAGCCCAAGGACTGGGTGGCGGTGGTCTCCTTCGACATGAACACCCAGATCCTCACCGACTTCACCCAGAACCGTTACGAAGTCACCGGCGCGCTCGACCAGTTGCGCATTCCGGGATTCAGCGAAATCAACCTCTATGACGCCATCTCCTTCACCCTCGACCGAATGAAGGACATCCAGGGCCGCAAGGCCATCGTCGTCATCTGCACGGGCTTCGACACCTTCAGCAAGCTGACCTACGACCAGATCCTCAAGATCGTCCGCAATTCGGATACGGTCATCTATCCCGTCAGCATTCTGGAGTGGGTTTCGGTGCGCTACGGGGAAGGGATCAACGCCCTGCAAGCGCGCAACACGCTCAACTACATCGCCAAGTACTCGGGCGGCCAGGCCTACTTCCCGCGCTTCGAGGGCGACATGCCCGGCATTTATCAGCAAATCGCCACGCAGATGCGCACGCAGTACAGCCTGGGATTCGTTCCCACCAACTCCGCCCACGACGGCAAGTTTCGCAAACTGAAAATCGACCTGGTGGACGCCCAGGGGAACCCGCTGAAAATTCCCGACCAGAAGGGCAAGCCAGTCAAGTACCGGGTGGTGTCCCGCGAAGGCTACTACGCCCCCAAGTCCTGAGGCGAGCGAAGCTCCTACCCGCCATTTTGCGGCGAAAACAAAGGCCCGCTCCGGACGCGAGCGTTCCGAGGTACTGCCTTCTATCGATTATCGTCCTTTGGCCTTCGGCGGCGGCGTGGTCAGGTCCAACATCGGTTGGGTGAGAGGAGGCGGCTCCGGTCCGGCCACCTTCAGCGTGCGAACCGTCTCTTCGCAGGCCTGCATGTAGATCTCTTCGTCTTCCTTGCCGGGCGTACAGTAGATCTCGATGAGACGTTCGGAGGTGATCACGTGGGTGCTCAACTCCATGGCGCGCTTCCGGTACTGCCAGATGAGCACTGCGTCGCGATTGTTGATTTTCTCGCGCGCGTAATGATAGCGAGGAAGTTCCTTGTAGATTCCTTCGGTCTGCCACGCGGCAACCATTTTGGGATCGAATTCAAAGGTCGCGTCGGGGTTGGGCTGGGACGTGATCGTAAGGGACGGCCCAATGCTCCAGAACTTGGTCCGCGTGATCCGCGCGCCCCCGGCAAACTCCTCGACCTCGCCCATGAATCCTGAAGAGACCTGCAACTCAACCCCCAGCTTGTCGTTCTTGTAGGGAAGCGGTTTGAGCGTCTCCTCCTTGACCGCCTGACGGTGGTGCGGCAGCCATTTCACAAGAAAAAACTCGCCGCCCATCACGCCTCCGCCGATAAGGATTATTGCGAGGCCTACAATCAACTGAACGGAGATTTCCTTTTTCATAGTAGGTCATCTTACCCGCGCTCCCTCGCGGACGCAATGCGCGCTCATCCGGCACAAGCGCGAATTCGCGCAAGGGCGGCGGGGGGCAGAGGAAAGGGTCGGACAATTTGGGCCCAAATCAGTCCCTGTCGCCACGTCCAATGGCGTTGTGCTGGCCCTTATGTTGCTACGGCATCGACAGGTTGACCCATGTCACGGCGATTGTGCACAGGCAATCGGATGGTGGCAGAAGGCGCGCTCGCCGCGGGCTGCCGCTTCTTCGCCGGCTATCCCATCACCCCGGCCTCGGAAATCTATGAAGTGATGATGCGCGAATTGCCGGGGCGCGGCGGGCTGGCGCTCTCGGCGCCGGATGAAATCTCTTCGCTCTGCTACTGCGTGGGTGCGAGCCTGCGTGGTCTCAAGGCCATGACCGCAACCTCCGGTCCCGGCTGGGCGCTGATGATCGAGACGCTGCAATACGCTCTGATGACGGAAACTCCCGTGGTGATTGCCTTGGTGCAGCGCCTCGGGCCAAGCACGGGCGGGGCCACGCAGGGTGCGCAGGGCGACATCTGGCTCACCGAATTCGCCACCTCGGGCGGCTACACGATTCCGGTCTTCTCTCCCACCACCGCGACGGAGTGCCACGATCTCACCCTCCAGGCGTTCAACTGGGCGGAGCGGTTGCGCACCCCGGTCGTATTGCTCTCGGACAAGGAAGTGGCAATGACCACGGAGGTCGTGGAATCGCTGGCGGCGCCCGGGATCGTCGAGCGGTCCAAGTTCTCCGGCCCGGAGGTCTTTCGCTCTTACGACTTCGCGCGGCCGGAAGAAGCTCCGGCCTTTGCGGCGGTGGGGGACGCCGTGAAGGTGACGGTCACCGGCTCGGCACACGACAAGCAGGGGCGGCTGAAGAAAAATGCTCCGGAGGTCATCGAAGTCCTGCGCCACCTGGAGCAGAAGGTCGCCGCGCACGCCGAGGAGATGGAAATCGTCCGGGAGGATCTCGATCCCGGCGCGCACTGCCTGCTCGTGAGCTATGGCATCACAGCGCGCGCGGCCCGTCAGGCGTTGGCGACGCTGCGCCGCGAGGGCGTGCGTGTTTCGTTGTTTCAGCCGCAGACGCTCTTTCCTGTGCCGCGGCGGGGGCTGGCTCGGGCGTTGGCGCAGGTGGAAACCGTTTTTGTCGCGGAAGAGAACCTGAGCGGTCAGTATCGCGCCGTGCTCGCGCCGCATCTGGAGGGCCGGCGCGTCGTGGGAATCAACAAGCTCGGCGCGATGATCTCGCCCAGAGAAATCGCCCGAGCGGTGCGCGCGGCGGAGGCGTGATGGAAGCCGGTCAGTATCTCGACCCGAACGCCAAACTGCCTTACTGTCGCGGCTGTGGCCACGCGGCGGTAGTGCGGCAACTGAGCCGGGCGCTCGAACGGCTGCAACTCTCCGCGCGCTCCGTGGCGCTCACTACCGACATTGGCTGCGTGGGACTGGCCGATTCGCTCTTCCCTTACCTGCACACCGTTCACACCACGCACGGACGCTCCACCGCCTTTGCCACCGGCCTCGCCCTGGCCGAGGTGCTCTTCGAGCACAGCGGACTGAAGCCGGTGGTCATGATTGGCGACGGCGGGGCGATGATCGGACTGCTCCACCTGGTACACGCCGCGCAACTCAACGTGGATGTGACCGTGCTCGTCCACAATAACTTTCTCTTCGGCATGACTGGCGGGCAGCACTCGGCGCTCACGCCGCTGGAATTCGTAACCGCCACCACGCCGGAGGGGAATTACACTCCACCGCTCGACCTTCTCGCTTTGCTGCGGGCGGCGCACGCGGGGTTTCTGGCGCGCCAGTACGCGACCGACTCCGATCTCGACGCCGTCATCGCCGAGGCGATTGCTTTTCCCGGCTTCGCCCTGGTCGAAATCTTGGAACTCTGCACCGCTTACGGCACCCGCTGGAACGAACTCACCGGCAGCACGCTGAAAGAAATGACCCACCTGCAAGGGTATGCCATCGGGAAGCTGGAAACGAACCTCGACCGCGCCACATTCCGCGACGTCTTCCGGCACGAGCAGCACGATTCACATCCGCCCCAGGCGGGAAAGGCAGAATCGGCCCAGCGCGTCGAGGGCGCGGCACTGGCGGAGGAACTCCGCCTGGTGGTGGCCGGCAGCGCCGGTGAACGCGTGCAGTCGTCCGCTGCCCTCCTCACGCAGGCGGCGCTTGCCTGTGGCCTCTACGTGACCCAGAAAAACGACAATCCGGTGACGCAGGGGAGCGGCTTTTCGCTCGCCGAAGTCTGCCTCAGCCCGCGCCCCATCGAATACACGGGCATGGAGCAGCCTGACGTCATCATCATCGCCAGCGCGGAGGGGTTGAAGGAGCTTCAGGCGAACGGAACCCTCGGGCGCTGCCGCGCCGAGACGCTCGTTATATTGGACGCGGAGCTTGAAGCGCCGACATTGCCGGGTCGGGTGATCCGATTGCCGCTCCGCAAGAACGCCACGCCGGCGCGCGCGGCGATGGCAGGGATTGCAGCCTGGCTGGCGCTTTCGCCAGTGATTCCCGCGGCAGCGTGGGAAATCGTGCTGGCGGGAGCCCCCGAGGCGCGTCGCGCCGAATCTAAGGCAGCGTTAGAGGTCGGGAAAGAACTGGCGGCCGCCTGGGTGCCGTGAACGCATCAGGGGATCGAAGGAAAAATCAGGTGGGCGCTCCTGCCTCGCCAGGTGGCTGTCACAGACTCAAGGCAGGGGAAGGGGCACGCCTTTCTTGGACGTCCACTCCTGCATGTACGAAGTGAAAAGATACTCCGTCCCTGCGGTCTTCAGCATCTCCGGCAGCGATTCGTTCAACTTCAGATACTCTCTCTCCACTCGTTCGCAATTCGCATTGATGAATTCCTGGAGGAGCCGGACAGCCTCGGCATCGTTGCCGGCATTAATCTGGCGCAAAGCCTCTGCCTCCACATTCTTCTGACGGTCTATCTCCCAACGCTCGGTCTCGTCGAACACGCCCCGCACGGTCGGCGCGAGCGCTTTGTAGTTGAGGTCGCACAGCAGCTTGACGCGATTGGCCCACCACCACGGCGAGTCATTGGAATACGTGCTCGTGCCGCGCGCCAGATTCGCGGGCAACGTCGGCCCGTGGAGATAAAACGGCTTGAACACGTTCCCGCAAGGATTCGAGAAGCTTGCCCAATAGACCTGGCGCATCAACGGGGGCATGTCCGCCCGCAGGTGGGCCACGATGGACGCCGCGCTGTGATATCCCCCGTGCGGAGAATCGTGCAAGCACGGTGTGGCCCAGAAGGTCTCGGGGGCTCCCCAGCGCGGCTCCGTGAGAGTGCCTTCCAGGTGGCTCCGGCTGATTTTCATCATGCTGGGCGGCGTGACCTGTGAGAAGTCCTTGCGGAGGCAAGCGAGGGTCATGTTGCGGCGAATCTGCATGTTTCCGGGGTTGGCGGAATCTTTCCTCCAGTAGTCACCGTAGTCGCGCGCGAAGTTGAACGTCGCGGCCGACTTCGTCCAGCCCATCTCGATGGCGTGCTCCACCAGGCGGGGATGTGCCTCGTCCCATTCCTTCTCGATGGTGTAAATGTTGGAGATGGAATAGACACCGCGCGCAAGGCGCTTGGCCACCCAGTAGCGGCCCGCAGTTTCCAGGACCCAGGCTTCGTGGGGGTCGGCGACGATGAAGCTGTTGTGGTAGTTGGCCTTTCCCCATTCGCCCGCGTATTCGGCGTCGCCGCTCTGACCGTACTTTTCCAGTAGCGCGATGATCACGTGCAGCGCTTCGTAAGCGGTCTTGCCGCGCTCGAGACCGAGCCGCAAAAGGTCCATGCCGAGCAGGCCGTCGCCCCACTGGTAGGGCTCTTTGGAAAACACCGCCTCGTTACCGATGGCGACGCCAAACTCATTCATCCCGTGCTCGTAGCCGAACGCCCACCAGATCTTGGACCCGATGTGCTCGTAGGTTTCGTCCACCTGCGGGATTTCGATGTAGGTGCACTTGACCATCTCTCCCGGAGCGTGTTTCTGGTGGGGAGAGTACACGAGCGGCTGGGCTTCCATGGGCGGCCGGTCGCTGTTCTTGGCCATGATGATGGAGTGATCGGCTGTGGCGTCGGGCAACGCCACCCAGGTATCGCAGGCCCATGCCGGAACTGCCCCGCTGGCCAGGGCGGTGACCACCACAGAGACCGCCAGAGAAGCGAGCCATTTCAAGGTGACGAGCCGTCTTCCCGGCCGCCGCGTAATCGGTTTGAGGATTTCCATTCTTCAGTCTCCCCTGTTGCGCCAACTATATACCATATTCCCAGCGCCTATTCCTCGCCCGCCCGGCGGAGCGTTCACTGCCTGGGTCTTCAGCGCCGACGCTGCCACTCGTCGAGGAAGACGTCGATGTTGCGCCAGGTCTGGGGCGCGTCGATGGTGATGTTGTCAACCGGAGAGAGGACGAAGCCCGCGGGACCAAGCGTAGCGATGGCTTTCTGCACCGCGGCGCGAATCTCTTCCTCGCTGCCCAGCTCGACGGTCACCGCGCCCGAGACTCCGCCCCAGAAACTCAATCGCTCTCCGGCCTTCTTCTTCATCAGCTCCAGGTTGGTGTGCGTGCCTTGCACCGGGTCGATTCCGATGAGCACATCAACACCCGCCTCGACATAGAGGTCGAGCATGGGCAGCGTGCCGCTCGAGCAAATGTAGCCAAAGAGCGCGCCGTGTTCATGGGCGAGGGCGGCCTCGACCTTCATCCGCGGCAGCATGATCTCGCGGAAGAATCGCGGCATCAGGAAATCGCAGCCCTCGTACCACGCGCGCCTGATGTAGAGGTCCACCGGCGCCGCGAGGACGACCCGCATGCGCTGGAGGTTCCATTGGTGAATCATTTCGAGAAGCGCCGTGGCGAACTCGGGCTGGTCCTGCGTGAGGAAGGTGAAGTTCTCCACCCCGCACAGCCAGTCGGCCATGTCCGCGCCCACGCCCCAGCCGCCCACCAGAAGCACTCCGTGTTGGTCCGTGAAGGCGCGCGCTTTCTGCGCCTCCTCGCGGAAGCGCGCGATGTCTTCCGGCGCCGGCGGAGTGAGCAGATAGCGCAGCGCTTCAAGTTCTCGGACTTCGGTGAGGAGCGGCTTGAGGGCGCGCGGGATCTGGTAGTCATCGACGAAGGGAATGTGGTCGCCGTGCGGCCAGTCGTCGGAGAGCCGCACGCTCGTCGAGAGCTTTCCCGCCGGGCTCGCGTACTCCTTGTGCAGAATCGCGCCGTCGGGAGTCTCTTCGCGCCGTTCCTTGACGCTCACTTCCGGTGCGGAGCGAACCGGCAGGCCGCGCAGGTCAGGGTGGTCCAGTCGCTCGGGCCGAGGAGCGGTGGGAATGAAGAGGAAGGAATCGAGCCCCATCGCGCGCTCGGCGAGCACGAGTTCATAGAGGTCCTCGTGGCAGCGGCGGCGCAGCGCCGTGAAGCTCATGAAGCTGCAAGGGACGTGGTCCGCCGGCTCGCGCCGCAGCGCGCGGAGCATCCGCTCTCTTGAGGCTTGGTGGCTCATGGAAACAGCTCCTTGGGCGTAGGGCGGTCCTGTAGGAGTGGCTGCTGCGACGAGAAGGGATACTTCAGTCAGCACGATGAGCAGCGCACCGGGACCCGATTGTGCCACAGCCGGATGCACTCGGCCAGACTAAACTCACCGGGTGCCGCCAAGGTGGTACCCTTGGCGTTTCTGTGGTGTGACTCCCCACAATCGGCCCGCATTCGGTTATGATGCAAGGTGGGGCTGAAGTCCCGATTGCTCCGGGTGATTACACCTTCATGAAGGCTTTCTTCAAGCGACTGCTCGTTCAACTGGTGGGTTGGGCCTTCATCGTCCTAGGCATCATCGGATTGTTCCTGCCCATCTTGCAGGGGATCCTCTTCATCCTCATCGGGCTCATCATACTTTCCACCCAGTATGCTTGGGCTCACCGGCTGCTGGAGAGAATCAAAGCGCGCTTCCCGTCCGCCGCCGCGCGCGCCCATGAGGCCTCGGCGAAGGCCAAGGTCTGGCTGCAGCGCCTCACCAAACGCTCACCCGCTCGCGATTGAATTCTGTTCCACACTCTCCCGGTCTGCGGATCGTCAGGAATCGCCGAGAGGGACTCGTTGTCCGCCTAGTTACCTAGCTCTTCCCCTCCGCCGCCAGCGTGCTACCATTCTCACGGCGTGAGAAGCCGCCACCCGAGGTGTCGTATGGAAAACCACAAGCGTCATGCCCGCAAAGAAGATTACAAGATGCGCACGCACCTGATTCACGGCAACTTCGAAAGCAAGAAGTGGGACTTCGACCACCACGTCATCCCGCCCATTTCGCATTCCACTGCCTACCGCCTGACTTCGCTGCACCGCGGCGCGCAGGGATTCGTGCGCTTTGCTTCCGCCGACGAGGCCCTGAGCGGTCACATGCCCATCTACATCTACGACCGCCTGGATGAGCCCACGCGCTCGATGCTGGAAGAGAACCTTGCCTTCGCCGAGGGCGGAGAGATCGGCGTGACCTTCGCGAGCGGCATGGCGGCCATCAGCGCGGCGCTCGGCGCGACGATGCGGCAGGGGCAGGAGGCGCTCGCCCACGACATCCTTTACGGCTGCACGTACAGCCTGATGACCAACTGGCTGCCGCGCTTCGGCATGCAGGCGCGCTTCGGGAATTTCCTCAAGCCCGAATCGCTGCTCGCGCAGATCACGCCCGCAACTCGCGTCCTTTACTTTGAAACGCCCATCAATCCGACGATGGAACTGATCGACATCGCCGAGATCCGCCGTCTCGCCGACAAAGTCAACGCCGACCGTGAAGAGAAGGACCGCGTGCTTATCATCGTGGACAACACCTTCGCCACGCCCTTTTGCCAGCGACCACTCAAACTCGGCGCGGACATCGTGCTCGAGAGTTTGACGAAGGATATCGGCGGCTTCGGCACGGACATGGGCGGAGCGGTAGTGGCGCCGGCGAGCTGGTACAACCACCTCATGCTTTTCCGTAAGGATTTTGGCGGCGTGCTCTCGCCGCGCAGCGCCTGGGCGATCCTGGTCTATGGCCTGCCGACGCTCGCCACGCGTATGGTCAATCAACAGAAAAGCGCGCAGCGGGTGGCAAAGTTTCTGGGCGAGCACCCCAAGGTCGCGAGCGTCGCCTATCCCGGCGCCGAAAGCTTCGGCCAGAAGGCCCTGGCACATCGCCAGATGTCCGACCCGGACGGCAAGTTCGCGCCGGGCGGCATGCTTTACTTCGTCCTCAAGAACGCCGACGGACGCGAATCGAAGGCCGAGAAGCTGGTCGATTACCTCGCCGAACACGCCTATACGATTACGCTGGCGGTGAGCTTGGGCCAGATCAAGACGCTCATCGAGCATCCCTTCTCAATGACTCATTCCGCCCTGCCCGATGAGCAGAAGCGCGCCTTCGGCATGCACCCGGAGGGCGTCCGGATCTCCATAGGGCTGGAGGATTGGCGCGACATCATTCGGGATTTGGAAATCGCCCTGGAGAAGGTATAGCGTTTTCGCACACTCCCGGCGGGTTGTTGTCGGACCTCGTTGAACCAACCTGATGTGGGCGATGGCCATTTATGCGAACCATCAAGATTTCTGATTGACACGGGCAAAGAGTCAGTGCTAGTCTCGCTGTTTAACATGAAGCTCGTTTACAAGTCGATGTCGAGCATGATGGCGATGCGGATGTGTTGTTGTCCATCCGCTAGCGGCATCGTGCCCACTGAATTGACCGACTTGTAAGCCCTAAGACAAACAAGCTCTCATTCAGGACGCCCGCTAGCGAAAACAACGCTGGCGGGCGTTCTTGTTTTTTGACCATACTCAAGGAGGAAGCTGGGATTCGGCGCGGTTCCAATGGGCGAACCGCAAGCCACCAGCAAACTGGGGACATGCTCATTACATTACTTGGCTTCTTAGCGGGAACCTTGATTGGGCTGACCGGCACGGGCGGAGGCGTAATCCTCACGCCGCTCCTCCTTATCTTCACCCCGTTCCCGGCGGTCGTCGTAATCGGCACGGATATCGTGAACGGCGCGGTCACGAAATTGCTAGGGGTTATTGAGCACCGGCGGCTCGGCCAAGTGCACTGGCGGCTGGCGGGATTTCTGATTGCGGGGAGCGCGCCCGGGACTTTGGGTGGGATTCTGCTCGTCAGCTACCTGAAAGCGCACATGGTCTCAAGTCAGCTCGACCATGTGCTGAAGACGGTTTTGGCGGTGACGCTCTTTGGCGTCTCGCTGTTTCTGCCTTTTGTGCGGAATGGCTATATCAAGCTGCCCGGCGCTTCCCTGGAATTTCGCCGGAAACGTGAAATCGCGAGACTGATCGCCGCCGGCGCGCTGGTGGGATTCCTGGTGGCGCTCACTTCCATTGGCAGCGGCAGTTTGCTGATGGTTTTCCTGCTACTGCTGGTTCCTCTGCCGCTGGGCGCACTGGTGGGCACCGACATCACGTTTGGGCTTGCCACCATGGCTCTGGCGGGGACATTCCACATCTGGATGGGCAACTTCAACGGCGGCCTGTTCCTTCAGCTCGTGGCCGGCGCTCTGCCCGGAGTCGTCCTCGGAAGCCGCCTTACGCAGTGGGTTCCAGAGCGGTATTTCAACTGGCTCTATAGTGTTCTCTACTTTTCGCTGGGAGCGCGCCTGCTCATGGCGGGATAATGAGCAGGTTCGCTGCCGGCCAATTCACTCAGAAAGGTACGTTACCCAATCTATGGCAATTCAGATCACATCCATTCAAGAACTCGCCGAGGCCTACGCGGCCCGGCATCCTCGCGAGATCCTGGAATTCGCGATCAAGGAATACTCACCGAATCTCGCCATCAGTTTTAGCGGCGCCGAGGACGTGGTGCTCGTGGATATGGCCGCGAAGCTGGGCGGCAAGTTCCGTGTCTTCTCGCTCGACACCGGACGCCTGCACCCCGAGACCTATCAGTTCCTCGACAAAGCTCGCGAGCATTACGGGATCACCGTGGAGGCTTACTTCCCGAAGCCCGAAGCCGTCGAGAAGCTGGTGCGCGAAAAGGGCCTGTTCTCCTTCTACCGCGACGGGCACAAGGAATGCTGCGACATCCGCAAGGTCGAGCCGCTGCGTCGCGCCCTTTCCACACTCCATGCCTGGGTCACCGGCCAGCGCCGCGACCAGAGCCCCGGCACGCGCGCTCAGGTGCCGGTCGTCCAGATCGATCCCACTTTTGGCTCCAACGGCAACCAGCTTGTGAAATTCAACCCCCTCGCGAATTGGTCGTCCCAGCAGGTATGGGCCTACATCCGCGAGAACGAGGTCCCCTACAACGCGCTCCACGAGCGGGGATTTGTCTCCATCGGCTGCGAGCCCTGCACGCGCGCGATTCTCCCCGGCCAGCACGAACGCGAAGGCCGCTGGTGGTGGGAAGACGCCACCAAGAAGGAATGCGGACTGCACGCCGGCAACAGGACGGATTAAGTCCGAACGTGTAAGAAGTATGCGGACCGCGCAGGTGCCCATGACAGGCAGAACGGACAACCGAGACAGCGTTGCTCAGCCCACGCTCGCAATGCGCGGACGTGGACGCAGGGGTGTTTCCCGCAGTTCACCCGCCGTCGAAAACGCTGTCTCCCGCATTCTGGTCCCAAGCGCTCTCGCCCACATGTGTTGTTGCCTCAGCTAGATTCATCTCCCTGACATTCATTTTGTTTCAAGCGGAGACGGGCTCCGGCCCTTCCCGAGTTAATTCCAGGAATAGTGCAGGTGGTGCTTATGAGTTCTTCCATCGTTGATTTGAGCACTTCAGAACAGGACCAGCCGGTTCTC
Organism: Terriglobia bacterium; assembly: GCA_049515175.1. GTDB lineage: Bacteria > Acidobacteriota > Terriglobia > UBA7540 > UBA7540 > JACQNR01. The sequence continues at coordinate 18,030 of JBEKUI010000033.1, forward strand.
CGCGAGCTGATCCGAACGCTGCGGGGCATTCGTTATGGGTCGGTGGTTCTGACCGTGCACGATGGGCGGATCGTGGAAATTCACCGGACGGAAAAGATCCGGTTGGCACGCTCGAAGGATCCGTAGGCGAAGCGGCCTACCCTGCCCAGGATGGCCCTATCTTTGACAACGGCCCCCGACCAGACGACTGGAGGCGCGATGCCCGTACCCCCAAGGAGGCTACGATGGCAAGCAAGAAACGCTCTCCCGTCGCACTGGCGGGACTGGTGATCGTCGCCGCGCTGTTTGCAGTTCAATCAGCACAGGCTTCAGAGGTTGATCGACTATTGGAGCTTTTAGTGAAGAAGCACGTGCTCAGCGAGGAGGAGGCTGCGGCCCTGCGTGACGAGGTCGAAAAGGATAAAGTCTCGGAGCGGGCTCAGGCGATCGTGGAAAAACAGAGTCAAGAACCAGAAAAGAAGGATCGACCGGTCACGGCTTCGTCGCGCATCAAGCTGAGCGGCTGGGCACAGACGCGTTACACGAACGCCGTGGGTACGACCAACTCGCTGGAGCTCCGTCGGGCCCGGCTGGCCGTGGAAGGAACCCTGGCGCCCCAGGTGAGCTACAAGGTGCAGATCGAAGCGGTGAAAAGCCCGGCGCTGCTCGATGCGCGGCTCGACTACAGCCCCCGACCGTCCGTCAAGGTCACGGTCGGTCAATTCAAGATTCCTTTCAGCCAGGAGAATCTTGTTTCCAGCCGCGACTTGATTCCGATCGAGCGCTCGCTCGTGGGGCTTTCCCTTGTCCCGGGGCGCGACAACGGAAGCAACGGCCGGGACATCGGAGCCCAACTTGCGGGTAATATCGTTCGAGACGACGGCCGGCCGCTGTTCGATTATGCTGTGGGCGTTTTCAACGGTGCGGGGATCAACACGCGTGACGATAACCGCCGCAAGGATGTCGCGGCACGCCTCGTGGTCCATCCCTTCGCTGGGTTGTCGCTTGGCGGCGACTACTACAACGGCGCCAGCGGCGCAAAGGAACTCTCGCGAGAGCGCGCGGGAGTAGAATTCGCTTACGTGCACAAGCCTTTCTCACTGCAAGGGGAGTACATCTGGGGCCACGACGACGCAACACGCAAATACGGCTGGTACACCCAGTTCGCCTACCGATTGCGGCCCAGGTGGGAGGCGTTGGCAAGGTTCGATACCTACGACCCCAAACGCCACGCTGGCAAGGATGTCACCAACACCTACCTCGTTGGCGTAAACTGGTATCTTTCCAGCTGGGTCAAGTTGCAGACGAATTACGGCCTGGTGGACCAGGAAGCTCGAACCAACCTCACGAACCTGTTCCTGAGCCAGTTGCAGTTTCAATTCTAGCCCGCAGGGCAAAACGGAGATGACGATGCGGAAAACCATTGTTCAAGTTCTGATCGGCTTGTTTACTCTGCCGGCTGCGGCCAATCTACAGGCGCAAGCAACAGTCGTAATTCGCGCCGGGCATTTTCCCAACATCACGCACTCGCAGGGAGTGATTGGCCAGGCAAACGGCTGGTTCGACAAAGCCTTGGCGCCAGACGCCCGTGTGGACTGGAAGATCTTCAACGCCGGGCCCTCTGCCATCGAGGCGCTTTTCGCCGGGGCGATTGACCTGACCTACATCGGCCCCAACCCCGCTATCAATGGCTATGTGCGTTCGCAGGGGGAAGCGCTGCGCATCGTGGCCGGGGCGACGAGCGGCGGCGCGGCTCTGGTCGTGCGCGCCGACTCGGGAATCCAGAAGCCCGAGGATTTCCACGGCAAGAAAATCGCCTCTCCGCAGATGGGCAACACGCAGGACGTGGCGCTGCGCGGCTGGTTGAATGGTCACGGACTCAAGCTGCGCGAGAAGGGTGGCGACGTGCAGGTAATCCCCGTCGCCAATCCCGACCAGCTTACCTTGTTTCTAAAAAAGGAAATTGACGGTGCTTGGGCGCCCGAGCCGTGGGCCTCACGGTTGATTCGCGAGGCCAACGGTCGCCTCTTCCTCGACGAGCGCGACTTGTGGCCGAATGGCCAGTTCGTAACTACGCATCTGATCGTGAGCACCAAGTTCCTGAAAGAGCACCGCAATCTCGTGAAGAAGTGGATCAAAGCCCACGTCGAGCTCACCGAGTGGATCAACAAGAATCTGCCCGAGGCCAAGCGAGTTTTGAACGACGAAATCAAAAAGGAGACCGGTAAGGCCCTGCCGCAGCCGGTTCTCGACGATTCTTTCTCGCGCTTGCAGGTCACCTACGATCCGATTCGCTCATCACTCTTCACCTCAGCCAAGTGGGCGTTTGAAGCGGGATTCCTGGGCCGCGAGCGGCCGGACCTCTCCGGCATCTACGATCTTTCGGCTTTGAACGAGGTGTTGAAGGAGAAGGGAGCGAAGCCCGTGCAGTGAGGGCGGCGGCAGGTCCTGGCGGTCATGGCCTTGATCATGGCCGTCGGTCAGTTGGTGGATCGCGTGGTGTTCGAGCAACTGGAAAAGAGGGTTCGGCGGAAGTGGGGGGTCGCCACGGCCGTATGATCAGATTACAGGAAACTGGAATGTAAAGCCAAGTATGGGCAATCGTAGAAGCCGCCAAACTTACGCAGAATGAATGTGACGGGTGGCTTAGCGGTCCGTCCGTACCTCAATCGATCCTGTATCCAGGAAACACCTATTTATCTCACCTCCTCTAAACTCAAGCGGTCCATAGACGGTGGGAACTCCCGGAAGGTTAAGAACCGCTTCCACTTTGATCGCTTTTTGATTTAGGTAACGAGCCTTCAATACCTGATTCCCATTTTGGTCTTCAACCCACAAGGTGCTCAAGTCAGTCCTTCTCCAGCGGAGGACGTTATTCACATTAACGGTAAATTCGTTCTTCTCGATTCTGGCAATCACCTTGCCATCCGCACTCAAGACGTCCATCGAGAGAGCAACAGAACCGTCTTCTTTCTTGTGCAAAACAATCACGTCCTTGCCATTCACCCGTAGCAGTGTGTGAGGAAAAGTCTGGGCAATCACTTCCGAATCGCCCATAAATAGCATGAGTGCATTATTCGGCGTTGGCCCGCACGGGCCCGCGGGAGGGGTAGGGTCGGAAGCTGGAATTAACCATCCGTGGGGACTTGAAAGCTCCACTCGATGCTCTATGTATCGACTCAACCCTAACGATGCGGCGAACAAAATGAATATCCCGCTCGAAACTCCCCACTTCCAGCAGAGGTAGGTCTTTTGCTGCCGCCCGATTGCACTTCTCTTTCTATTCCTTTCCCCCGTATCAGGGTTCTTCTTCAGGAGTGTATCTGAGGTCAGCCAGTGGCCAAGGCTCCAGATGAAGGAGGCTACGAAGATGATGTTGGCAAGGACGAACGCAAATCCAACCCCGATCCTGAGAGAGGCCAGGGATGGACTAAGGCAGACCATCGCGATCCCGGTTCCCCAGAGGACGGGGATAATTACGGTGTAGTATTTCCAGCGTAACAACCTTCGGAGGGTTCTCAGCATTCTTGAGAAATTCTACACTGGGGCTGTCCAAAATGGACTACCAATGGATGGGAGTTATGCGTGGCATGCTCAGGCTGGAACTGCTGTGGATTGTCTTTCCAGCGCGACCCAGGCAGGGCTCAGCCACTCACCCTCGCGAAGTTCGTAGCCCGACTCCCGCAGCACCTCATCGAGCGTGCCCTGATCCTTCGCGGTTATAAGGAACAAGCGGACAGCTTCATTCAAAGCGCTGCGAGCCCCTTCCGGTGTCTCCCCGGAACTCATGACGTCGAGGGGCATGGCGTGGGCCACAAACTGACCGCCTTCTTTCCAGACGTGAATGGTGTACTCAATTTGCATCGGCTTGATTATACTACCGCGCCGAACATCAATCCACTGCGCCCCGTCGTTCCTTATCCGCGGATACCCAGTCCCTGCATGAGCCTGTTGGTTTCGCGGTAGGCTTCCGTAACCCAATCGACGATCTTCGAAGGCTCGGGCGAGTATTCGAGCTCGATGCTGATCGTTCCGTTGAAGCCCGTTTGCTTGAGCCCGCTCAGGTAGGGGACGAAATCCACCACGCCGCGGCCGGGCGGCAGGTCGCCGTGGACTTTCCCGTCACAGTCCGAAATATGAACGTGGCCGATGCGGCCCTTCAGACGCTGGATCTCGCTCGCCGGCGTGTGGGAAAGGGTCAGATGGGAAATGTCCAGGTTGGCGCGCACCGCCGGGTGGTTCACGGCGTCGAGGAAATCCGCCATCTTCCCCACCGTGTTGATGATGGAGAGGTGGAAAGGTTCGAGCTCGAGCGCGATCTCGAGGCCCAGAGGCGCGGCGTAATCGCCGAGCGCGCGGACGTTCTCCGCCGCCCATTTCCACTGGTCCGCGGGCTTGATGACTTCCTTCTGCCAGATGTACTCGCCCACCACTAGCAGCAGGTTGCGCGCTTCGAGTTCATAGACGAAATCCAGGTACGCCTTGCAGCGCTGGACGTGGAACTTCTGCACCGGGCCGTTGAAGTCCGCGATGCCGAGCGCGCAGCAGGCCACGGAGATGATCGGCAGCCCGACCTCCTTCGCCGTGTCCTTGATGAGCTTGCGTTCCTTGATGTCAATCTCCAGCGGGTCGGCGAAGATGTCGATGGTGTCGAACCCGATCTCTTTCGTCTTGCGGATGCCCTCGGCGGTCGTCACATGCGTGCCCACCCAGGCGGAATTGATGAGTCCGAGTTTCATGTTGATCCCTCCGGTGAATTGCGCGTGAGTTAAACTGGCTGCCGCGAAAGGGCACGGCTTCAGCCGTGCCGATGAGACAACCATTCACTTTGTTACCTGTGTTGCGATGGGCTACCTCGCGTGGCGTGGCGGCCCATCGCAACAAGGAGAATAGTCGCAGCTCCTTCGCGGCACGACTAAAGTCGTGCCCTTTCCCCATTGGGTGTCCCCTGAGGGGATCACAACAAACTAATGATTTCCTCAATCTCCACCGGACGATGCTCGGCGATGGACTTGTAGCACGCATCGAGCAAGGCCATGGTTTTCAGGTTATCGCGCCCGGAAACGGCCGGTTCCGTCCCCGTGGCCAGCGCGTCGAGCAGCATGCCCATGGTGCCTTCGAAGGCGTCGGGAAACCAGACCTCCTTCCAGCGCGGCGAGAACCACGTTGCGGGCTGAAGCTTGGTCGTGAACTCAATCGTGCTGGGCGTGACGTTGGGGTACGATGGCCAGCCAATCGTTCCCTGCGCGAGCCCGTCCGTTCCCTCCACGCGCCACTTGATGTAGCAGTCCGGCGCGCCGCCCTCGCGCGCCGGCCCGGCCCAGACATCGTCCCAGGAAGCCGCGCGGAAGCCGTTCGCATATTCCAGAATGTAGAGCACGATGCCGTCCGTGTGCTCGAACTTGGTGCGCGGGTCGGTGCGCGCGCTCACGTAAACGCTCTTAGGGTCGCCAAAGAGAAAGCGGAAGGAATCGAGGTGATGAATGCTCATGTTGAGCAGCGTCACCTTGCCGAGGTCCTTCACCCAGGCCTGCCAGTGCGGGATGGCGCGCATCTCGATGGTGGCCAGCACCGGCTCGCCCAGATATCCGCGCTTCAAAACCGTCTTAAGGGCGCGGATTGATTGGTCGTAGCGCATGTTCTGGTTCACGCC
>JBEKUI010000034.1:0-23421 GCA_049515175.1 Terriglobia bacterium
GAGGAGGCCGCACAGGCCGTGCAGCCAAAACTGGAAATGTAGTGCCGACCTTTATGACCGCTTCGTTAAAAATAAACCACTTGCGGTTCCTCTACCCCCTCAACTGCGAAAGTTTGGCTAGGCTTTGGGGGCGCGTTGTCCCGCGCAGGCGGCGGTGGCGAGCGCTACGACCAGGAATAGCAATCCGCCCTTGTAAAAGCTCATGTACCGGACCGATCCGAATGCTTCCGGGGCAATTCTCACGACTACCAAAACCTTCCAGAGCACGGCCAGGGCGGTGCAGCCCAGGCCGAGCCAGTAGCTGCCTTGCAGGATGTGCTTCTCCATGGACGATCTCCTTTCCGGGGTGAGATCCCAGAGTTCCGCAATAATCGGTTGCGGTCACAGTATGCCCGCGCGATGCGTCTGTCAAATGCCTCGGCGCTCGGTGCAGCCTCTGCCATCGGGCGAGCCGTTGTTCTATAATTCGCGCCAGGCGCTTTCATGAGAGCCGTCAGCCATCTCAGCGAATTTCAGCCGGCCTACATGCGGTTGTCCGCCGCAGGCGAGCTGCGCCGGCGCGTCGAGCGCGCGAAGGAGGTGCTGGAACGCTGCCAGGCCTGCCCGCGCAACTGCCGCGTCAACCGGCTGGAAGACAAGATTGGCGTCTGCAAGACCGGGCGTTACGCCATCGTCTCGAGCTCCGGCCCGCATCACGGCGAAGAAGACTGCCTGCGCGGCTGGGGCGGCTCGGGAACGATCTTCATGGCGGGCTGCAACCTGCGCTGCGTCTTCTGCCAGAACTTCGACATCAGCTGGCACGTGCGCGGCGCGCCCGCGCCTCCGGAAAAGCTGGCGCGGATGATGCTGGAACTTCAGGCCGAGGGTTGCCACAACATCAACTTCGTGACCCCCGAGCACGTTGTCCCCGAAATCGTCGAAGCGCTTCCGCTCGCCATCGAAGGCGGCCTGCGCCTGCCGATCGTTTACAACACCAGCGCCTACGATTCGATGGAAAGCCTGGAATTGTTGGACGGCATCGTCGATATCTACATGCCGGACTTCAAGTATTGGGATTCGGAGATGGCGCGGAAGTATTCCAAAGCGCCCGACTATCCCGAAGTCGCCCGGCGCACCATCAGGGAAATGTTCCGCCAGGTGGGCGACCTGGTGGTGGACGAGCACGGGATCGCGCAGCGCGGACTTCTCATCCGGCACCTCGTCATGCCCCATGAAATCGCGGGCACGCGTGAGGTCCTGCGCTGGATCGCCACGGAGCTTTCCCCGACCACCTACGTCAACCTGATGCCGCAGTATTACCCGGCGGGGAAGGTCTCGCGCTCCGAGTACGCGGAGATCAACCGTCGGATCACTCCGGCCGAATACGAGCAAGCGCTGGACGATGGCCGACGCGTGGGGCTTGACCGCCTCGATTCCCGTCGGTCAATATTGTGAAGTGAAGTCCCTGGAAGAATACCTCGCACTGGCGGCGCAGTCTCACGGCCACATGTGTCCCGGTCAGGTGCTGGGCGTGCGCATGGCAATGCTCGGGCTGCGCGAGCTCGGCTTCGATGATCCCGGAAAGTATCGCAAGCGCCTGCTGACGTTTGTGGAGATCGACCGCTGCGCCACGGACGCCGTGAGCCTCGTGACCGGATGCCGCCTGGGCAAGCGCTCGCTGAAGTTTGTGGACTACGGAAAAGTCGCCGCCACCTTCGTGGACATGGAAACCCAGCGCGCCGTCCGCGTCGTCGCCCGTGATGATTCCCGTGCCAAGGCCAAGAGCATGTTCCCGGAACTGGCCGACGAATCGAAGCGGCAGCTCGAGGCCTACAAGGTGATGAACGACTCGGAGCTGTTCATCATCACGCCGGTGAAGGTCAGTCTGAAATCGGATGATTTGCCGGGCCGGCCCCGCTCGCGAGTGGCCTGCGAGGAGTGTGGCGAGGGCATCAACGACGGCCGCGAGCGCCGCCTCGGTGGCCGCGTCCTTTGCCGTAGCTGCGCCGGGGAAGGGTATTACGAGAGAGTGAAGAATGACACGTGACGAGAGAAAAGCCAATCGAGAGTCGGAAAGTTGAGAGCTTTTGTTACTTTCGACCTTCAATATTCGTCTTCTCACTCTCGACCCTTGACTGTCGACTGTTGACCGCTGACTGTTGACTTCTCCTAACATGGACGAGCAGCCCATCATCAACGCTACTCCGCCACCGGCGGCTCCCTTCTTCCAGCGCCGCTACCCGCCTATGGCTACGTACGTCCTCGTCTTTCTGAACGTCGTCATCTATGCCCTGATGGAGATGTCTGGCGGGTCGAAGTCGCCGTCGGTCCTGCTCGATTTTGGCGCGTCCTTCGGTCCCTTCATCCGCCGCGGTGAATACTGGCGGCTGGTGATGCCGATGTTCCTGCACATCGGCCTGCCACACTTGATACTCAACACCATCGGGCTGTTCGTACTCGGGCGCATTCTCGAGCCGCTGTATGGTTATGGGCGCTTCGCCTTCCTCTATGTGGCGAGTGGCATTGGCTGCGCGTTCCTGAGCATGACGCTTTCCCGGGGCGTTTCGGCGGGCGCTTCCGGGGCGATCTTCGGCATCGCGGGGGCCATGCTTACCGTCGGCTTTCTGCATCGTCACACGGTTCCGCGTCGCTGGCGGCGGGCGTTCGGAGGCGGGATTCTTCCTCTCATTATTCTCAACCTCGGCATGGGATTCGCCATTCCGGGAATTGATAACTGGGGGCACGTGGGCGGGTTGTTTGTGGGCATGATAGTGAGCGGGGTGCTTCCTCCTCCCAGCTTCGAGGCGGAGACCGGGCCGCCCTCCGGCGCGCCCTCCCAGGCCATCGTGATTATTCCTCTGGCGGTCGTGGCCCTGGCGATGGGCACCGCCGTCGAGCATTACCGCACGACCCGGGTTCTCACGCGGCTCATCCGGGAGAGCCGCACGCTGAGCGCCACCGGCCACAAGGAAGATGCAATCAAGCGGGCGCAGGAGGCGGCGCGGGTCGCTCCGCGCGACGAGCGGCCGCACGAGGAACTGGGGTCGCTATACACCGAGCAGGGACGGCTGGATGAGGCGCTCCGCGAGTACGAAGAAGCGCGGCGCTTGAACCCCCTCTCGAGCGGCGCTCTGCGGGGACTGGCGCGTGCCTACCTGCACCGGGGTGACTCGGCCAAAGCCGTCAAGATTTTCGAGGAAATCCTCGGCGACGACGCCCGGACGGCGGAGGGCCAGCGCGCCCTGGGCGACCTCTACGCCGAAGAAAAGCTCTACGGCGAGGCGATTCAAAGCTATCAGGAATCGCTGCGGCTCAACCCGGACGATCCGGTGTCGCACAACAACCTCGCCTGGCTGCTCGCCACCAGCGAAGACGCGCAGTTTCGCGATCCCAAGCGCGCCCTCGAGCACGCGCAGAAGGCCGTCGCCCTGGACGGCTGGAAGGAAGCCTCCTTTATCGATACACTGGCGGAGGCCCTCTTCGCCAACGGCAAATACGACGAGGCGGTGCGAACTCAGACTCAGGCCCTCAAGATTGACCCCAAGAACGCCGAGTATCAGGGTCACATGGCCCGCTACCGCAAGGCCGCCGGCGTCTGAGCCTGTGTCGGACCACCCACCAGCAGCGCTTGCCGTCTAGTGAGGAAGTATGCGCCCGAGGGTTTGCGTAATCTGGGCCGGTTTGAAGCCGAAGGGCCCGGCGTCACTCTTCAGCGCGATGCGCCCCTCTGGGTCGATGACGTACAAGCGGTCGGGCCAGCCTGAATAGGCGACCTCGGTGGGATTATTAAAGTCGTCGACAAGCGCCGGGAATTTGATGCCCAGCTTCACCAAGCAGGTTCCTGCCAGATTCACCCGCTCGATGTAACCCTTGGGGCTGGCGATGGCGATCTTCTCCTTCACGTTGTCCTCGTCCTGCCAGAGGTCTGTCGGATGCGCCTCCTGGATATAAACCACGAAGAACTCGGCGCGATCCTTGTACTTCTCGTAAAGCGTGTTGAGCGCGGGAACCTCCCGGCGAAAAGGCGGTCAAGTGTAGCTTCCAAAAACCAGCACGACCGGCTTCCCGCCGCGGAAGGACGAGAGTCGGACGCGCGATTTCTTGTCGAGGGTTTGCAAGGAGAAGTCCGGTGCGAGGTCACCGGCTTTCAAATGGCCGGAGCGGGCGAACAACCACATGGGCTTGAAGGGGAACAAGATGAAAACCGGCGCTTCGGGGAGCTTGGACATGATCTTCCCAAAAACTTCCGGCGGCTGGAACATCACCGCCCAAAGCCCCGCCAGCATGGCCACGTAAACGACCAGAACGGCAAGAAGGATCTTTGCCCAAAGTCGCATGTTCAGTGTCCCTGCCCCTGAATCTCTTTCGGCCTGCGAAGCCCTGCCGCTGGCTTCTGCACGACCATTATAGACTATCGATCTGTTCATTGGTGCGTCGCGGGCTTCACGGCCTGGCCCGGCCCCAGGATGGGTACGCACCCGTACGCGAATCGTGATATACGTTAATTCCCTCGCTCTAACGTCCATCAAGGTCCGGGAGATCCATGAAATTTCATCTCCGTCATCATTCAAGACTCGTCTGGCTGGCGAGTTTGGCCGCAGCCATCTTATGTTTGGCGATGATATGGCGCGGCCCCATCCTGGCCAATCCGCAGGCCGCGCACCGGCTGGACGTGCCTTTTACGCTCTCCGTCCCTTCACCACACGTCAGTTGGGGCATGCCCTCGCCTTTGCCGCCGGTACACGCCTTCGTTGTGCCGAGTGTGAGTGAAGGACGAACCCTCGTCGAATTGGCGCAGCGGATGAACCTTACCTATGACACGGTGATGATCGACGAAGCCTGGGACGTCAACACCTGGACGGTCGGCACGGACCAGGACTACGAGGCGCGGAATTACAAACTGGCGTACCAGTACCTGGAAGAAGACCTCGCGAAGGCGATCCCGTACGACGTCATCATCCTTCCCAGCCTGCACGGTTGGAATCGCCTGCCGGCCGGCGCGCGCGAGGCAATCCGCAAGCGAGTGGAGGGCGGCACGGGCCTGGTGCTGATTCATCCCACCACCGGCGTGCCCGCGCCGGACGATCCTCCTGCACAGCGGCCGCTGAATGATTTTGCGCCCACCTACGAAGTTGAACCGGGTGACGAGTTGTGGGAGATCTCTCCTCTCGCCGGTGTGCTTTCGGACCGGTTGAATTCGCAAGGGCACCGCGACATCCGCCCCGACGCCGTGGCCGACGGCCCTTGGAAACGCCTGGCGGAACACCCCATCGTTGCGAATGTCCCCTTCGAGTCCTTCCCCTCCGAATATCTCAAGCACTATCGCTACAAGCTGGGCAAAGACGCCACGGCCTTGGCCGCGGGCGCGGACGGCGAGCCCATCATTGCCACCAAGATGTTCGGGAAGGGAAGGGTAGTGGCGCTCGGCTACGTCAACACCGGTCTCTCACCCATGATTGACTCGAAGATCCGAGGTGAACGAGACGACCGCTGGTGGGAATACGTCTATTCGCTCCTCTGCCGATCGATTCTCTGGGCAGCGGGGCGCGAGACACCACTGAGGCTTTCGCCCCTATCAGTCTCGCAGGGTCCGGGCGGGCGGAGGTCCCTCTCGATCGAGCTGCAAAACGCTTCCCCCCTCCGCCGGGCAGAAGTCATGGCGCAGGTTTTCAATCAATGGGGAGAATCCGAAGGCAGCAGGGGCCAGATGATCGACCTCAAGCAAGGGAGGAATAGCTTCACGATCGGGCTGCCAGACCATCTCTCCGCCGGAAAGCACTACGTGGATGCCATCCTGACCGCCGAAGGAAAACACTATGACTGGGGGACGGCCTCTTTTGACACCACCCAGGCCGATCAGATCCTCACCCTGAAGACGGATCGTGCGTTCTACGCGCGTGGCGACAAGGTGCAACTGAGTTTTGAGACCCGAAGCGGCCGACCGGTGCACTGGCTTGCGGAATTGCTCGACAACCGCGGCCGCCTCATCGCCCGCCAAGCCGGCGGGCAGGTGTTGCGAGCGGAGTTGGACGTCGGCAATTACTCCACCAACATCGGCTGGGCGCGGGTCACTCTGCTCGATTCCGAAGGCAGCACGAAAATCGACCGCAGGCAAGCCGGTGTGAACTTTCAAAGTCTCGACCGTGATTTTGGCGCGTATGAGTTGATCATGCCCTGGCACGGCCCGCCTTCCTATCAGCCCTGGACGCCCACGCTCGATGAGCAGTTCCGAAAGGTCGGCGTCAGCGTCACGGAACGCCCGGAGCGAAATTTCAAGCTCGTCATCCAGACCCACACGCCGGGATTCGGCGTCTATTGGCACTACCGCCAGGCTTATCTCGAGCAGAAGCGGAAGTTCCTGGAGACGGGCGACAAGCGGTACCTGATTCGCGATCCGGACCTGGCGGATGACGCATGGCTTGCCCGCCTGCGCGAGTTGATGCGCGAAGACATGCAGCGGTCCTTACTGTACCGCCCCCTGGGCTGGTACATGGCGGACGAGTCTTCGCTCACGGCGTACGGCGACCCTTTTGATTTGTCCTGGTCGGAACCCACGCTGGTCAAATTCCGCGACTGGCTCAAGGCGCGTTATCCAAGCCTGAGTCTTCTCAACAGCGAATGGGAGACGGAGTTCAAGAGCTGGGACGATGTTCTGCCCCTCACCACAGCCGAGGCCCAGGCCAAGGGCAACTATGCCGGCTGGATGGATCACCGTACTTTCATGGAGGAAGTGTTCGCCCACGCGCTCGAAGTGGCCGCCGACACCGTCCACGAGGCCGACCCCGGCGGGCGGCCCAGCATTTCCGGCACCCAGGAGCCGGGGCCCTCAAACGCCGTGAATTGGTACCGCCTGGATCAGATCGTCGATTATCTGCAGCCTTACTCCGAGGACGATCAGGACGACCTACATCGCATTACGCGTCCGGGGTTGATCCTGACCGGCTTCACGGGTTACCAGGATCACGGAAAAGTGCTGCGCCATCAACTCTGGCATCGGCTCCTGCATGGCCACACCGGCGCATCCCTCTTCTGGCAATACACGGCGCTGAATGCCGACCTGACGCTGACCGAGCAGGGGAATGACCTCGCCGAATCCATTAACGAATTCCTCCATGATGGGTTGGCACTCCTTCTACGCGGCGCCCAACGAGACAATTGCGGAATCGCGGTCCATTATTCGTTGCCCAGCGTTAAAGGCCAATGGATCACCGACGGGCACATCGCAGCGAAGGAAGTCTCCAATGGTGATGAGACTTCGGCCCATCTGAAACGCTTCCACACCAACCGTCACGCCTGGCTCGAGGCGCTCCATGACGCTGGTTACCAATATGATTTCTTGACGACCGAACAGATCGCCGCAGGCAAGCTCACCGACTATCGCGTGCTGGTGCTCCCCGATTCCATCGCCCTCACCGATTTCGAAGCCGACTCCATCCGCAAGTTCGTGGAAGGTGGCGGCGTGCTCCTCGCCGATGCGGAAACGGGGCTGATGGATGGCCACGGGCGCTGGCAGGCAGCCGGAAGACTGGACGGTGTGCTGGGCGTGCAACGCGTGGAAGTGCGGAGCGCGCCGGAGGGAGTGAGCGCGGCGAAGTTCGGAGTGGCGCTGAGCGGGGGGACCGCGGAATTGAGCGTTGTACCCGCCAGCCCGAGCCTTCGAGCCACCACCGGCCGCCCCGGTGCGGCCGCCGACGAAACCCTCTTCTTGATTGACAATCACTACGGCGCAGGTCGCGCCATCACCCTGAACTTCTGGATGGGCGACTACGAGAAAATTCGCAAGACCGCGAACCAGGCCGCGCGCCTGAACCTGCTGCGCGATTACTTGAATCTTGCGAGCGCTCGCCCCGTCGTGGACGTCCGTAGATCGGGGGGTTCCTCCCTCACCTGTTCGGAAGCCGTGGCGTTTCGCAGGGGAACCGCGAAGTTCGTCGCCATCCTCCCTGAGCCCGAATGTGCGGACGCCGGCCCGGCAGAGATCCGCCTGCCGGAGCCGCGGTACGTGTACGATCTGCGCGCCCACCGCGTACTGGGCCGCGTGAGCACCTTCCGGGGGAATCTGGCCGCGGGCGAGCCCATGCTCTATGCGCTCCTGCCCGCGCCGGTGGGCCGGGTCCGAATCACCGCGGCCGGAGGATCGAGCGCGTCCGCGCAAGGCAAGGCGGGCGACGTGGCGCGCTTCACGATTCGTCTTGGGCCGGCCAATGTCGCACCCAATTCGGTGCGACAAGCAGCAGGACAGCCGGCAACTCCCCTGCCGCCAAGTACGGCTCACGTCGAGGTCCGCAACCCGCAGGGCAAGGTCGTTGACTACTACGGCGCCGACCTGGCCTTGGAAAACGGGAAGGCGGAGTTCACCTTGCCCCTGGCGCTGAGCGACCCACCAGGGACCTGGCGAATCACCGCGCGTGAACCTTATACGCACCAATCGGCAAGCGCGACACTCGTCGTCACCAAATAGGTTTGGCCTTGAACCCGAGACATGCCGCACGGAAGTATTGAAGAATTCATTTAAGAAGTGGTGTTGCGCAGATCTCGGCGCAGCGCGGTCACCTTGCGTATTGGAGCCCGGCCTCTTGGGGCGCCGGAGACTTTGCGGCGGGGGTGGGTAATTGCTGTGTCAAGGTCTCCTCGTTGTGCGGAGATGACGGCGGGTTGGCGTGGGCGGGAGGAGGGACGCTCTCGTCACCGACGGGCTTGAGCTTTTCTTCACGGAGGGCGCGGCTGGCGACGATGGACTTCTCGCTGATGGCGCGGAAGGGCACGGAATAATCGTTGCGCGCATTCCAGAAGAGGAATCCGATTCCGCCCTTCTCGCGCGCCACCCTCAATTGAATATGGACGTAATCGGGGGAATATGTCTTGGTTCTCCAGGCGAAGGCTTGCAGCCAGGGGCGCAGCACGACATCCGTTCCCGCCGTGACCTTGCGGAATCGGTCCATCGATTCTCCGATGAAATGTTCGGGCGCGTCGCCCGGCTTGTCGTAACCGTCCATGCCGAAGAAGTGCGAAGGATAAATCATGGGAGAGAGGACGTCGCACTGGCGCGCCATGTCTTCAATCTTCTGCCCGGTGTGGGCCAGATCGACGGGGCGCGCCCAGGCCATCACGCCGAAGACATCGAGTGAAACCAATACGCCGAGGGAATGCAGCTCGTCATAAGCGCGTCGAAGGAAATCCGTGATCACCTGCGAGCGCGTCCAGGCGGGCTGTTCGGTCTCAATAGCGAACCGGGCGTCGGCCTGATCGCCCTCCGCCGGGAAGCGCACGTAGTCAAACTGAATTTCATCCACGCCCCGGCGCGCGGCGTAGACGGCTAGCGCGATGTTGTAGTCCTGCACCTCGCGGCGCGAGGGGTCCGTCCAAACCTGCTTGCCGTTTTCGCGCCACGGTCCCTTGGCGCGCCGTGACTGGACCGCCAATTCCGGATGGTGGGTAGCGATCTGCTCATCGCGAAACAGCGCGATGCGCCCGATGGATTGCAACCCGAGCCGGCGCAGGAAGCGCACGAGCTTGGAGAGGCTGCGGATGGGCGGGCGCTGCTTCTCCGGCGCCAGCGGATGGCTGAACGCCACGGTCACCAAGCCGTCAAAATCCTTGAGGTCGAAAACCACGGCGTTGCCGCCCAGGCCCTTCCAGCGGCGAATGAGCTCGATACCGTGCGCGCTGCCGGCCGTCCATCCGGTCAGGTAGATGGCGCGAATCTCGGCATTCTTGGGCCGCGGCGCGGGGCGCAGGTCCGCATTGGGCGCCGTCTCGATGCCCGGAATCACGAGTTGCTGGCCGGGCTGAAGATGGCCTTCCGTCCACGAGGGATTAGCCTGACGGATGGCCGACTCCAATTCTCCCGTGGTCATGAACACCGTTTGGGGAAGATAGCGATTCGCGAGACCGCCGAGGTTGTCTCCGGCCTTCACGGTGTGGACGATGGTGGGCTGGCCGGACACGTCGACGATGACGGGGGCGAGCTCGGGGAACGTCCGGGCGCGCAACCGCAACTCGTAAAGGCGCTCCGGCGTGGGGGAGGTGAGCAGCGGAATCGGCTCACGACGCCAGGGCGGCAGTTTGGCAATCAGCGAAGGCTTGCTGACGAAGGAAGAGGCGTCTGGAAGAAAGGTCATTACGCCGGCGCTGCACGCGGCCAGCATGAGGAGCGCCAGGAAGACACGAATCCGGGTGTGGTCAAGCATCGTCGTGCGTTCCCTAAGCTACCCCTCACGATGGATGTTAGCACGAAATGCCGCCGGGCGCAGACACACTTCACGATGCCAAGGAATTCGTGATACCTTGGCCCCAGTTCGACCGGGATGCTGCAAAGTGAGGTCACGAAGATGAAGCTTTCCAAAGGGTTCCTTGCGGCGGGGGTATCACTGGTTGTCGCCGCGGCGGTAATAGCTGTGGGGGAGCCCCAATCCCCCAAGCCGGCATTTACGCGGATTGACGCGCACGCCCACGTTTTCCAAAACGCCGCGGCGTTCTACCCCATGCTCGAACGGCTGGACATGCGTCTGCTGAACATCTGCGTGGTGGACAAACATGAGCGCGGCTTTTCGGATATCGCGTCGCAGCACGCCACGGCGCTGGAGGTCCACCGCGCCAGTCATGGCCGCGCCGCCTGGTGCTCTTCGTTCGACCCAGAGGACTGGGAATCGCCGGGCTTCGCTGACCGGACGACGGGGCTCCTGAGCAAGACTTTCGCCGACGGGGCGATTGCGGTGAAGATCTACAAGAGCATCGGTATGGAGTTGAAATCGCAGAGCGGGCGGTATGTGATGCCGGACGACCCGGCGTTTTCACCCATCCTCGATTTCATCGCCGCGCGCCACAAGACGCTCTTTGCCCACATCGCCGAGCCGACCTCGGCGTGGCAGCCGCTCGACCCCGCCAGTCCGGACTACTCCTATTACAAGGAGAACCCCGATTGGCACATGTACAAGCATCCGGAGCGGCCGTCGAAAGAAACCATCCTCGCGGCGCGCGACCGCATGGTAAAGGCGCATCCCAACTTGCGGGTGGTCGGCTGCCACCTGGGCAGCATGGAAGTCGACGTGGACGAGATCGCGAAACGCTTTGACCTTTACCCGAATTTCGCCGTGGACACGGCGGCCCGCGTGCCTTACCTGATGCTCCAGCGGCGAGAGAAGGTGCGGGCGTTTCTCACCAAGTATCAAGACCGGGTGCTCTACGGCACCGATCTCGTCTTTATGCCCTGGGAAAAGCCGGAAGTCACCGTGAAGCATTGGGAGGAGGAATACGCGCGCGACTGGAAGTATTTCGCCACGGCCGAAACGCTGGAGTACAACGGCCACAAGATCCAGGGTCTTGCCCTCCCCGAGCCGATCCTGAAGAAACTCTTCCACGATAACGCCGTGAAGTGGGTTCCCGGCCTTTCGAATTGAATTGCCCACAAAGACTCGAAAGGGAGATCGCGCCGGCGGGCCAAGGCCAACCTTATTCTTCTCTCCCCCCGCGCCTTGTGATAAGGTTTCGGCCTGCAAGCAGAGAGCAGACATTGGCAAAGGAGCCACTGGAGGTTCAGTGTGCCTCGTGCCTGCGGTCGGGAAAGGAAGGGAATTATGAAGGTGCTCACCCGGAGTGTGGCTATTCTGCTATGGGTCTTGGTGTGCGCGGTGGCGCAAGCGGGTGACAAGTGGCTTCCGCTTTTCAACGGCAAGGACCTGAGCGGCTGGCGTGCCTACGGCAAGGAGAAATGGGCGGTGGAGAATGGCACCATTCTCGGCGAAGGACTCACCGACAAGTACGGCTATCTGGTTACCGAGAAGACTTATCAGGACTTCTTGCTGCGGGTGAAGTTCAAGTGCGAGAAGCTGGGAAACTATGGCGTTTTTCTCCGCTCGCGCATGCTCGGCGAAGGGCAGTCGGGGCCGGACATCGAAGGCACTCAGGTGGAGGTCGATCCTTCGCGCGACACGGGAGGGGTCTATGAAAGCGGGGGCCGCCAGTGGGTGGCGCAGAACACTGCGGAAAGCGCTCGCGCCATCAAACCCAACGAGTGGAACGAGCTGGAAATCGCGATTGAGGGGCGACACATCGTGACGCGCATGAACGGCGTGCAGATCGTGGATTTCGACGATCCCGCGCCGCGGTTCTTCGACGGTGTCATCGGGCTGCAACTTCACAGCGGTGGGGGCGGAAAGATTCACTGGAAAGACATCGAGATCATGGAACTCGGAAAGTAGGTGGGGGCCGGCGCCGGTTTTAGGACGGCAGCGTGGCTCACCAACAACCGGAGGGAGATGAAGTCTTATGGAAAAGGATCATTCGGACAGCAAGATCGGACGCAGGGAATTTCTGGGCAGCGCGGCCGCGGCGGCCGCGGGCTTCATGATCATCAAGCCGGAATTGGTGCGCGGGACGGCGGCCAATTCCGCAGTGCGGCTGGGCATTCTCGGCTGTGGCGGGCGCGGCACGGCTGTCGGCGGCGGCTTTGTGGACAACACCACGGCGCGCGTTGTGGCGCTGGCCGATCTCTTTGCCGACCAGCTCGAGGCGGCGGAAAAGAACTTCAACGGGCAGCAAGCTGCCAAGGGTTATGCCGCCATCGACAAGTCTCAGCTCTTCAAGGGACCCAAGTCCTACGAGCAGATTATCGGCTCGAAAGAAGTGGACGTCATTCTGGTTTCGACGCCGCCCTATTTCCACCCTCATCATCTGGAGGCGGTGGTGGCGGGCGGAAAGCACGTTTATTGCGAGAAGCCGGTGGCGATCGATGTTCCGGGGGCGAAGCGCGCCGTGGAAGTCGGCAAGAAGGCGCAGGGCAAGCTGAGCCTGGCGGTGGGATTCCAGATTCGCAAGGCTCCCCCGTACGTGGAGATGGTGCGGCGGATTCACAACGGCGCGCTGGGCCAGATCGGGTGCGGCCTCGCTTACTACTACTGCCCGCACATCGACCGGCCGGACTGGGGCAATGTTTCGGCGGAAACCAAGCGCTTTCGCAACTGGGTGTGGGACCGGCATCTCTCCGGCGACATCATCGTCGAGCAGAACATTCACGTCATCGACATCTGCAACTGGCTGCTGCAGGGCCATCCCGTGAAGGCGGTGGGTGCGGGCAGCCGCAAACTGCGCAACGACGCGGGCAACTGCTACGATAACTTCAATCTCGTGTTCACCTACCCCGGCGACGTGCAGGTCAGCTTCGGCTCGACCCAATTCGACAAGCACGAGTTCGACGCGGCGGTGCGCTTCTTCGGGACGCGCGGCAGCTGCGAAGCGCATTACGACCACCGCATGAGCATCGCGGGCGAAGAGAAGTGGGATGCCGGCCTCGGGGCAGGCCAGCAGGGCAGCCAGTTCTCGGCCGCCGGCACCTTCCGCGGCTCGCTCGACCAGTCCGATTCGGAAAAGCAGAAGGCCGTTGTGGAAAGCATCACCAGCGGTAACTTCCTCAACGAAGCCTCGCAGGGCGCCGACTCCGCGCTGACCGCCATGCTCGGGCGGACGGCCGCTTACACCGGCAAGGAAGTTACCTGGGAAGAGCTCATGAATTCGAACGAAGTCTTCGATCCCAAGATCGATATCAACAAGCTGGGATGAGATGAATCGTGGGCCGGACGGAGCCCTCCGAGGACTCCACCGGCCCCCAACCAAGGAGGATGTTATGGGGAATGATACTTCACGTCGCGATTTTCTGAAGACGTCCGTGGGGGCGGCCTGCGCGGCGGCGCTGCCTTCCGCCCTTCCCGCGGCCGCGGCGCCTGCCGCGGGCGGGAAGATGATCAAGGGCGTGGTGTGGGGGATGCTGCCCGACAAACTCAGCATCGCAGACCGCTTCAAGATGGCGGCCGACGCCGGCTTTGACGCCGTGGAAGGATACACGACCGAAGACCAGCGCGTGGCGGAGGAGATCAAAAAGGCCGCCGAAGATGCCAAGATCCGGATCACCTCCGTGATGAACCAGGCCCACTGGGGGAATCCGCTCTCCTCAACCGACCCGGCGGCGGTAAAGAAGAGCATGGACGGCATGAAGACGTCGCTCCACAACGCCAAGTTCTGGGGCGCCGAAGCCGTGCTCCTTGTGCCGGCGGTGGTGAACCCCCAGACCCGCTACAAAGACGCCTGGACGCGCTCGCAAAAGCACATCCGCGAATTGCTACCCCTGGCGGCGGAACTGAAGGTGGTCATCGCCGTCGAGGAAGTCTGGAACAAGTTCCTGCTCAGCCCGCTGGAATTCGCCACCTACGTCGACGAGTTCAAGAGTCCTTGGGTGAAATCCTACTTCGACGTCGGCAACGTCGTGCTTTACGGCTACCCGCAGGATTGGATTCGGACGCTCGATAAGCGGATCGCCAAGGTCCACCTGAAAGACTTCAAGATGGGGAAGGGGGATTCGATCACCGCCCAGTTTGTCAATCTCGGCGAAGGCGACATTGACTGGGCCGAGATTCGCAAGGCGCTGGGCGAGATCGGCTACAGCGGTACGGTGACCGCCGAGCTGGATTCAGGCGATCTGGCCTACCTCACTGACGTCCGCAAGCGGATCGACAAGCTGGTACTTGGAATGTAGTTTGCTGCCTGCAGAGGCGGGTTTCAGATTTCTCAGTTTCACCTGAGACCCGCCTCACCTTTCGCGCCCTCCAAAAGTTCCGCCAGACCCAGCTCCCTGGCCCATCGGTCGAGATAATCTCCGTCAAGGGCGGCGCCTTGGGTCTTGAGGATTCCGAGGATGTCGCGCCACTGTACCTCGGACACGCCCCCTCCCTTACGGTACCAATCGAGTTTGTAAAGCACGGTGTCTTCCGCGCTTTGAACGTATTCGCGAACCTTCAGAGTAGCGTCAATAGGTTCCAGGCGCCGCCGTGAAAAACTCTGTTGATGGAACTCTCCTGGCTGAAGTGGGAAGAAGTCGATTTTGAATGTGGATTCCAAGTGAATGATGTTGAACGAGGTTTGATGCCGCAGGGAGTCCTTGATCATCGTTGAGTCAAGATAGAACTGCCCTGTGAAGGCCTCAACCAAGGCTGGGACCTGGCTCTGGGTCAGGGACACAACAAGGTCCGCGTCTTGTGTTGTACGAGCTAGGCCGTACAAGGAACTGGCAAAGGACCCTCCGACCATGTAGGGAATTCCCAGTTCCGTCAACTTCGATGTGACGTGGTGAAGGATCTCGATCGGTTCCATAGGTCACGTGAAAGTGGGCGGGCTGGGTTCCGGGCCATAAACTCTGCTCGCCAGCTCCGGGCCGAGTGTCAGGGTGGCAAGCCTGCGGCGCAATTCCTCCGGGCTTGCGTTGGGAAAGCGTTGGTGGAGTCCCGCCAGCGCCAGATTCCAGCCGGTGACGATGAGATCGTTGATCAACTGGAACTTCTTCCATGAGGGCATGGCGCGCAGCATTTGAATGTGCACTCGCTCCATCTCAGGGCTGGTGTCAGAGATCCCGGGCAACATTTGAAGCCTAATCTACCACAAGAATCACAACCCCGCAGGCTGACGTATATTGCCGTTTAGCGCCGGGGTTCAGGCCGGGATGTGCCGCCCTGAAGGGCGGCGCTACCTTCGTTGATAGCAATCGTAACCGCAGCGCACACCGGGCGCATCTGCAAGGCGACCGGGCGCCCCCACGCCAAGAGCTAAACCGGTTGTTCCGTCGGACAGTCGGCGTTGAGGGGGATAGAAAAAGTCGGGCGCGACGAGCCTGGTTGCCCGCTGCGCCTGTGAGGAAGGAATTAGAACCTTGCCTTATCAATGGCCTCTGTTACCGGCACTCGAGTGAGACCCGGAGGAGACGTGGCCGCCGCCGGAGGGCGCCGAAGCGCCTCGCCCGCCTCCGCCACCCCCACCGCCTCCGTAACTGCGCGCGGGAGCCGACTGAACGCTCCGGCCTCCTCCTCCGCCCGAAGGAGCTGACCAGCCACGATTGCCGCCGCCCTGATAACTGCTGGGTGGCGCGGAGGGGGCTGCGCGGCCACCCTGGAAATTACGGGGAGGAGCAGTGGGAGCGCTGCGCTGGCGATTCTCCCACCCGCTGCTGGTCCCGCTGCCCCCATAGCTCCGGGGAGCGGCGCGCTCGGTGACGATGGGCTTGCGGATGTCGAGCGCCGGCCGCTCGCCGCTGGATGATGTTGAGCTAAACCGGCTCCAGCCGGAGGACTGTCGGCTGCTCGGCGCGGGACGCGACTCAACGCTCGGCTGCGACTGCCCGCCGAACGACTGGAATCTGCTGGGCTCCGCGGCACTCCGTGGCGCGGGCTTCGACTCAACGCCGGATGCGTTGGAAGGAGTCACCGTCACGCGCGGTGCCGTGGAAGTGGGGGCTTGGCGAGAGCCTCCAGAGCGCTCCTCGCCGGCACGCGCCGGGGCCGCCTGCGGGGCCGATGAAGTCCCTTGCGGCGTTCCCGTGGTGGTCGGCCGGTTGGGAACTGCGCGCGGCTGGCCGGTGCCGAAGTGCTGCCAACCGGGTTGCTGCTGAGAAGCGGGCGCAGCCTGCGAAGCCGCCGGCCGGGTGGCGGGCTCGGCTTGCGGCGAACGCGCCGCTGCCGCCGGTGCCTGACTCGCCGCAGCACGCGCGGGGCTGCTCGCGGCAGGCTGACCGAAAGAACTCCAGCCGGAATTTGTGCCCGCCACTCGCCCGTTGACAGCATTCGGTGCCCGTCCCGCATTCACGGCGGGCTGATTTCCGGCCCCGGGTGTGGCACGTTGAGCGGTCGCGCCCTGGATACTGGCGGCAGGTTGCCGGCTCGAATCCGAAGTTGCCGCCGGACGCGCCACCTGTCCCCCGCCTTGGAAGGGATTCCGCTGCACCATCTGCTGCATGGCTGCGGACTGCTGGGCAAAAGACCGAGTTGTCGTGGGCGGCTGCTGGCGCGAGAAGAAGGTCTGCGCGCCACCGGTCCGTCCCGAGAACGCCGCCGGCCGGTTGACGGGCCGCAGGGTTTCACGCGTGGGTACGGCGGGGACGGTCCCCTGCACGAGCTGTCCCTGGCGCAGTGCGTTGGCGTCGAGGCGCGGTTGCTGCCGCGGCACACGCCCCCGCGCGAAGTCCTCCGTGGAGGCCTGGGTGATCCCGCCGCGAATCCGGTCGTTGCTGAGCGCCGCCTGCAGGTTCGACGTATAGCCCCGGGGTCCAAGCGGGCGGCGAGACCCTGAGTTGTAATTATTTATGTTAGTAATATTTGTTATGTTCACCGCGCGGTAGGTGTTGTGCCGGCCCCACCACGGATAGTACGAATCATAGGGGCCGAGCGGGCACCAGCCGATCGAGTTGTACCCGTAGCCAAAGCCCCAGTTGCGCCCGCCGAATCCGAAGCCGAGGAACGACACGTAAGCGGGGCCCCAGGCCGGGCGGTACCCGTAGGCGTGGTGGCCCGGCCACCAGCACCAGGAGTTGCCGTAATAGAACCATCGCCCATAGTGGTACGGGGCCCAACCCCAGGGCTCGTAGGAAACCCATGTCCAGCCCCAATAAGGTTCCCAAGTCCACGAGCCGTCGCGGTAAGGAGCCCAGTCCCCGCCCACATTGGGCGTCCATACGGAGCCGTAATCCGGCGTATCGACCCATCGGCCGTTGCGGTCCAGGTCCTGCGCGCCGGTGTAATAGCGGTTGGCATGGCTGTAGCTCTGCGCGTCGTTGATTTGGTTATCGCGCTCCTTGTTCCACTTGTCCCATTCGTCGTTGCCCGGAGCGCTGGCGATCTGATATTCGGGATGATCGGACCCTTGCACGCGGATCATGCGACCAGTCTCCACGCGCGTGCTGCCATCCGGGTTGGAGACTTCCGCCTGGCCTTTGCGCACGATCAGTTGGGTCTCGGTCGGCGAAGTCACCTCGATGCGGTAGGCCCCCTCCTCGAGAGGCCGCACCGCCATGTTGGCCGTGTCGATCTCCGCTTCCGCTTCGCTGCCCTTGAGGACGGAGAAGTTCGCCACTCCTTGCGCTACCTGAATCTGGATTCGAGTGCGGGTCAAGTCGGCGATAGTAGCCTCGGTCCGAGGCGCCAGACGCAGGACGTTGGCATAGTCGAGCTGGATCTCCACCTGCGAGTTTTCTCCGGTGGCGATCTTGTCGCCGCGCACGAGGGGCGCGTTCACGGTGGCGGCCACCCAGTCGCCGGAGTCGCCGCGCATCGAGGTCACGTCACCATGAACCAGGCTGACGCGCGCCACGCCGGTCGTGAGCTCTTCCTGACCCTGACCCTGCTCCTGCCCGAGGGCCGGCTCGACAGCCAAAACCGTCAGCGAAACCAACATCATCGCTGCCAGAGCTGCCAGGTGATATGCGCGTTTCATGGTCCACCTCCTGTAACTTCCGCTTTCACTTCCGCCCTGAGTAGGGCAATCGGATCACCAAATCGCCGCCCGGAGTGTGTGCATAATGTCTGTACTTTCAAATACTTACATCGAAACTCACCTTCGGTCTGACACGCCTGCCCGAGAATCCTGGCCTCCCTCCACCAACCCTGGCCAAGTTCGGCCACCCTCACCATCCTTCGCCGGTATTCCCGGACAGTGTGCCAAAGGCGCGCATCGCGCCATCTGGCCCCCTCCCATGGCCGGTGGTATGATGCGAACCTGCTATCACTTCGCCATCGAGGGCGGCGCGACGGCTGTCGCCCGGGATGGTCGGGATTGCGGCGATGCGCACATATTCCTATTCCAAGCTGGAGGCTTTCGAAACCTGTCCGCTGAAGTACAAGTACCGGTACATCGAACGCGTTGAGACGCCCATCGAGGAAACCGTTGAGGCGTTCGTGGGCAGCCGCGTGCACGACGCCTTCGAGAAACTCTACAACGACCTCCAGCTCGAGAAGCTGAACTCGCTCGGCGAACTGCTGGAGTCGTATCGCGCGGACTGGCAGAAGCAGTGGAGCCCGGGTGTGAAGATCACCCGCCAGGGAATGGCCGAGCAGCACTACTTCGAATACGGCGCGCGCTGCATCCGCCAATACTATGAGCGCTTTCAGCCCTTCAATCAATCGCTGACACTCGCCACCGAGCTGCGGCTCAGCTTCGCACTCGACGCGAGCGACCGCTACCGGATGACGGGCTTCATCGACCGGGTGGCGCGCCGGGCCGACGGCACTTACGAAATCCACGATTACAAGACGGCGCGATTGCTCCCCGCCCAGGAGACCCTCGACCGCGACCGCCAGCTCCCCCTCTACCAGATCGGCCTGCGGCGGCAGTGGCCGCAAGCCGAGCGGATCGAGCTCATCTGGCATTACGTTCACAACGACACCACCATGACCTCGGGGCGCACGCCGGAACAGCTCGAAGTCTTGCGGCAGGCGACCATCGAAGGGATCGACCATATCGAGGCGGAAACGAAATTCGAGCCCCAGAAGGGCGAGTGGTGCGACTGGTGCGAATATCAACCGCTCTGCCCTCTCTGGAAACACGTCGTGGCCGCGCACACTCTCTCCCCTGCGCAGTTCGCCGCCGACGAAGGCGTGAAGCTTGCCAACCGCCTCGCCGCGACCAAGCGCCAGCTCGACGAGCTCAATCACCAGTGGGACGAGCTCCGAGAGCTCATCGCCGAATTCTGCCGCCAGCAGAAAGTCCGCGTAGTGGCGGGCAGCGGCGTAAGCGTGAGCGTCAAGGAAGTCGAACAGCTCAAGCTGCCCGGCAAGAACGACCCGGAGCGCGAGGGCCTGGAGCTTCTCCTCAAAAAGCTCGATCGCTGGGAAGAGGTGGCGGGCTTGGACCTCCACGAGCTGCGGCGCGTGCTGAAAGAACGCCTCTGGCCGGAGCCGCTGCTCCGCCAGCTCCGCCCCTACGTGACGACCGAAACCAGCACCCAGGTGACGGTGCGACGGACGACGGAGAAGGAAGAAGAATCCTAGATGCAGGAAAGACCGATGCCCGGTTTTGATCTTCCCACTTATCTCGGACGCTTCCCGGATGTTTGCCGCGAGAAGTTTGGGCGGACGTACAATTTCCGCGCCCTGGAGAAGGACTTCGAGCAATTGCGGGCTGGCAAGCGCTGGCTGGTGGCGCGCGACATCCTCAAGCTCTTCGACACGACGCGCACGCCCTTCGGCCACTACTGGACGGAGCCACGGGAACGCGACCTCGACGCGGCGCTCAAGCAATCCCGCTTCTACATGGCCCCCGCGCCCTCCGACCGCGAATTGATCGAGCGTCTCCTCGGCCTGGTGCACAACATCGGCACCGTCTCCCTCCTCCTGCGCTTTGTGCACCCCGACCGCTTCGGGATCTTCAGCACTCCGGTGATCAATCTGCTGCAAGTCCACCGGCCCACCACCGTGGACCTCTACATGGCTTTCTGCGATGAACTCCGCGAGTGGCAGAAGCACTTCCGTCTGGAATCGGTCGCCGACACGTCCACGGCGCTTTGGGCTTTCCATGAGCTGACCAAGGGGTCCGACCACGCGCCCGACTCTGACGCCGCGCGCGAAGCCTTCGACGCCGATGTCTGGGTGCAGCGCCGGCGCGCCGGGCAGGCCCTGCGGCCGTTCTTCAACAAATACGGCCCGCTCGAACTCGCCCGCATCCTCGTCGAAGAACATCCCAAGCTGGCCGGCAAAGTCGCGGGCGAGGAGTACGAGCGCCGCCTGCGCGGCATCGCCCGCCGCATGGGCCTGCGCCTGGGCCTGAAGGGTTCAACCGAAATTCTCTTCGACCGGCTCGAGCAGAACGGTTACATCACCCTGGAGCAGAAAACCCTGCTGCGCCGCATCTGGGTGACCCGGAACAAGTCCGTCCATCCCGTCGCCACCCTCAGCCACGAAGAGGTCGAGAACATGATCGATACCATCGAGCAGATCTGCCTCGCCTGGGATGCCTGAGCCGCACGCCTGACATGTTTCTCACAATGTGAGAAGTGCCTTTGTTTTCTATAACATTCTGGCGAGATTATATACTTCACAAAAGTAGGAGTGTGAATTATGCTAGAATCGCGCCAGAAAGAAGATTGTAAGTCGGAACATGGAAAATGGTCTAGGATAGGCTTGGGTGCGAGTCTGCGCCTCTCAAGGCCAGAAGATTGGGGTTTCCGCTTGACCGTATGTATTGCAGCATTGGCAGATAATCGCAGAAGTTTGGTGCTTGCCACAGACGAAGCGGTTTCCGCACCCTATACAGCGTCATCGAGCAAGATTTTCAAGCTGCGCTGGTTTCACCAAAAATGGGCGATCATGTTCGCTGGTGACGTAGATTCCATGACATCCCTCTTGAGAAGCGTGAAGCGCAACTTTCCAAAGACTGAAACTCCGAGCGTCGAAGAAGTGTCCAAGGCTGTTACCAACGCCTATCACGAAGAACTGGTCAAGGTTAAAGAGGAGCGACACCTAAAGCCCAACAAGTTGGATTGGGATAGGTTTCAAAAAAATAGTCCCCCATTGTTCACAGACCGTGTCTATGAACAGATGAAATCCCAACTTGATGAGACCAGACTTTCCCTTGACCCAAACCAAGCTCCTCTCTTGCTGGTCGCGGGATTTGACAACAGCGGACCAGGGCACATATTCTCTGTCGATCATCCAGGAACGTCGTTCGGCCATGACCTAATCGGGTTTCATGCGATAGGGACTGGCTATTACTATGCACTGACGATGTTGCATTCCCACTCTCGGAATACCACATCTCATTTCGACCCATTGAACATTGTGCTCTACAGAGTTGCCGAAGCTAAGTTTATGGCTGAGAATGACCCGCAAGTCGGAAAATCAACAACACTCATTAAGTGGGAGATCAACGACAAGCCCTACTTCATTCTAGAGAAAAAGCTCAGGAAGATATGGAATAGGGGAGGGAGGCCGAAAGTACCGCAAGGCATCGGGGACAAGATTAAAACAATCCTGGACACTGATTCCTATTTCCTAGGACTACCTGAGCAGCTTCCGGGCGCTAGACTGGAACAGGGATTGAGCGATACTCCAACAGAGACCCCCCAAGGATTGAAGGACATCATAGAGAAAAATTCTCGGGCTATGCTGGAGTTTGTTACCAATACAAGTCCCGATTGATGTTAGCGAATACCCATTGGAGGCTGACACTTTGGAAGAATGGATGCCAGTTCTGCGGCGCGATAAATGCCATACGCCTATTCCCAGCATCCCAAACGGGGACAACCGTGCCCGCGAGTCCCGCGGCCTCGGAACGGCTTTGTAGGTCAAAAATGATTTCCCGTTGCTCCTGAGGAGGTTTATACGCGAAGGAGGAGTCCAGAGGAATTATGATTAGGTCAACATCTTGGCCCCGATCATCTTTCCGGCGGATATGAGCTATCCTGAAAGTAGGCATGGCATCCCCCATTACGCAGCAGTGAGCTTCTCGAACGTGAGCGTAGAAGCCGTAATCATATGACGGAGCGTATCGAGAAACAACACGTCAGACTTGCGCCGATTGAAGCGGAAAGTCATTTCGTTGAGGTAAGCGGAAAGATGCTTCGCGCTGATTTTGTGCCACGTTCCCATGACCCCGCGCTTGAAAAGGGAAAAGGCACTTTCGACAGTGTTGGTATGAACGTCGCCCCGAACGTAAGTTTCCTTGTGGCGAATCTGCCGATGCTTTCCTGCGATCTTTCCTTTCACGGCGTAGGGATAGACCGGAAATTCATCGGTCACAAACATCTCAACATCATCGGACACGTTCGTTTGGATAAACTCTTGGAGCGTCCTAGCCGTCACATCCTTGGCCTGAAAGAAGCGGAGTTCCCCGCCGCGCTTTCTGATACCCAGTACAATCTGCTTGGCGGCCTTGGCTTCGGCCATCGTGACACCTTTTTTGCGTCCGCCGAAATAGGTCTCATCCATTTCGACAATGCCGTCAAGTTTTTCCTTCTGACTTTCCACCATCGCGGCTCGAATCCGATGGCAGAGATACCATGCGGTCTTGTAGCTGATTCCCAAAGTCCGCTTGACCTGATTTGCGGACATTCCTTTTCTCGCTTCGCAGAGCAACAGGGTAGCCATGAACCATTTTACGAGCGGCATGTGAGTGTCATTGAAAATCGTTCCGGCTGTGACCGTGAACTGATAATCACACGCTCCGCACCAGAACAATTGCTTTTCGGTCTCAAGCTCTGTAGCCTTCCCTTGGCAGCGTGGGCATTCTGCGCCGTCCGGCCAGCGGAGCCGTTTCAGAAGTTCACGGCATTTGTCATCGGTAGAGAACGAATTCATTAGGTCAGTCAGATTCATCGTGAGGTCTCCAATGGACGACAAGAAGAAGCGAGAGTTGATTCGCAATGTACCGACGCGGAAGCTTGTAGCCTCGATAAAGCGTGACTTGAAGCGTCAAATTCGGGCTTCTGCGTCTGCCAAGCGACCGAAGAAGTAAGCCTCGATTTCATGGTGAAATCGTATCATGCGGACTTGCTTTTGTCAAGTAAATAATCGCCCATTCTGGCTTCGTTCCTCGAGATGTGAATATCAAGCTAGCTCCGGTTCTGCCACTAAGTCTTTGTAGGTGATGGTGTTGGTGCTGAGGCAAGCGCGGGTGAGGCGGTGGAACAGGCTCCTC
>JBEKUI010000035.1:0-23210 GCA_049515175.1 Terriglobia bacterium
GAAGCGGTGCGAATGCTCGAGCGGTTGCCGCCTCGTGTCGAGCCCGACGTTGAGCTGGACGACGCGGCGTTCATGTATTTCTCAAGCGTTGTTGCTTTCGACCACGTTCAGCACCGGCTCTATCTGGTGGCGAATGTTCGCACCGAGGACGGCCCCGGCAGTCTGCGCGCCAAATACGACGCGGCGGTGCGGCACCTTGAGCAACTGGAGCGCCGCCTGGAGCGCCCCGCGCCCGCAGCGCGCTTTCGCCGCCCCTCCGGCCCCGTGCGCGTGCGTCCCAACATGACGCCGGCGCAGTACCAGGCGATGGTCGAGCGCACCAAGGACTACATTCGCGCCGGCGACATCTTCCAGGGAGTGCTCTCGCAACGCTTGGAAGTTCCGGTGCGCGTGCCGCCCTTCGAGGTCTATCGCGCCCTGCGCGTCGTCAACCCTTCTCCCTACATGTACTACCTGCGCCTGGGCGATTCCACCATCCTCGGCTCCTCACCCGAAATGCTCGTCAAAGTAAGCGGCCGGAATGTGGAGTACCGGCCCATCGCCGGCACCCGCCCGCGCGGCAAGACGGAGGAAGAGGACCAGCGGCTGGAGCAGGAATTGCGCGCTGACGAGAAGGAGCGCGCCGAACACATCATGCTCGTCGATCTCGGGCGCAACGACATCGGCCGGGTCTGCGTTTTCTCGACGGTGCGCCTCAAGGAAATGATGTTCGTCGAGCGCTACTCCCACGTGATGCACCTGGTCTCCTCGATCCAAGGCACGCTGCGGCCCGACGCCGACGCCCTGGCTGCGCTCGCCGCCTGTTTTCCCGCCGGGACGCTCACCGGGGCGCCCAAAGTGCGCGCTATGGAAATCATCGATGAGCTCGAACCCACCCGCCGCGGCCTCTACGGCGGCACGATTCTCTACGCCGACTTCTCCGGCAATCTCAATTCTTGCATCGTCATCCGCACCGTTCTCATCAAGGACCGCAAAGCTTATCTGCAAGCCGGGGCCGGCATCGTCGCCGACTCCGTCCCCGCCCGAGAACATCAGGAGTGCATGAACAAAGCCCAGGCCGTCCTTAAAGCCTTCCATTTGGCGGAAAAGGGCATGTAGACCGGGCTCGGTGGATGCCCCAGGGCGCACTGTCGGAGCCGCTTACCGCCCCAGGACCACATCCATCCCTGAAAGAAGGAGTTCCAGCTTGGCGCGGGGGAGCTTGCCGACGCGTTCGGTGAGTAGGTCTCTAGCCACGGTGACAATCTGAGAGACGTTGGCCACCGAGTCTTTCGGCAGCCCGGTCAGCCGCGCCGGGAGAGGGACATTGCCCGGCGCGGCCGCCCATTTGAGGTTGCTGGTCAGCGGGACACACACCACCGTCGCAATATGGCTGCGGTTGAGCGCGTCGCCTTGGACGATGACGACCGGCCTCCGAAAGCCCGGGCCGGAACCCGCCGGGGCGGGGAGGTCTGCCCACCAGATTTCACCCTGTGAGATTACCACTCGCTGCGCTCCAGTCTGCGGCGGGCTGCGGCAGCGACGAAGGGGTCCCTGGCGTTGCCAAGTTCGTTGCAGACTTGATTCATTGCTTCAGTGATCTCATCGAGTGCGTGGCGCGCCACGTATTCCCGCAATGCGTCGCTGAACAACCGGCTCCGCGACTTCTTCGTCCGGCGCGCGAGACGCTCCGCCCCCTGGAAAACCTCGTCAGGAATCGACACGGCAGTTTTCATACCAATAGTATAACCAGCAAGCCCCTGGCCGTCAAGGCTGGCCGGAGCGGCTCCGCTATTACGGCCTGGGGCTCGCGCTCGCCGGTATCACCGTCAGCGTGGCCTCTTTGCTTGCGGCGTCGGGCGGCTTTCCATTCGAGACCACACACCGGTAGAGGGTTCCGTTGTCGGCGGGGTGGCGCGCCGGCGGCGTCTCGTAGAAGCTGCTGTTGGCGGCGGGAATCGTCTCCCAGGTCTTGCCCTTGTCCGCGCTTTTCTGCCACTGGTAGGTGATGAAATCGACGCGGTTGGGCCGCACCGCAAAGACGGCCTTACCGCCCTCCGCCACAGTCATGTTTTGGGGGTTGTAGCCGTCAATCTCCGGCGGCTTCGAACTGGGGGTTGAGGCATAGACCTCGAGTTCTCTCACTCGTGGGAACGTGCTCGCCGAGGGGCCGAGTTTCCCCACCTTGCCAGTGACGCGGATTCCGCGCAGGCTCGCGGCGGACGAGAGCGTAAAGACGAAATCCTGCATGCTCGTCCGCGCATCCGCCAGGTATGCGGGCGATAGGCTCGCACCCGCAGCATCCTTCCACTCCGAACCATCGGCGGTCGTCTGCAGCCGGAAGCGTTGCGCGAAATATCCGCTGCCGCGCTCCGTCACTGCGCCCTGGCGGAAGACCACCTGCCGGACCGTCTGCGCTGCGGACCACACGACTCCCACGGACACTTCGCGTGCCGCGTCGCGGTCGGCGGCAGCGTCGACGCTGGCCGAGAGGTCGCCGTCGGCAAGCCCTGCAAGCGTAAAGACGCCCGTCGCGCCCGTCTGCGGATCTTCGGTCGTAAAGGGCCGCGCGTCGGGAAGCTGGGCGAGGTTGAGTCGGGCGACCTTGATGGTGATCTGCGCCGTCTCGCTCTCGAGTTCACCGTCGCTCACGCGGAAGCTCAGGAGGTCGGTTCCCAGGAAGTCTTCGGCGGGGGTGTAGGTCAGCCGGGGCGCCGTCCCGCTGACCTTGCCCGAATACGGGCCGGTGAGTGAATACGAAAGCCGCGCGCCGGCGGGAAGGCCGTCATCCGTGCCGGAGAGAT
Organism: Terriglobia bacterium; assembly: GCA_049515175.1. GTDB lineage: Bacteria > Acidobacteriota > Terriglobia > UBA7540 > UBA7540 > JACQNR01. Next base: position 2,784 of record JBEKUI010000035.1, read on the forward strand.
TGATCTCAACCGAGGCATTCTGGTTGACGGTGATCGTCTGGCTTTCGGCCATCGGCGCCTGGTTGGTTCTCGTCCCCGCTATTTCGACGGTTGCCGATGCGTCGTGTCGGATGCGCAGCACGCCCGTCACATCGCCCGGCGCGTTGAACGTGTAACCTTCCTGGCGGTCGAGCTCGGCAACATCCTTAAAACGTGGCAGACGTTTGCCGCCCGCGGTGACGACCGTGGGCGTGAAGGCCACGCGCAGCAGGTCGCGCGCGGCATTGTCGTAGGTCGTGTAGGCCGCGCTCTGCGGCGCATAGCGGATGCTCTTCACCACGGAACTCGTGCGCAGAAGGTGGTTCTGGCGGCGTGGCGCGAGCTCGGGCGCCGAAGCCATGGCGCGCAGATAGTGGCGAACGTAATCGCCGTAACCGTCCGTCAGCCAGACCATGTCGTAGGGATAGCAGTTCCGCCCATCCTCGGCCACCATGTAGGTGGCCCAGTGAAGCGTGCGAATTGCTTCCGCCTTCACCGCTGTGTCGCCGGTTTTCTCTGCGTAGAGCAATTCCACCGCCGCGTGTCGCGATGTGTGGCTGTTGCCCGGGACGAGGTAGGCCGTCTGTTCTTTGGTCGGGCGCGCGCCGTACTTGAGCCATCCGTCGTGCCAGAACATGGCACGCGTCCAGCTCAGGATGGCGTGTGCGTCGGCGCGCCAGTTCGCGTCCCACTCCGGGTGCTCGAGGAGGTAGGCCGCCATGGTGTCGGCGTTGATTTCCGTGTCGGACCATTCGCCGACATCTTCGAAGAAGGGTCCCCATTTCTGATTCTTGACGGGATAGTTCATGAGCCAGGCGGAAAGCACTTGGCGCGCCCGGGCGTAGTCCGCCACGCGGCCGGAATTCAATGCAATCAAATCGTCGAACAGGCGCAGAGCCCCCGTGTAGTTGGAAGTGTAGGAGAATTTCACCTCGCCGGTCTCGGCGTTCACGCGGTACGGCCAGGGCGGGCGGTCCTGGTCGCCCGGGGTGATTTTCTTCGCTAATGTGTCGGCGACGGCGACTGCGGTGCGCAAATATCGCGTGTCGCCGGTCATCTTGTAAAGCACCACGAGCTCAGCGGCGAAGGAAGCCGCCTTGTCGGGCTGCAGGACACCCTTGCCGGCGCGCATGTCGCCGTCGTAAACGCCGGAGTGGAGTTCCATGTTGTAGGGGTAGAAAAGATTGGGCCAGAGCGCCGTGGGTTTGGAGAGGCCGTGGCCGATGTAGTAGTCGGCGATGTACTGCATGTTCTCCACCACCGATCGGTCACCGGTGTAAGCGTAGAGCAGGGTCCACGAGGAGAGCGCCATGGCGAGCTGGTCGCCGCCCAGGGCGCGCGGATCCTCTTCAGGGTCGTTCCATACCTGGTGTTGCATGTAGTACTTCACGCCGTTGGGGCAGGACTTCATGTTCTTCCAGAAATCCCAGATCTTGAGAATAATGTGGTTGTACGCCTCACCCGGGTCGGGCGAGTACCAGGGAAGGATTTTGCCCGAGGCATCCGTCTTGATCTCGTGGTAGGCGAGCTGCTCCGGCGGCGCTGAAAATCCCTGCGAAACAAGGATCCCCGAGAGAGCCGCGAACAATGCGGCCAGAACGGTGTGCCGGGCGCGCATGATGGCCATGGGCCTTCTCCTCGCCGGAAAGAATAGGGACAGCGCCGCTTTTTTGCGACAGAAGTATAGACCAGACTCACCAGCAGTGGAGCGGAGAGATGAGTGGGCTAGAACCCTGCTGTTCGACGCAAGCAAAGCAAGTGCCGCAACTCAATGCGCGAGGAGCCTGCGCTGGAGGTCAGCTTTCACCTCCGGCCAATCAGCATCGGTGATGCTGTAATAGACCGAGTGGCGGATGCGGCCGTTGGGCATAATCATGTGATTGCGGAAGGTGCCTTCCTCCTTCGCGCCCAGTCGCAGGATGGCGGCACGCGAGCGCTCGTTGAGTGAGTCGGTTTTGAATTCCACGCGGATGCAGCCCCACGTCTCAAACGCGTGGCGAAGCATCAGATATTTGGCTTCGGTGTTGACGGCGGTGCGCTGCCAGGGCGGAGCGATCCATGTCCAGCCGATTTCGGTGCGGCGGTGGGCGCGATCGAAATTGAAGAAGCGCGTGCTGCCCACGGGCTTGCCGGAGGCCTTCTCGACGGTGGCGAAGGGCAGGGCAGCGCCCTCGGCCTGGGCCTTGGTGGCCGCTGCGATGAAGGCGCGCATGTCCGCCGGCGTCGCAATCAGTTGCGGCATCCAGCGCCAGATCCCCGCCTCCAGTCCGACCGCGCACAATCCGGCATGATGTGCCATCGCCAGCGGCTCAAGGCGCACGTATTTCCCGTCGAGAATTACAGGGTCGACATCCACTTGCTTACCTTGGATATTTGCCTTTTGCCCTTTGCCTTTTGATTTGCTTTTTTGCTCATGCCATGAGCTCCTGCCACAGGGCACGGTAATAGCGCATGAAGCGAATGGGGTCGGCGCTCTCCGGCACTTCCGCAAGCGTGTAGCGGTTGTACCCGGCGGCGCGCATCAGGCCGAAAAGCTCGCGATAGGGATACGGCTGGGCGTAGCTCGGGAATCCCGACTGCGCTTTCTCCGGCACGCCCGCGGCTGTCGCGCCCCAGGGCGCGGGCGTACGCCACAGCTCGTTGATGTGGCAGTTGCGCAGCCAGGGTTTGAGCAGATCGAAGTATTCCTTGACGGAACCGTTGACCATGTCCGTGTCGTTGCAATTCCAGCAGATACCGACCGCCAGATGGTTGCACACGTCCATGATGCGCCGGATGTGGGGCGGAAACTCGGTCTGGTCGCCGTGCACTTCGACCCAGATTTCGACGCCCTGGTCGCGCGCCGCGTCGCCGCATTTCTGCAGGGCCTGGCCGATCTGCTCCAGTGTCTTTTCGTGCGGCACGTCCTTCACAAACCCGTTGGGCCGCACCTTCACCCCCAGGCCGCCGAGGTCGTGCGCCAGCTCGCACCACCGGCGCGTTTCCTCGATGTTCTTTTCCACCAGGGCGGGCTGGGCGTACTGGTACGAACACGTCGAGCCCAGACTGAGCAGGCGCACGGCGGAGTCCGCGAAGCGCTGGCGCACTTCGGCGCGGCGGTCCTTCGTGAGCGCGAGTTCCACCCCGTGCTTGTGCGTGGTGCGCAGCTCCACGGCCTCAAATCCCGTTGTGGAGCAATTCTTGATGATCGTTTCGATGTCCCAGTCCTTGGCCAGCTCGTAGGTGACCAGACCCAGATGGAAAGAAGGTGCGGTCCCGGTCGGAGCCACCGATGGGTCGGCCTGCGCCGCGGGCACGCCGCCCGCCACCACTGCCAGCCCCGTGAGTCCCTGCTTCAGGAATGATCGTCGCGCTTGATTGGCCATCGCATCTCTCCGTGTTTCAGAAATTGGCTAGTCTTGATTCCGACCGTGCTATTGTACAGCGATAATTGTTGCGAGTCCTCATCGTTGAGGTGGATCATGAACCGAAGAAATTTCCTGCGCGATCTGGGCGTGGCCTCCGCCGCCTGGGGGGCGAGCCGCACCCCGGGAGCGGCGCATCCCACGGAGAGCCGCAGCGCAGCCCAGAACTTCTCCGATGTTCCGGCAATCAGCCCCGGCGATCTCGAGGCCTACTTCACCGAGGAAAAGCTGCGCCAGGCGATCGACACGGCGGTATCGCTCGCGGGAACGAAGTTTGAAGTCGTCGCCTACAACTTCCCGAGCTGGCATCCTTCCCCGGTCATGGAGAAGCTCTTCGGCAAGGGCTGGACGGAATTTGAGACGCTCAAGAACTCGCGCCCGCTTTATCCCGGCCACCTCTTTCCCAAGTATCCCCTCTGGGGCTACTTCAACGAAGCCGAGCCGGAGTGGGCGGAGCGCGAGATCGAGACCGCCGCCGATTTCGGCATCGACGCCTGGATGATCGACTGGTACTGGCACAGCGGCACGATGTTCTACCACGAGCAACTGGAAAACGGTTTTCTTAAGGCGCGCAACCGGTCGAAGCTGAAGTTCGCGCTCATGTGGGCCAACCATCACTGGAAGAACGTCTATCCGGCGCGCTCACCGCGCGAGGCGGCGACGCTCCTGCCGCAGTTGCACACCGAGGCCGATGCACTGGCGGCCATCGACTACTGCATCGAGCACTATTTCCACGAGCCCAATTACTGGCGCCTCGGCGGGCTGCCCGTGTTTGCCATCTTCGACGTCAACCTGCTGCTCGAAAGCTTCACGCCCGCGCAGTTGAGGGCCACGCTCGACAAGATGCGCGAACGCGCCGCGCGCGCCGGCCTGGGCGGACTGCACCTTCAGGCCAGCCACGTCTACGGCGGGCACGAAGCGCAACTCAAAGCCCTGGGCTTCGACAGCGCCACGATGTATCACACTTTCGGATGGTCGTATGGAGAAAAACCGCCGGGCAGCCGTACACCTTACGGCATCGCCGCGATGCGAAGCATCGAGGCATGGCGCGAGACGGCGGCGAAAGTGAACGTGCCGTTCTTTCCCGATTGCCCGGTGGGTTGGGACGACAGCCCGCGCTTCGGCGTGAGCGCCCACATGGTCAGCGAGCGCTCGCCGGACCAGTACGAGCGCCTGCTGCGGGCGGCGCAGTATTTCTCCGCGGCCAGCACGGCGCAGCCCAAGGTGATTTTTCTATCGGCGTGGAATGAATGGACGGAAGATCACGTGCTGCTGCCGGATACGGTCTTCGGCTACAGCTACCTCGAAGCCGTCCGGCGGGTATTTCGAGCTTGAGGTCACCGGTTGGAAGGGACAACTGCCGTGGCTGCCTCAGCGCGCCTCGCCTTGCTGGCTGTTTTGTGCAAGTGAGCTCCGAACATGCCCACGACGATCATCAGCATGGCCACGATGATCAGAAAATCAATAACCGAAAACCTTGACTCCGTTTTTCGCATGTTTCCACTCTCCGTCAAACCGATACTGGTATGAGCACGCCGGCCTCCAAATCTCACGGATGGCCCGTGATTTGAGTATCGACATAACTCATTGAATTGTTGAGAGATTTGGGGGGCATCAAAAAGCCCCAGGGCTTTCGGGCGGCCCGGCTGTCATGACTGACGAAGAGTGTCATTCCAGCGGTGACGCGTCTCTGCTGGTACGAAAGTACTGTCGTGGCGTATCCGCTCGCGGTCCGAGCAGCATATAATGGGCATGTCGGAGCGGCACGAGTACAGGCTTCATGATTCTCGTTATCGACAACTACGATTCGTTCACCTACAACCTGGTCCAGTACCTGGGCGAGTTGGGCGCGACGCCCGAAGTGCGGCGCAACGATCAAACGACCGTAGCGGAAATTGAGAGACTGGCGCCTGCGCGCATCGTCATCTCGCCCGGCCCCAAGACGCCGAGCGAAGCGGGAATTTGTCTGGACGTCATCAAAGTTTTCTCCGGCAGGATTCCGATTCTGGGCGTTTGCCTGGGACACCAGTCGATCGGCCAGGCGTTTGGCGGCAAGGTGATCCGCGCTCCCGAACTCATGCACGGCAAGACGAGCATGATCTCGCACGACGGCAAGACGATCTTCTCCGGCCTGCCCAATCCGTTTCCCGCCACACGCTATCACTCGCTGATTGTGGAGCGCTCGACCCTCCCCGATTGCCTGGAAATCTCCGCCACGACGGGCGATCTCATCATGGGCCTGCGCCACAAGGAGATGAAAGTCGAGGGCGTGCAGTTCCATCCCGAATCGGTCCTCACCGAAGCCGGCAAGCAACTGCTGTCGAATTTCCTGAAGGTGTAGCGCTGGTAGGCGCCTGCCCCGCGCAGTGGGGAGCGGCGGAATCGGAGACGCCGGTAATAGACCGGCGCTACCAAACTGCCTCAAAGCTCCTGAATCCTGAATCCTACTGTCCTTCCAAGAGCTCTCGGAAGCTTTCGTAGAAGTGGATCGCCGTGCCGCCGAAGCCCGGCCGGTAGCCGAGCCATTCGACGGCGGAGTTGTATTCTTCCTCGAACACCTCGCGGCCCAGGCCGTGGAAGGTGATGCTGGGCTGCATGCGACGCGAGGCATGGAAGCCCTGGACGGGCTGCTCGGTTTCGGGGTCTTTGAACTCATAAGGTTCAAAACCCGACCACTCCGCGCTGTCCGACATCGCCACGCGCGCCAGGTCAAGCATCGGGGAAACAGGGAAGCGCTGTGGCTCGGACGACGCGCCCAACTTCCTCGCGAGACGCGCCAGCGACGCGTCGCACGCGGCGCGCTTTTCCGGAGCCGCATCACGCGGGAGGGAAAGACCGATGTGCACGTTGACGTCGTCAGAAAACAGCATCATGCGGAAGTCCTCGTAGAAGAGCTGGTCGCGCAATCCGGTTTGGGCGAGGCGCGGCCAGAACTCTTCCGCCGGCAAGCCGCAGACAAACGCGACAACATTGGTGGCTTCCAAGAACGTCTCCAGCCCCACGACGACGGGCTTGTTCCGGGTGGCGGCGTAGGCGAGCGCTGGCTGTCCGCGCGCGATGATTCCGCCCGCGCCATCCGCCTGGTTGGTGTAATCCATGATCGTGACGCTATCGAGGATGTCGATGAGGTGTTCGCCCACGGTTTTTTCCGCCCCCTGGAACGGAAAGGTCAAGTGATCGCGCTCCAGGCCACCACTCGGGAAGAACCACGACGGCACGTCGCAGGAAAAACGCGAACCGCCGGCGTGGCTGCGGGCGGAGCAGCGGCTGGCCATTTCCAGAAAATCCGCCAGGATCTGCGGGCGGTACTGAGGATCGCTGTAGCCGAGAAGCACGTAGGGTTCGACGTCGAAATGAATGCCGTCGAAGCGCGCTCTCGCGGGGCTCGAACGGTTGCAGGCCAGAATGGCGTCCACGGCGGCCAGCGCCTGGGTATGGTTGGCGCGTGCACCCCACTCCGGCGTCCCCACCAGCGCCTCCGCTTTTAGGCCTTGCTCGTGCGCCCGCGCCAGGAATTTGCGATAGGCATCGGGGTTGCGCACCACAAACAGCTGCCCCTCCGTGCTCTCCGGCCGATCGAGCTCCACGGCGAGATAGATTTCCCTGATGTTTTGGCGCGCGCAGAAGGCGAAGAAGTGGTCCGCCTCCCCGGGTTGGGCGACGTCGAATAGCGGCTTGGTGTTCCACACCCACAGGGCGCGTTGGGCCTTCGCCACTGCCGGGCGCTCCGCCGCAGGCTTGGGATCGGACGGAAGCCGGCTGGCAGCACGCAGCCGCTTTAATGAAATACTATCCAGGAAGAATCGCGTGTCACCGCGCCGGGTAATACCCATCGACATACGGACCAGGCGTTGCGCTTTGAGGCCGCGAAAATCTTCCAGTGGAATCACCACCTCCTGCCAGCTGGTCGAAAGTCCGCCCGGGAGATAGGCGCGCAGTGGTCGGCGGGGGCGCTCCGATTCATCCTCAAGGCGGGCTTCATCGGTCAGCTCAATCTCAAAGTCTTCGCCCCCCTGGGTTCCTCTTGCCCAGAAGCTCAGATATCGATAGGAAGTGGCATCGAGATAGCGGCGAGGTGCTTCGGAGGCGGGATGGAAATCGAACCAGACGCCGCAAAAGCCCTCCGCCTCGCGATGCGCTGTCACGCGCAGGCTGTGCCCTCCTCGCGCGCGGCTGAACGAGGGATCCAGGTAGGTCCGCAACCAGGAGGGATGGCGTTGGTAGGCGTTGTATTGTCCGCCCAGGGAATTTGTGATCCCCTTTTCGAAATCCCAAACGGGGAGCACCGCCGGGGAGGGTTCCGCGGTCCGGGCGGCGACTGCGCCGGAGATGATGAATAGAGCGAGTGCCGAGTGTTTCATCAGATCACGATGCGGCTTGCTGAGTAAATTGGACGAGCTTGTTCAAAGTCACGAGCGCCGCGCCGGAGTCGAGAGCCTGGCGGGCCAGCGCCACCCCTCCGATGAACTCGTGCGCCTTCCCGGCAACCACCAGGGCCGCCGAGGCATTGGCAAGGACTACGTCGCGCAATGGGCCCGCCGCGCCCGAAAGGGTTTCCCGCAACAATTGCGCGTTGGCCGAAGCGTCGCCACCCCTGAGCGTTTCGCCCGCGGCCCGCGCCAGGCCGAAATCCTCGGGAACCACGTCGCGGGTCGTGACCGCGCCTTGGTCTGCTTCTGACACTCGCGTCGGACCGGAGAGAGTAATCTCATCCATGCCGTCATGTCCAGCGACAACCAATGCGCGCCGCGCCCCCATCTGCGCGAGCGCTTGGGCCATCATCTCCGTGCGCGCGCGGTCGTACACGCCGACGAGTTGCACCGAGGCCCCCAAGGGATTCGTGAGCGGTCCGAGGAGATTGAAAACGGTTTTGGTTTTGAGCGCCCGCCGTGCGTTCATGACGTGCTTCATCGCCAGGTGCAGCCGCGGGGCGAACAGAAACACCATCCCGACTTCCTCCAGACATTCTGGAATTCTCTCCAGCGGAATATCGATCCTGACGCCCAGCGCCTCCATCACATCGGCGCTGCCGCAGCGGCTGGAGATCGAGCGGTTGCCGTGCTTGGCCACGCGCACGCCTGCCGCCGCGGCCACCAGCGCCGTGGCCGTTGACACATTGAACGTCCCTTTCTCGTCCCCGCCGGTGCCGCAGGTGTCGAGAAGCGGCCCGCCTCGCTGGAGGCTTTCGATGTTCACTCCCGCTTGGCGAAGCCCTTCGCTCGCCTTCGCTCGCATCACCTCCGCGAAGCCAACGAGTTCTTCCATCCGCTCGCCCTTGTCCCGCAGCGCCACGAGCAGCGCCATGATTTCTGCGTCCGAGACAGACCCGGAGAGAAGCTGCTCCAGCACCGCCCGCGCCTCAGCGCGCGTCAGGTCTTCGCGTCGTTCCAGTTTGTCGACTGCCGCTCGGATATTCATGATGCGAGACGTAGCGTCGGCTTCCAGCCGGCATGTGCTTGCCGCCAAGATGGCGGCGCTAGCCTTCATTGCAATCTCCGGTGGGATTGCCTATACTGCGAAATTCGCATTGTAGCGCAAAGCGCGTGTCAGTGGTCAGTCGTGTCGGCTGAAAGCTGGCCGCTAATAGTTGAAAGCTTCCTTCATGAAAATTCACGAATACCAGGCCAAACAGATCCTCACCAAATTTGGCGTAACGACGCCACGCGGCGACGTTGCTTATACGGCCGAAGAGGCGCGCGGCGTGGCGGAAAAGCTGGGCGGGACGGTGGTCGTCAAGGCCCAGATTCATGCCGGCGGCCGCGGCAAGGCGGGCGGCGTCAAGATCGCGCGCAATCCCAAAGATGCCGAAGCGCTCGCCCACGAAATGCTCGGCAAGAAACTGGTGACGCCGCAGACCGGCCCCGAGGGCCGCGTGGTCCGGCGCGTCCTGATCGAAGAGGGACTCGACATCGCGCGCGAACTTTATCTCGGCATGGTTATCGATCGCGCGACGGCTCGGCCGGTGATCATGGCTTCCAGCGAGGGCGGCGTAGAGATCGAAGTTGTCGCCGCCGAGCATCCGGAAAAGATTCTTAGAGAATACATCGATCCTGCGGTGGGATTTCAGGCATTTCAGGCGCGCAAGCTGGCCTTCGGTCTGGGACTTGACGCGACGCTGGTGAATGAAGCCACGCGTTTTCTCTCGGCGCTCTTCAAAGCGTTTGAGGCCACGGACGCGTCGCTTGCCGAAATCAACCCGCTCGTCCTGGCGCGCGACGGCCGCATCCTGGCGCTCGACGCCAAGATGAATTTTGACGACAACGCGCTCTACCGTCACAAGGACATCCGCGAGTTGCGCGATCTCGATGAGGAGGATCCACTGGAAGTCCGGGCTTCCAATTACAACCTGAACTATATCCGCCTTGACGGGACCGTCGGCTGCATGGTGAACGGCGCGGGCCTCGCCATGGCCACCATGGATTTGATTCAGTACGCGGGCGGGAGCCCCGCCAACTTCCTCGATGTGGGGGGCGGCGCGAACGAGGAACAGGTCCGGCGCGGGTTCGAGATCATTCTGAGCGATCCGCATGTGCGCGCTGTGCTGGTGAACATCTTCGGCGGCATCATGCGCTGCGACATCGTCGCCAATGGCGTGGTCGCCGCGGCTCGCACGCTGGGCGTGAAAGTTCCCGTCGTTGTGCGCTTGGAGGGCACCAACGTCGAGTTGGGTCAGCAGATCCTGCGCGACTCGGGCCTCAACTTCACCGTCGCCAACGGCATGAAGGACGCGGCGGAGAAAGTCGTGACCCTGTCGGGGCATAATTGATTCATTGACCCATTTGCTCATTGATCCATTGAACGGTTTCAAAGTCAATGCCGAGCTTTCCGGCGGAAGAGTTAAAGGCGCGGTCGAAGAGATTTGCAGTTCGCATTGTCAGGCTGTCGCAAGCACTTCCGAACCCACGTGAAGCGTGGGTGCTCGGGAAGCAGGTTCTTCGTTCGGGAACTTCGGTGGCGGCGAATTACCGTGCCGCTTGTCGGTGGCGTTCCAAGCCGGAATTCATTTCCAACATCGGAATTGTGGTGGAGGAAATCGACGAAACAATTTCCTGGTTGGAACTCCTGGTTGAGACGGGGATCGTAACCAAGAGGCGCATGACCGGATTGCTGACTGAGGCATGCGAACTTCTGGCCATCTTTGCTGCATCCCAGCACACAGCCAGGTCGCATGCCTCTTCAATGGATCAATGAACCGATGAATCAATGAGTCAATCATATGGCGATTCTAGTTGACGAAAACACTCGCCTCCTCGTGCAGGGCATCACCGGCCGCGAGGGGACATTCCACACGCAGCAGGCCGTCGCTTACGGTACCAAGGTTGTGGCCGGCGTGACGCCGGGCAAGGGCGGCACGAGCGTGGATGGGATTCCCGTCTTCAACACGGTCCGCGAGGCGCGCGAGCAGACAGGCACCAACGCTTCGGTGATTTTTGTGCCCCCGGCCTTCGCCGCAGACGCCATCATGGAATCCGTCGATGCGGGCATGCCGCTGGTGGTGGCCATTACCGAAGGCATTCCAACCCTCGACATGATCCGCGTCTGGGAATGCCTGCGCGGCAGGTCCACGCGGCTGATCGGCCCCAACTGCCCAGGCATTATCTCTCCAGGTAAAAGCAAGGTCGGAATCATGCCTGGGCGCATTCATAAACTGGGGCACGTCGGAGTTGTCTCCCGCAGCGGGACGCTCACCTATGAAGCCGTGGGCCAGCTCACTGCGCTCGGCATCGGACAGTCTACCTGCATCGGCATCGGCGGCGATCCAATCATCGGAACAAACTTTGTCGACGCGCTGCGCCTCTTCAACGAAGACCCCGAAACCCATGGCATCGTGCTGATTGGCGAAATCGGCGGCACCGCGGAAGAAGAAGCGGCGGCTTTTATCAAGGCGAACGTCAAGAAGCCGGTCGTCGGCTTCATCGCCGGACGCACGGCGCCCCCCGGGCGTCGCATGGGGCACGCGGGGGCAATCATCTCCGGCGGCAAAGGGACGGCGAAAGACAAGATCGCAGCGCTGCAGGCGGCCGGGGTGGCGGTGGCGGAAAGCCCCGCCCTCATCGGAGAGACCATGGCCCGCTCGTTGAAGTAGGGCAGAAGTTCGCTCCGCTCTTCTCGCGCCGCCCACTGTGCCCCCCACAAGGAGACCCATGCCAGTCGAACGTACCCTCACCATCATTAAGCCTGACGCCGTTGAAGCCGGGCACGTCGGCGACATCATCAAGATCTTTGAAGCGAATCAACTGAAGATCGTCGCGGCGCGTCTCGTCCGCCTCACCAAGAAGGATGCCGAGGGTTTCTACGCCGTCCATCGCGGCAAGGGCTTCTTCGATAGTTTGACCACTTTCATGAGCTCGGGGCGCGCCCTGCCCATGGTGCTGGAAGGCGAGAACGCCATCGCGCGCCTCCGCGAAGTGATGGGCGCCACCAATCCCGCCAACGCCGCGCCGGGCACGATTCGGAAACTCTACGCCACGAGCATCGAGCGCAACGCCGTGCACGGCTCGGACGCGCCCGAAACCGCTGCATTCGAAATCGGCTACTTCTTTCCCGGCGTCGACTTGGTGTAACCCCGGCCCTCCAGCCGGTCCGTCGGGGCGCGTCGCCGTTTTCCTTGCGGCCCCCTTCTCCGTGCGCACTGCGGAAAGCAAAGGGCAAGCAGTGTCCCCTCCCTCCACAAGCTTTCCTTGACCGACCTCCGCGAAGACCCAACCGGTGTATCATGGTGCGGGGCGAGGTCTGGCTGTGGAAACCAGCGTTCCTTTTCATGTCGGAAAATTCCTGGTCATCGTGGGCGTCGTGCTGGTGGGCGCTGGGCTTCTGCTGATGGCCGGAGTCAAATTCTCGTTCTGGGGACTCGGCCGCCTGCCCGGCGACGTCGCCTACAAAGGCAAGAATGTGTCGTTCTATTTTCCCATCGTTACGTGCCTGGTGGTCAGCGCCGCGCTTACGCTGCTCTTCTGGCTGGTTTCGTATTTCAGACGCTGAGCCTTGCCTGTCCGTGGTCCGTTGTCGGTTTCCCAGTAGGACTTGCCGATTGCTGAAGGCTGATCGCTGATAGCGTCATTCTGACTCCTGACTTCTGACTCCTGAATTCTCCGTTATGGGCCAAGTTCCATTCGACTTTCAGCCGCAGCGCAAGGTCTTCACGGTCTCCGAGTTGAGTACGGAGATCAAGAATCTCCTTGAGAAGAAGTTTCCCGATGTCTGGGTGACGGGCGAAGTTTCGAATTTCCGTGGCGCCACGTCCGGCCATCTCTACTTCACGCTCAAGGACGCGAACGCGCAGATTCGCGCGGTCTGCTTTCGCAACCAGGCGCGCTACCTCAAATTCAAACCGCAGGACGGAATCTCCGTGATCGCGCGCGGCCATCTGAGCGTTTACGAAGCGCGCGGCGAGTATCAGCTTTACGTGGATTACCTCGAACCCGCCGGCGTCGGCGCGCTGCAACTGGCCTTCGAGCAATTGAAGCAGAAGCTCGCCGCGGAAGGCCTGTTTGATCCAGCGCGGAAGAAGCCTCTGCCCGTGCTGCCGCGCGCCATCGGTGTCGTCACCTCACCCACCGGCGCGGTGATTCGCGACATCCTGCGCGTCCTCAAGCGCCGCTTCCGGAACATGAATGTCACAATTTATCCCGTCAAAGTGCAGGGCGAGGGAGCCGCAGAAGAAATCGCCGCGGGGATCGAGTACTTCAACAAACACCCGCTGGCGGATGTCTTGATCGTGGCGCGCGGCGGCGGCTCGCTGGAAGACCTTTGGGCGTTCAATGAAGAGGCGGTGGCGCGCGCCATCGCCACGTCGAAGATTCCGGTGATCTCTGCCGTCGGCCACGAGACGGATTTCACCATCGCCGACTTCGTCGCCGACCTGCGCGCGCCCACGCCCTCGGCCGCGGCAGAACTGGTTGTGCATCGGAAGCAGGACTTCACTGACGAACTCCGCGAGCGCGCCCGGCGGATGGGCCAGGTGATGCGGCTGGGACTTTCCGAGGCGCGTGAGCAACTCACCGCGCTGCGCATGCACCACGTTTTCCAGACGATCCGAGCGCGCCTCGGGGAACGCGCCCAGCGGGTCGATGAATGTATGGTGGAGTTGAACCGCCTGATCCGCGAACAGTTGACCGACAGCCGCGAAGCGCTGCTCCATGCCTCGGCGGGAATTGTTCGATACGATTTCCGCAGGCTCCTGAAAATGAAGCGGGCCGAACTGGACCAGCGCGGCGTCAGGCTCCAGTCCGAGTTCGTGCGCCTGCTCGTGGAACGCCGCAATCGACTGGCCCACTTCGACTCGCTCCTGAAAGAACGCAGCCCGCTGACCATCCTCCATCGCGGCTACTCGATCACTCGCGACGCCCACGGCCACATCGTCCGCGACGCCGCCCAGGTCGCCCTCGGCGACGACCTCTCCATCCGCCTCGACCGCGGGGAACTCGGCGCCACAGTCACAAAGAAACCCTAGGGGCGAACCGCCCCGACACAAACATCCTGTTATTACCTTCTTGCTAGAGCTTGTAGCCAATCTTCCGCAGGAAGTCCCTACGCCATTTGATGTCGGCGTCGGTTTCGAGGCCTTTCGTCTTGACACCGTCGATAACGCCGAGGATGCCGCGGCCCTGCTCACTTTCGGCGACGATGACTTCCACGGAATTGGCGGTGGCGCAGAAGATCTGGCAGACCTCCGGGACGTTCTTGATCGAGTTGAGGATGTTAACGGGGAAGCCGCCTTCCATGAAGATGATGAACGAGTGGCCGCAAGAGAGGGCGACGGCATTTTTCTGAGCCGTCTCGATGAGCCTCTGGTCGTTACCCGCGTAGCGGACCAGCGCGGGGCCGGATGATTCGCAGAACGCAATTCCAAACTTCATGCTTGGCACGGTTTGCACGATGGCCTCGTAGAGGTCTTCGACGGTCTTGATGAAGTGCGACTGGCCAAGAATGAAGTTCATGTCGGCGGGTTTTTCGATCGTGACGGTTTTCAGTTCCATGGGCGACTCCGGGGAATGGGTTGAGGAGGAATTCTAACGCGCCTGCTGGTGTGATGGAAGGGACGTTTCGCGGACCGCCTCTACTCGCTGACTTTGAGGACGGCAAGGAAGGCTTCCTGGGGGATATCGACGCGCCCGACGCGTTTCATGCGCCGTTTGCCTTCCTTCTGTTTCTCCAGAAGCTTGCGCTTGCGCGTGATGTCGCCGCCGTAGCATTTGGCCAGAACGTTCTTGCGCATGGGCGGAACATTTTCGCGCGCGATGATCTTGGAGCCGATGGAAGCCTGGATGGCGACTTCGAACATCTGGCGGGGTATGAGTTTGCGCATCTTCTCGCAGAGCACCCGCCCGCGCGGGAAGGCGTGCTCACGGTGGCAGATGAAGGAGAGGGCATCGACGGGCTCGCCCGCAACGAGGAGATCGACTTTGACCAAGTCGGATTCCCAGTAGCCCGAGAAGTGGTAATCGAGTGAGGCATAGCCGCGCGAGACGGATTTGAGCCGGTCGTAGAAGTCGAGCACGATCTCGTTGAGCGGCAGCTCGTAAGTCAGCAACACGCGTTTGGCGGAGACGTACTCGAAGCCTTTCTGCACGCCGCGCTTTTCTTCGAGCAACGCCAGGATGCCTCCCAAATATTCATCCAACGTGAAGATCAGCGCAGTGATGATGGGCTCTTCGATCTTGGCAATGTCCCCTGGCGCGGGAAACTTCGCGGGACTCTCGACGGCGACGACCGTGCCGTCCTTGGTGGTGACGCGAAAGCGCACGCCCGGCGCGGTGGTGATGAGGTTGAGGTTGAACTCGCGCTCCAGCCGCTCCTGGACAATTTCCATGTGGAGCAGGCCGAGGAATCCGCTACGGAATCCGAAACCCAGCGCCAGCGAATTCTCCGGTTCATAGAAGAAAGAAGAGTCATTCAGGCGCAGCTTATCGAGCGCGTCGCGCAGCACCTCGTAGTCGCTGGCGTCGACGGGATAGAGCCCGGCGAAAACCATGGGCTTGATTTCCTCGAAGCCGGGCAGCGGTTCCGAGGCCGGGCGGTCGTGATCAGTGATCGTGTCGCCGATTTTCGAGTCCTGAACGCGCTTGATGTTGGCGATCATGAAGCCGACTTCGCCGGCGACGAGTTCGACCACGCGGACCGGCTTCGGCGTCAGGACCCCGAGCTCTTCGACGTTGAATACCTGATTGTTCGACCAGAGTCGAATCCGCATCCCGACCTTGAGCGTGCCTTGCATCACGCGCGTCAAGACCACGACGCCGCGATAGCTGTCGAACCAGGAATCGAAGAGCAGTGCCTGCAGGGGCGACTCGGGCGAACCTTTAGGTGGGGGGACGCGAGCGACGATCGCTTCCAGAACCTCTTCGACGCCCGTCCCCGACTTGGCGCTGATGAGCAACGCTTCATGAGCATCGATGGTCAGGGCATGTTCGATTTGCTCCCGGGTGGCTTCAATCTCAGCGCCCGGTAGATCGATTTTGTTGATGACCGGGATGATCGCCAGCCGGTTATGCATGGCGAGCTGGGCGTTGGCGAGCGTCTGCGCCTCGACGCCCTGCGAGGCATCGATCACGAGCAGGGCGCCCTCGCAGGCAGAGAGGCTTCGGGAGACTTCGTAGGAAAAGTCCACGTGGCCGGGCGTGTCAATCAGGTTCAACTGGTATTCGTGGCCATCGCGGGCCTGGTAGTGGAGTCGCACGGCATGGGCCTTGATGGTGATGCCGCGCTCGCGTTCCAGGTCCATGGAGTCGAGGACCTGGTCGGACATTTCGCGTTTGGAGAGCGCGCCGGTCAGTTCCAGCAGGCGGTCGGCCAGCGTTGACTTGCCGTGGTCGATGTGAGCCACGATGGAGAAATTGCGGATGTAGCGCGCCTCGGTCATCTATTTTTCAATTCGCCGGTGCGAAGCGGGAGATCTGCTGGTGGAGAAAACCCCGTGGAACCGATGCGGCAGGGCACAACCTTTATCGATTTCGCGGCTATTTCCAAACCCTTTGAAAATCTAGCAGAACGGCGGTATCCTGTCAATTTGCGCGCCGACTGGAAGTAGGCAGGAAGCGCGCGCCCCGGTTGCCATGCCCGACATCGACAAGCTCTTCGAAAAAGCGGAGAAGTATCTTCAGAAGCAGAAATTCGAGTCGGCACTTGAGACCTTTCAAGAAATCTACAAGTACCAGCCGAATGACGAAGAGGTTCTGCTCAACCTGGGGGACCTCTGCCTCCGCTGCAACCGCATTGCGGAGAGTGTCCGCTACCAGTCGCGGCTCGTCGACCTCTATACCAAAAAGAATGACCTCACCAAGGCAATTGCTACCTGCCGGAAGGTCCTGAAATCGACGCCCCGCGAAGTGAATACGTTGATGAAACTGGGCTGGCTTCTGGAAAAGGGGCGCAAGGATTCGGAAGCGCTCGAAGCCTACCGGGAGGCGGCAACAGCGTACCGCGCGGCGGGGGCCGAAGCCCAGGTGCTCGACTGCCTGCAGCGCATCCTCCGACTCGACCCCAATAATCTGAACGCCCATTTCGAGGTGGGCGAGCAAGCGGTCAAGATGCGGCAGCCCACGGTGGGTGCGGGCGCCTTTTTGCAGGGGGCGCAGCTGGCGCTCAAGTCTGGGCAGGAGGACCGTTGGGCAGAATTGGTGGAGCGCGCCCATTTGCTGGACCCCGCACACGAAGGGGCCAGCATCGCGGCAGTCGAGCTATTTCTGAAGAGAAAACAGGGTTCCGAAGCGGTCAAGTTGGTCGAACCGATTCAGGCCGCCAAGCCCGACGACTTGAACCTCCTGCAGTTGCTCGCCGCGGGTTATCTCCAGACGAAAGACTTCGGCAAAGCCCAGCCGCTCTGTTGGAAACTCTATCAAGCCAGACCGGAAGCAATCGATTTGGTTGTGACCTTGGCGGAAGGCTTGGCGCAAGCCGGCCAGACGGACGCCGCCATAAACCTGCTCAATCAAATCAAGCCGCGGCTGTTCCAGCAAGGGAAGCGAGAAGACTTCCTGAGAATCATCGAAGGCATTTACAGTGCGGACGAGTCGAACCTGCCCGTGCTTGAGATGCTGGCCGGACTTTACAACGAACTGAACAAAGAGGACGGATTGCGGCGCTCGCTTTCGCGGCTGTTCAGTCTCTACGTGGCGTCTGAGCAGTACGAAAAAGGAGCGGACATGCTGGAGCGGATCATGGATGTGGACCCCTATGGCGCCGGTCATTACGATCGCCTGCTGACCCTGGAAGGGCACATCGACCGAATCTTGTACGACAACATCTCCTCGCGCCTGCAACCTCCTTCCACGGTGCGTCCCGCAGCGACGGCGGCGGGCGAGACGGAAGCCGCCAGCAAGGAAGGCCTGGACGACCTCATCATCGAAGCGGAGATGTATCAACAGTATCAGCTCGATGCGAAGCTGGCAGAGACGCTCGCCAAGATCAACCGACTGTTCCCCGGAGCGCAACAGAACAAGCCGCGCTTGCGGGATTTGTACAACGCGGCGGGGTTTACCCCCGCCGCCGGACCTTCCCGAGAGAGTCCTCCGCCCAAGGAAGCGGCTGTGCTCAGGACCGAGGTGCCTCCGCCACCCACGCAAGCTTCCCTCGAAGGACTGAAGAGGATTTCTGAGATCACCGGCAACATTTACCGGGAATCGACTCCGCAGGGCGTGATGCAGGTCACGGTCAATGAGCTTGGGCGGACGCTCAACGCCAGCCGCTGCTGGGGTGCGCTCGGTTCGCCGGATCGCCCGCCCTCACTGACGGTCGAGTATTGCTTGCCGGCAACATCTTCCTCGGACGTTGCCGCGGCGCTGGAGGTGAGCGGCGCGTTGCTGCGCCAGGCGACCGGCAAGCCCGATGGCTGGATGATGGATGATGTCAGCCGGTTTCCTGTGCTGGCCGAGGTCATGTCTCACGTCCAAAAACTGGGGATCAAGTCGCTGCTGGGGCTTCCCCTCATGGATCGGGATCAGCCCGCCGGGTTGATCCTGGTCGAGCAATGCGATGGGGCGAGGGCCTGGACTCCCAACGAGGTGTTGCTATTGCAGACCGTCGCCACCCAGGTGGTCATTGCCGTCAACAATTCCAAACTACGGCGGCTGGTTCGCAGCATCGCCGGTACCGACCAATCGACGGCGCTGTTGCCCCGCAGTTCCTATCTGGATTGCTTGCTTTCAGAAGCAGGGCGGGCGAAAGAACTTTCCAAGCCCCTCTCGGTCTGCTTGCTGGAACCAGAGAAACCCACGGCCCTCGTTCGCGGCCTTGGCGACGCTGGTTTGCAGCGCTACTTGCAGCAGATTGCCAAAGTTCTGCAATCCAACTTGCGCCAGAACGACATTGCCATCCGTTACAGTCCCTGGGCCGTGGCCATCATTCTGCCGGACACGCCGTTGCCCCAGGGTGGATTGGCAGTGGAGAAACTCCGCCGTGCCATCTCGCAACTGAAACTGGATGGGGCTCCGGCCCAGAATCTTTGCGGTGCGGTGTGCGAGGTGCCGCTGGGGCTGACCTTCGACCCCGTGGATGGAATCACGGAAGTGATCAACCGGCTCGAATCCGTCATGGAACAGGTCCACAAGGAAGGCGGTCAACGCATTTTCATTTCGGCCTTCAAGGGCTGACCTTCCTCGACTACTCCGATCCGAAAAGCCCGACGCCAAACACGGCTCTTCAGACCGTGCGATAGGATCTGCGGGACATTCGCCGGAAGGGAAGTCCGGAGGTTCCTCCGGATGGGGACGGAACGCGCGGTTGAGAAAGCAAGCAGGTTGGGGGATTCCCATGACCTACGAAACGATACTTTATGAGAAACGGAACGGCATCGGCTACGTCACCATCAATCGGCCCGAGAAGTTGAATGCGCTCAACCGGAAAGTGATTGCAGAGCTGGACGAATGCTTTGGGGGGATTCAGAGCGATGACGAGGTCCGAGTCGTCATCCTGACCGGGGCAGGCGAGAAGGCCTTCGTCGCTGGCGCGGACATCGGTGAGCTCTCGGCTCTGACCTCTCTCGAAAGCCGGGAGACTTCGGCGCGCGGGCAGCTCGTTCTGGATCGGATTGAGAATCTGGGCAAGCCCGTCATTGCCGCCCTCAATGGTTACGCATTGGGTGGAGGCTGTGAGCTGGCGATGGCCTGCGCGCTGCGTATCGCCTCGGAAAACGCCCGCCTGGGACAGCCAGAAGTCAAACTGGGGATCATTCCCGGTTACGGCGGCACACAGCGGCTGGCCCGGCTGATTGGCCGGGGCAGGGCATTGGAGCTGATCCTGACCGGTGACGCGGTCAGCGCTCAAGAGGCTTACCGGCTTGGGCTGGTGAATGCCGTCGTGCCGCTGGCCGACCTCATCCCATCCTGCGAAGCGATGGCGCGTAAGATTGCCGCCAATGCGCCGCTGGCCGTCAAGTTCGCCCTCGAGGCCGTTCAGCACGGGCTGCAGATGACGTTGGACGAGGGCCAGTTCCTGGAAGCGAATCTTTTTGGTCTCTGCTGCACGACGGAAGATATGAAGGAAGGAACGCGGGCGTTCCTGGAAAAAAGACCGGCCCAGTTCAAAGGCAAGTAGGCGAGCCGTTTTGATATGCTGGATTTTCTTGCGCCTCTTGCTTGTTACTCGTCTCTCGTTACTGAAGATGGCTTCTCGTCGTAAAGCCCGCGAGCTCGCATTACAGATGCTCTTCCAATGGGAGCAGGGCAAGCACCCTCCGCACCATGTCATCAGCACATTTCTCCTCGCTCGCCAGGCGGAGCCGGAGGTGGAGCAGTTCGCGCAAGCGCTGTTTGAGGGCACGATCGGAGAGGTCGAAGAACTGGACCGGCGTATCCGTGGGCAGGCAGAGCACTGGCGCTTGGAACGCATGGCCGCCGTGGACCGCAATCTTCTCAGGCTGGCCCTCTTCGAGCTCCTGCACTACCCCGAAACACCTCCGGCCGTCGTCATCAATGAAGCTTTGGAGATTGCCCGCCGGTTCTCCGACAAGGATTCGGTTGATTTCGTGAATGGCGTGCTCGACGCCATCCGCAAAGGCCTCCCCTCG
>JBEKUI010000036.1:0-23150 GCA_049515175.1 Terriglobia bacterium
GAAAGGGTACTCGCCGGGAAAGCCGAGGTCGCGCTCCGCCTCCCAGCTGGCCAGGTCGTCCGCCTTGGCGAACTCAGGAACGTCGAGTCCCGAACTCGTCTTGATTCCCCTCGGAGCTTGGTGGCTGTTCTTGACGCTCATTTTCCCGCGCGGCGCAGCATTGCCCGTGATCGTTCGTCACGCCAGTCACGTCGTGCCCCTTCCGCTGCCCCTGAAACCCTTCCCCCTCCACTACCGGACGCTTCTCGCCTTTAGAAAAGAATAAAGGCAAAAAATAAAGAGCAGGGCGGTGAATCCGGCCAGGAGGCTGAAGCGTACCAACCCCACCGAAGGGGTCTTCTGGTAATACTGCCACTCGGCTGCGGCGACGGACGCGCCCGCCAGGGTCAGGATGAAAAATACCAGGCCGACCAATATGTGAAAGAGCCGCTCGGCCGCGCGCCACCAACCTCGAACCAACTCACCCAGCTTGCCCAAACCAACCTCGCTTTATTGCGGTCTTTGGAAACACCTTCCCATCATAGGAACCAACCGCAGGGCAGTCAATTCCTGCTGCGAGTCCGCCGGCCTCGAGTGCAAGCGGAGGCATTCAGGCGGCCCTGATTTCCGACGTGCAGGCCGGGCAGCGCGTAGCCTTGATGGGCACCGCCGAGCAGCAATAGGGACAATCCCTTGTGGACGGAGCCGCGGGTGCCGGGACCGGCTCACGCTTCAGGCGATTGACTTGCCGGATGAGCAGAAAGATCGCGAAAGCGACGATCACGAAATCAATCACTGTGTTGAAGAAAATTCCGTAATTGAGCGTCGGCGCGCCGGCGGTTTTTGCTTCTCCGAGTTTTGTGTAGGCACCGCTGCTTAGGTTGATGAATAGATTGGAGAAATCCATCTTGCCGAGCAGCAGACCCAGCGGCGGCATCAGGATGTCGGTGACGAACGACGTCACGATTTTTCCGAAAGCTCCGCCGATGATGATGCCCACCGCCATGTCGAGCACATTACCGCGCATTGCAAATTCTTTAAACTCTTTCAACATGGTTGCTCTCCTTGTTGAGGGATTAGTTCATACAAGCGCCAGTCAGGCTGCGGCGTGACACGGGTCCTGCCTCGCCGGGGCTCCAAGCCGGACAATTATACCAATATCAGTCTGTGCATTCTTCCGCCCCGACCTTTTACCTTGACAGTGTTTTTGCCGGAAACTTAGAATCTTAAGGCGAGGAAATTTCCGCGCATATCAGGTGACATCTGGAATTGGACGAGCAGTTCAAACGCTTGGTCAAAGAGCTGGGGCACGCCATCAACGAATCGCTGGCGGACTCGGAACGTATTGCGGAGGTCATGGGGCGCATCCGCGCCGCGGGTTATGACCTTTTCCTGGTGCTTGAGGTGACGATCGGCTTCAACAAGCGCGGCGAAGCGAACATTGTCCACCGCCAGAAACTGAGTGCCGACGACCGCCGTGAGGCGGAATTCCAGCTGACCAATCAGGACGAACAGTTCCTCCGCGCCCTGCGCATTAGTGTGGACGAAAACGCGCCCAATCCTCTTCCCTAGCCGTCTATCGGCCATCCGAACCTGCCCTGACCGCCCACTCCAGCCGCTCGCTTGACTCGCATTGCAGGGGGGACTAGCATTCGCCTATGGAACCCCAAGCCGTTCGTCACCCCGCCGTTGCCGGACGGTTCTATCCTGGACGCGCCGAGGCGCTTCTCCGCGACCTCGAAAAATACCTCGGGCCTGACCCGGAGAGCGCGGAAAAGGTCGAAGCGGCACTCGGATGCGTGGTGCCGCACGCCGGCTACATGTACTCTGGCCACGTCGCGGGCGCAGTCTACCGTCGCCTCCCCCGCCGCGCCGCCTATGTCATCCTCTGCCCCAATCACACCGGACGCGGGGCGCCGCTGGCCATAATGTCGGGGGGAAGCTGGCTGACTCCGCTGGGCGCAGTCGCCATCGACAGCGCGCTCGCGAAGGCCGTGCGACACGGCTGCCACCTGGTCACCGACGACGCCCAGGCGCACCAAGAGGAGCATTCGCTGGAGGTACAACTCCCCTTTTTGCAGCGGGCCGTCAAGGATTTCAGCTTCGTTCCTATTGCCATCGGCGTGGGCGGGTACGCAAGCCTGGAGTCGCTCGGACACGGCCTGGTGCAAGCCGCCCGTCAGGCGAAGGAACCGTTCATGGTGATTGCGTCGAGTGACATGAACCACTACGAGCCCGATGGGATTACGCGCATTAAGGATCGCAAAGCCATCGACAGGATTCTGGCTCTCGATCCGGCGGGGCTGTACCAAGTGATCCGCAAGGAAGACATCTCCATGTGTGGCTACGGCCCCACCATCGCCATGTTGACCTTCGCGCGGGAGATGGGCGGGACGCGGGCGGAACTGGTGAAGTACGCCACTTCCGCGGACACAAGCGGTGACAAGTCGGCGGTCGTCGGCTACGCCGGTATCATCGTCTCTTAGAGACAGGGGCGGATCGTTCCCCGGAATGACAAGAAGTTGGCTGGGGATTCGTGCGGGCGTCCCGGTCGCCATCAAGAGGCGTTAAAGCAATGAGGCTGGGCCGCGCACCGAGTGCGCTGACCCAGCCTCGTATTATCGCAGTCAGTGATTCAGTGCCGGGAGCTGCCGCTGGAATGCGATCCCCCGCCTCCCCCGCCGCTTTGGCCGCCACCACTGGACCCGCCACCGATCATTCCGCCACCGCTGTGACCCCCACCGCTTGAGCCGCCGCTCCAGCCGCTGGAATGGCTGCTGCTACTGCCGCTCGAGCTGCTCGAAGAGGCGCTGGGGCCGCTGCTGATTCGCCCGCCGCCAGATGACCCGGAAGAACTGTTGCTGATGGAAGAACTAGCGCTGCTCCCGGGGCGAGAACTTGCCGACGAGCGATCACCGCCTCTCGAAGGCGACGCCTGCTCGCTCGTTCGCGCCGGAGCCCCGCGAGATCCCACAGCAAAGCCGCCGCGGTCCTCGTTTTCATTGCGGCCCCCATCGGCTGAACGTGGAGCGGCCCCGTGCGGACCGATCGCCCTGTCCGAGTCGAAGCCAGAGCGGTCCGCGCCGCGGGTAACGGGACTTGGATAGTTATCGTGAGGAGCCGGGCGCGAAACCTGATCGACCGCGGCCGTTCCGCCTGATATCAGGCTACCGGCCGTGCCGGCAGCTCGCGCGCCAGACGCTGAGGGCCGCGCCGCCGGATTGTTGACGTACTGGCGCCGTTCGGAATCGAACACGATCTGTCCCCCGGCCGAGGCGGGCCTGACCGCCGTGCCGGCCACTGCCGAACCAGCGGGAGCTTGAAGTGCTACGGGCCGACTTATTCCTCCGTTGGGTCCGCGCCTGAACCCGCCCATGTCGGCGGGCACCTCGCCCACGAGTCTGGCTCCCCTCTCGGGTTGAAGGTCAATCTGATTCACGGGACGGCCGATGTCGGAGGTCCCCCACCGTATGCCGCGGGGTCTGATGGGCTGGCCTTGCCGCAACGCTTCTTCGGAAGCAATGGCCACGCACCCCTGCGAGCGCGGGCAGTTGGAGGAACTACCTCCAATCATCGGCGACATGGGTGACCAGCCGACCCAACCGGGGCCCCGGTACCAGTTCACCGGAGCTGCCGACCAGTTCGCGAAGCCGCCCATCGGAATCCAGCACCAGCCAAAATTAGGATCAAAGATCCACGCGCCGTAGTGATAGGGGAGCCAGCCCCAGGGCTCATTGGAGATCCAGGTGTAACCCATCGACGGATACCAGCTCCATCGTCCCATCGTGAACGGTGCCCAGCCCATGCCGACGTTGGGTGCCCAGCCACTGCCGTAACCGGGCAGCGAAACCCAGTTGCCATAGCTCATGAGATCCATGGCGCCGTACATCAAATCAGAAACATTGTTGGAATAGACGGAAGGGGCGTCCTGGTTCCGAACCAATTCCACGCGATTCTCGCGTTCCTCCACCCAGGAGTCCCACTCGTCCTTCGTAATTCCTTGCGAGGTCAGGAAGGGCTCGTCGGCACCGGGGCGGATCTCCAGGACAGTATTCTTGCCCAGCGTGCCGTTCCCCTCCGGGCTCATCACATCCACCGAACCCTTGAATACTTTGACCTGAATCAGGCCATCTTCTGCATCCACCCGGAAGCGTGTCTTGCCTTGGGCAGTCAGCGTTGTTGAACCCGCCGTGACTTCGTAAGAGTCATCGCCTTCAGGAATCACATTGAACGTAGCGTATCCCTGGCGCAGATTCAGGCGGTTCAGCTTGGCCCCGTTGGCGGCGAGGGCTAGCTGCGTGAACTCGAGAAGTGAACTCTGGCCGAGGCGGGCGGTGGAGGCATTCTCAAACTCCACTTCGGCGAAAGCGCTCTCCGCCGTGGCCACCATGAAACCCTCCTGGATGGGCGTGTTGACCGGCGCCGTCGCCCACTCGTCCACGTCGGGCCGCTGCACGGTGACTGTTCCCTCGGTGAAACTCAGGCGGACGATGCGAACGTGGGAGAGTTCCTGCGCCCACGCCGCAGGGGTCGCAATTGCCGCTAACACGAGGAGCCCGGCTCCCCACCTTGCGAGGCGAACCGTCGTGTTCATGGCGAACCTCCTTACCAAGCGTTCGGGGCTGGTGACCTCACCATCCTACACCTAGGTAGACGGTACAACCAGCCCGGAGGTTGCAGAGGCAAACTAACCAGGGCTGGAAGGGGCGGACTCCTCAGCCACCACGAACATCCATTGCAATTTCGAAGCCGATCCGGCCAACTTCGCAGGAGTGGGGCAATCTGTCAGAGTTGATCCTCAACTGTTTCATTATGACTATGTTAGCTGCCCCAGCAGAGACTGTCTCGCACAGCGTGGCGGACTGGGCCGACGCGGAGAGCAGGAGCAATCGACGGGATGGTGCAAGTTCGGGACGACATGTCCATCCGTTTCAGCATGCGGCTGAGGAAGTGGTGAGCACTCTTCAATCATGGTTCTGTAGGCGCTGAAGAATCTGCTGGGCGCGCGATTGCGCCAGGTGCAGAAAGCGGGGGTTGGAGGCGATCTTCTCGAGCGTCGGGGCCATCAGTTCCGGGTCGGCAAGGTCGCGCTTTCCGAGGTCAATCTGAATTTGGCGGAGCGTGTCGGGTAGGCTCAAGTGGTCATACTTGATCGCGTGTTCGAGAGTAAGGATGTACAGCTCGACGCTTGCCACGCGCTCGAAGAGGTCGGCCAGATCTTGCGCGTCCCGCAGCAGAGTGTAGTTGAACTGAGCCTGGTTCCTTTTTCCATCCGCTTCGTAGATGAAGGTCTTTAGGCCCAGATTGGCGACCTTGCGATGACTCTCCAGGTCGACGGATTGAAAGTAGCCCAGCGCCTCGGCAAGCTGGAAGACCCGTCGCGTGGTGCTCTCTGAAAGGCGGAAAGATTGAGGGGCGGAGGGATCATCAGCCTTGCGGCCCTCAAAAGTAGCCTCGCCGTTGGTGGCGACCGTGACCGCAAGGTATTCGGGCGTGCTGCCTTGAAGCAGCTTGGTGTAAGTCAGCCGTGCCGGTGCGGTGGACGGCTGGTCACTCGCGATGCCGAGTGACGCAAGCAAGGTCGAGGCGAATACGACAACGAAAAGAACCAGCAGTTTGAATCTTGTGCAGCGAGGACTACCCATCATCATGAGCGGCGGGCCTTCCCACGACCCTGCTTCGCAGGCGCGAGAGGCCCCCAGACCGTTGGATGCAGTTCGAAGCGCTGAGCCACCCTGTATATGCATGCGCGGCAGCACTGCGCCACGAGGAGCGTCCGCCGGCCCTGGACACCTCCTGAGAAATCACATCCCGTTGATTCGGAGCGGCCTGGCACCGCTCCTAGCCCGCTTTGGCCAGCGCGTGCAGTTCGGCTTCCTCGATCTCGAAATTGGCGTGCACGTGCTGGACATCCTCGTGATCTTCCAGTTCTTCCATCAAACGCACCATCTGCTGTGCCGCCTTGCCGGTGAGTTTGATGTTCGATTGCGGCACCATCGCCACCTCGGCGGAGACAGGATTAATCCCCGCACCTTTCAACTTGTCGGCGACCTGATGGAAGACCTCGGGCGGGGTGATGACTTCCCAATGGCTGCCGTCGTCGCGCATGTCCTCGGCCCCGGCGTCCGTGGCGAGTGTCAGCAGCGCGTCCTCGTCCACATTCTCCTTGGGGATCACGATGTAGCCTTTCTTGCTGAACATCCAGGCCACGCAGCCGTGCTCACCCAGGTTGCCGCCATTCTTGGAAAAAACGTGACGGATTTCAGAGACCGTCCGGTTGCGGTTGTCCGTCGCCAATTCCAGGATGATGGCCACGCCGCCCGGCCCGTAACCTTCAAACATCGCCTCTTCGTAGGTTGCGCCGGGAAGCTCGCCCGTGCCCTTCTGGATGGCGCGCTTGATGTTGTCCGCCGGCATGTTCTCGGCCTTGGCGGCGGTGACCGCAGTGCGCAAGCGCGGGTTCGAATCCACGTCGCCTCCGCCGATGCGCGCGGCGACGGTGATTTCCTTGATGTACTTGGTGAAAATCGCGCCGCGACGAGCGTCCGCGGCGCCCTTCTTGTGCTTAATCGTTGCCCATTTGGAATGGCCCGACATGAGATCGTTCCTTTCTGGTAGGTCTGCAGCCCCCCGTGACCTGCCCGCAAGGCCGCTCATTGTTGGCTGCTAATGCCTCAATATGCTACCACAACCGCGCAAGGGCAGGCTACAGGTCCTGGTCCCTGGTGACCAGGTCGTGCGCAAGCAGGAACGAGCCTGATAGCTCCCTTCCAAAAGCAAACCCCGCAGCACCTTGCGATGCTGCGGGGTTTTGTTCCTCGGCCTTACTGCTGTGCTAGAAGTAGAACTTCGCGGCCAACTGGATAAGCCGGGGATCCAGGGCAGCGGTGGCGCGGCCGAACGTGCTCGAGTTGATGTTCGTACCCACGCTTGTGAATTGGGTATGATTGAACAGATTGAAGAACTCAAAGCGTAGCTCAATCTTGGTGCTTTCCGTGATCTTCGTATCCTTGTAGAGGCCAAAGGTCCAGTTGTTGATCCCGGGTCCGTGGAAGAAATTTGACCCCGCGTCGCCGATGACCCCTGGCGCCTCAGGAGCGAAAGAGTTGGGATCGAAGTAGTAGTTCCCCCTTGTAGTGGTCCCGCCGTGCGTGGCGTTCACGAGATTGGTATTTCGCGGGTCGGAAATCTTCACGGGGCCTACCACGTTCGGCCGGTCCGAGCAGCCGTAACTCGAGTATGCGTTCCAGCACGTTAATGAGGCAGCACTGGCGTCAGAAAGGCCCAGCGGGAATCCGGTTTGCAGGGTAGTAGTACCCGCGAACCTCCACCCTTCCACCAGCCGGCTGGGGACTGCACGGAAGGAATCACAGCGCCGGATGGAAGGAATCAGGTAGGAGTAGCTGATCACGAACCGGTGGCGGGCGTCATAGCCGGAATCCCCATAATTGAGTCGCCGAATGAAGGGATTGGGTGATGTGCCGCGCCCGGCATTCTCCACGCTCGAGGTGCTATCCAGAGAATGCGACCAGGTATAGCTCGACTGGAAGTCCAACCCGTGAGTCGTCTTCTTCGTCACCAGGATTTGCAGGGAATTGTAGTTAGACGTCCCATCCGTCGCCTGCAGGCCGATGGACGCAAAAGTCAAAGGATCGTAGCGGAATGTGTCGGGGGCGTAGTAACCAAGTAAACCTGGAGTGGCACCCGCAGCCACGGCATCGGGATTTACCCCCGGGCTCTGCCCCGGCGGGTTAATCTCGTAACGCTGCTCCAAATGCCGTCCCTGGTGACCCACGTAGCCCACCTGCAAGATCGTGGCCGACGGCAGTTCCCGCTGGATCGTGAAGTTGTAATTGTAAGCGGTGGGAGTTGTAAAATTCGGATCAAAGACTTTCAGGATCATCGGCTCAAAGAATCCAAAATCGACGTTAGCATCCCCTGGTTTCGGTGGGGTAAATGGGAATTTGTTGGGGATTGAGAACGTCGGGTCGGCAATATCCACGTAGGGGTTGGCAAAGCCAGGGCTTCCACCCTTGTCCAGAATTCCAAAGTCGGTCAGGGAGAAGGGAGGCGATTGCAGGTTCTGGAGTGTGACCTCTTCCTCGATCTGGTTAAAGTAAACCCCAAACCCCGCTCGGATGCTCCACTTGCGCGCGGCGTCGGGGCTCCACGCAAACCCCAGGCGTGGGCCAAAATGGTTATATTTGTTGCTGTACGAGGAGGTGGAGATCCCCTTGTCGCCTGGGAAAAGTAATCCCTCCGGAGCCGACGGAAACACCGTGGATTGCTGGCCCGGCCGGAATGCGTTGATGGCGACCCCGCCGTTGAAAATATCGTCCTGCGGGGTGTTTATCTGCCACCCTATCCCGTAGGTGAAGGTGAAGTTCGGGCGGATTTTCCATTCATCCTGAAAATACGAGTAATACTGCTGGGTCCGTGCGTCGATAACGCCGCCACTGGTTTGCTCGTAAAAATCCGGGATGCCGAGCATGAAGTCAGCCGCCTCGTCCCCAGTGCTGTAGGCTCCAATCCCATAAAGCGAATAATATCCGTTATTGACAAAGTAGAACGGGTTCCAGACCTGGGCGCGACGCATGTCGAATCCCATCTTCACGGTGTGACGCCCCTTGACCCAGCTAAAATTATCTGAGACTTGGTAGGTCTGATCCTTTCTTGGCTGCGGACCGTTGTAGCTGAAGCCAAACAGGCAGGCGCCTGAGGGCGGCTCATACTGGTCCATGTCGATGCACGGCAATCCGGCGCCCGATGCCGCGCTCTGTGGGTTGATGTCGAAGCCGAAAGTCGAAGGCAGAACCGACTTCACCGGGTTCACGGTATTGAAGCCGAACCGGTTGTAACCGATCCGCGCTTCGTTAATCATGTTGCCACCAAAAGTGTGGTTCCAAGTCAGATTCATGTGATTAATCCGGCTTGTCTGCGATTCCCCGAAACCGGGAAGGCTGCCACCGTAGAACGGCTCATCGTCCGTCGCTGCGGATGGCTGGATGAACCAGTAGCCGGAGAGCGCATCCCTGGAACTGAAATTGTGGTCAATCCGCGTGATGTACTGACTGTTCTTGGTTATCGAAATGGGATTCCAGGAAAACGTGTCTGATCCAACGGTCGCGGCGGGCATGTAGGTCGTGACCAAATTGGTCGCGATAGAACTCATGTCTGCCGTCGGAATTTGTCCCGTAGGGAAGATGGTCGAATACGGTGTCCCTGCCGGATACGTCGTGCCGTCCTCACCCACCAGAGGGAATGGCGACGTGTTCTCGGAGGAGGAGAGCGCCGGGAAAAGGCCGCTGCGTTGATCCGATGTGAACACGGTGGTGGTCCCGCCGGCAAAGCCGCGGCCCGGAGCGATGGGTGAGCGGTTCCGCGTGCCCTGGTAAGAGAAGAAAAAGAATGTGTGGTCTTTCCGAATCGGCCCGCCGATCGTGCCGCCGTACTGGTTCTGATGGAATTGAGCCCGGGGCAGGAAGAAGTTGCGAGCGTTCAGGAAGGGATCACGGTAGAAATCGAATCCGCTTCCATGGAAGGAGTTTGATCCCGACTTGGTCACAGCGTTCAAGATCGCTCCGGAGTTCCGGCCGTACTCGGGATTGATCGTATTCGTGATCATGCTGACTTCTGCGATGGCGTCCGGGCTGGGAATGACCAGTGGTGTGTTCAACGCCAAATCGTTCGAGTCGGTCCCGTTGACCATGAAACCGTTGTCCTGCGACCGCGCGCCGTTGGTCGCGTAGTTGTTGGCAAAATCGATGGACGCCACCACGCCGGGGAGCGCCTGCTGCAAGGTTACCCAGTTGCGACCGTTCAGGGGAAGGTCGATGATCATGCTTCCTGAAATCCTCGCTCCCAATTGCATGGTCGTGGTCTCTACTTGGGCTGCTTCTGCCTCCACAGTGACCTGTTGATTCATTTGGCCGAGTTCCAACTGGACGTTCTGGACGTAGATCTGATTCAGGCTGAGATGGATATTGGTCACCTGGGATCCACGGAAGCCGCTTTGCTCGACCGTGACCGTATAGGTGCCGGGGGCATGGAGCTGCAAGAACTCGTAGCTTCCGTCAGAGCCGGAAACGGCAGCCTTTGAGACTCCAGTGTCGACGTTCGCGGCGGTGATCTTCGCGCCAGCGACGACCGCGCCTGAGGGATCACTGACTGTGCCGCGAATTCGAGCGTACACTTCTTCGGCTCGCACCGTGCCCATTGACATAATTCCAATCAGCAAGCCCAAGATTATATGTTTAAGAACTGCAGTGTTGCGCATGCATCCTCCTCAATTACGTTCATTCTCTAATTGGCGGGGTCTCACACGATGCAACCGGGAAATACCCTGCTTCGGTCGCAACGCAATTGTGAACGCCATAGGGTAAGTTCGGGGCCGAGGTCAATTCACTTTGCCAGAGTTTTCAAAGTTAGAGACGCTAACTGGCCTGAGGCCTTGACGCCTAAGGTGGGCTGAATGGCAATTGACTCTCCAAACCTATCTGAGTCTCAACTGACTGTAAACAATCAGGTTGACTCTCTTGGTTTCATTCCCCGGCGGGCGAGGATTCCAAATTCAGTAAGGATTATTCACAAAAATGTATTGAAGGCCTTAAGTCTTGACCTTCTTGAGCTTTTGTCACATAGATTGAGGAGGGCCGAGATGATGAGATGACGCAGTCGAGACCCCACGTTGCACGTATATCTATTTTGTTATCAACAAGTTAAGATTTTCGGTGGAAATTGGGCCTCAATAGGGCTTCCGATTGAGGAGATTAGGGGACGGCTGCGCTTCTTGCCGGTTTCAAGGTCCAGGCTTGGAGCTTGGCGAGTCCCATCATCTTGGGGGCGTGGAAGCCTTGGGGAAAGATGACCCACCCCCAGAGTTGCAGTGAGTCATCCGCAACGTAATGCGCTGCCGCAAGATGCGCCGGCGACAGCGTGACTATCTCTGGAGGCTCTGCCCGCACGAGCAGCCTTGTAGTGACCTGGGCCAGCGCGACGAGGTAACTTTCCGGTGGGACAGGCCGGCTACCCAGCCAGATGACACTTGGAATCTGGTCGTTCTTCTCCAGGAAACCTTCGACATCCACAACGGTGCGTGAGAACTGATTCCAGGGCACCTCGATGATTTCACTCATTGTCTCGGCAGCGGTTGAAGGGCCATAGGGTGTCCCATCGAGCAGGCTAGATTTGGGTGCCTTTGCGACCACCCCCGCTACAAAGCGATTCAAAAGCAAGAAGACCTCGCTGGCCGTCAGAATATAGTCATCGTGGACCTGGAATGAAACCTCCGAGTCTACCTGGCGGGCGATGGCGCCGACCTCTTCCGGCGGAAAGATCCGTCGTTGGGCGGTGTCCCTGAAGAGTCGCAAGGCGTCCGAAGCGGTCAGAAACTCGACGCGAGGAAACGACTTCATGTAGGTGACGAGTTCCTCGAAGAATTTGAAGTTCTTCTCACTATCTTCCGGCGATTTCATCGCCGGGATTCTCCATTCCTCGCGCGGAGGGTTGGCACCGTGTGCGAAGTTGGCGCCATCCCAGAACTCCTGGTGGATGAACTCGCAGGGATGAAAGTAGAGGCTGATCACTCCACCCTCGCGTCGCGAGGTCATCTGGAGGTACATCTCCTGGAACCGGGCGCGGGCCGCGGCGAGATCCCATTCATTGCCCCCGGCTCCGGCCCGCAGCTTCGAGCCCTCCACGGTGTTGAAAATGTTGAGTAGCCCACCGTAAAAGAACGGCTTGCCATTCAGCCCGACCTGCTCGCCTTCGTCCAGATAAACCCTGACGCCCCATTTCTTGAGCGCGTTAAACGATTGCGGCGACCACGAGGCGCCCGGCTGGCCGTAACAGGTTGGGGTCTGGCCGAAGATCCGCTTCACGTCGTCGAAGCCAGCCCGCTCGCGTCGGTTGAACTCGTCCGCGCCGTCCTGCCAGTCGAGCGGCGATTCGTACTCGGCAGGAGTGGGATGTTGGCTGTGCGTATTCGAGTGATAACCAATCTCGTGCTGCGCCAGCGCCCCGATCACATCGCGACGACCGCGCCGCTCGAGCGTGCGGGCTTTTTCCCCCACGACTTTGAACGTCGCCCTGATTCCCTGCTGCGTCAGAAAAGCCGCCAGCCGTTTCGCTGCATCGTCGCTCTGCGGAAGAATGTAGTCCTCCGTATCGAACCAGAGGATCACATACACTTTGCCCGGACTTGTGTTCGGGACTTGCGCCGCGACAGGGCGTGAAAACCCAGCTACCGTCAACGCCAGGGTGAGAAGAATCACGACTCTTTTCTTCATATGCCGAATCCATCCCGTGGTCGGGAATACGACCCATTTCTGCTGCGTCGAGTCGGCGATGTTAGCATCAAGTGCACGGCGAGCCAAGGGGGAGAACTGCGCTATCATGTTGGCTGTACAAAAGGGGTTGTTCGAGCATGTTCGCCAGCGAAACCCAATTCGTTGAATGGCTAAGCCGGCTGGTGCCCGGCCGGGGACGTCGATTACTCCTCGGAATTGGGGATGATGCCGCTCTTGTCAGGGCAGCCGCCGACCGCGACTGGATCCTGACCACCGACCTCTCCATCGAAAGCGTACATTACTTGCGCCACCTTCACCCTGCGGCATCGGTGGGCCAGCGCGCCCTGGCGCGGGCGCTGAGTGACGTCGCTGCAATGGGCGGGACGCCGCGATTCGCGCTCGTGTCGTTGGCACTTTCCCAGGAGGCGCCTCGAAGCTGGCTCCAAGGCTTGTTCGGAGGTATTTCCCGTCTCGCCCGGCGCTACGACGTAGCCGTAATCGGAGGTGACACCGCAATCGTTTCAGGCCCCACAGTCATCGATGTGGTCGTTGTCGGAGAGGTGCGGAAGGGGGAAGCGCTGCGGCGCTCGGGCGCCCGGCCAGGTGACCAGATCTTCGTTAGTGGGAGCCTCGGCCTTTCGGCACTTGGCCTGTGCCTACTCAAGGCGGGCAGCAGAAGCCGGGCAGCTTGGGCATCCGCCGCTCTTCGCGCACATTGCCACCCCGAACCCCAGATTCGCTTGGGCCAGTTTCTTTCCCGCCAGCACTTGGCGAGCGCGCTCATCGACTTGAGCGACGGTCTTTCCTCGGACCTCGGCCGCCTGTGCCGCTCCAGCGGAGTCGGCGCACGGATTTGGGCGGAACGGATTCCCGTCCCCCGCATTGGCCGCGCGCGCGGCGCGCATCAGTGGGACCCCCTGCAACTCGCTCTGCATGGTGGCGAAGACTACCAATTGCTCTTCACCGTCCCGGCGGCCAAGGTCTCGCGGATTCGGTCCAACTTCCACGGCGTGCACCTTTTCCAGATCGGCGAGATCCAAAGGTCCAAGAAGATTCTGCTCCTTCGCGCCGGCGCCAAACCCGAGGAACTCCACCCCGCCGGCTACGACCATTTCCGGAAACTCTTGCCATAGCTTTCACGTCGCGCCGTTTGCCCGCGCATGTGCTTGGGGTGAGTCTCCTAATGCTGAGGCCCCAGGTCCCACCCAAGCGTCCCGTCGCGCCAGCGGAGGGGGAGAATTTGAGAGCAGAAGGTCTGCCGCCGGTTAGGTCTCGGTCCCCTTGGGCACAGGAACGCTTTCCCGTGCCCGCTGGCGCTCCTCATAAACGGTGACCAGTAAGGTGCTGGCGAGCACGAGAACACCGCCCGCCAGCATGAAGCCCGTCAGACGCTCGTGGAGGACAAGGGCGGCAATGACCACGCCGAAGAATGGGATGAGGTAGTTCGAGAGCCCGGCCTGGGTGGCGTCCAAGCGGGTCAGAACATTCAGGAAGATCACCATGGAAAGGAAGTATTGGAAGAACGCCAAAACAGCCAGGCCAAACCAAACCAACGGAGTGAAGCTCGGCAGACTCTTGAAGCCTTGCGGCTCCGCGTAGAGCGCGATGGGAAGCATGAAGGCAAAAACCGCGTAATAGCTGTAGAGCAGGACTTGCAGCGGCGAGTAGTAGCCCAGGAGCTTTTTGCTGTAAGCGTTGTAAAAGGCACTGCCGTTGACGCTCAGGAAGATCATCAGGTTGCCGAGGAAGAACTGCCCGCCGGTCGAGAAGTTGAGCTCCTTCCAATCGATTCCCGAACACTCGATGACGCCGGCCAGGGCCAATGCGAAGCTGATCCAACGCACGCGCGTCATGCGCTCGCCGAGAAAGAAGTAGGCCATGACGGCGGTCGAGACCGGCAACGCCAGCATGAGCAGCGCAGCGTTCGAGGCGTTCGCCCAGCGCACGCCCCAGGTGATGAAGAGTTGCGCCACCACTTGGCCGAAAACGCCGATCAAGATGAATTGCAGAATGTCGCGCGTGGGCAGCCGCCTCGGATCGCCCCCGGCCCGAATTCGCTCGCGCCGGACTATGGGAATGAGCAGCAGGGTGGCGAGCGTCATGGGGAAGAAGGTGGCGAACACCGGTCCCATCTGGCGCTGCACGAGCTTCACCATCACAAACTGGCTGGCCCAGATCAGGTTGCAGACAAGTAGCAAACACCAATCGCGAAATCGCGCTGCGGCAATCAAGCTCGTCTACCTCCTGTCCCCGGCGGCCTGACGAATCCTCCCGCATCCGGCGCCGGGTCGCGCTTCAGTGACCGTCAGTCGCTGGGCATCGCACCGCGTACAGAACAGCGCTACAGGGGTCTCTCTGTTTTCGCGAAGCTCTGCCCGCAGCGCCGGCACTGCTTTCTGCGGCGGGCGTTGAGCGTTCCACACGCGCGGCAAGTGACGTACATCGCGCGGGCGAAGAGGTGAGTGATCAGGGCGCTCCCGCCCAGGATGGCCGCGACGAGCGCCACGTTGAGGAGAGTCTCTTTCATTTCCCGAGCGCGGCGCGGCCGGCGCGCACCGCTTCCACAAACTTCTTCGCCGTCTCGGTGATCTGGTCGAGCTTGCCTTCCTTGAGCGCTTTCACATCGACCAATTCGCCACCCACGGCGACGGCGGAGGCGCCCGCCTTGATGAAGTCGGCTGCGGTTTCCAGATTCACGCCGCCGGTCGGAACCATTTCGATTTGCGGAAAGGGGCCCTTGAGGGCTTTGATGTATTTGGCCCCGCCCACCGGCCCGCAAGGAAATATCTTCACCATGTCGGCGCCCGCTTGCCACGCGGTCAGGACTTCGGTGGGCGTCAGCGCGCCGGGGAAGATGGGCTTCGAGTAGCGCCGCGCCATCTCGATGACGCGCACGTCGAGCGACGGAGTGACAATGAACTCCGCGCCCGCCAGGATCGCCGCACGGCAGGTCTCCGTGTCGAGGATCGTTCCCGCACCCAGAAGCACCTTGTCGCCGTAACGCTCCGCGACGGCTTCCATAACCTTCAGCGCGCCCGGGACGGTCATGGTGATTTCCGCGATGCCGATTCCGCCGGCGATGATCGCCTCCGCCGCGCGCATGGCGTCTTCCGGCGACGGCGCGCGCACAATGGGCACTAGCCCAACTTCGCGGATTTTCGTCAGTGCTTTCTCTTTGGTCCAAGCCATAAGTCACTCCTCATCGGACCTCGGGATCAGGGGTTCGGGGTTCGCGACTCGGATATCCTGAGTCACGTAATACCAAGTAGTTTTACTGCTCATTCACCAAATCACTCAATCACTAAATCGGTCAATGCCCCAACCCAGCCCCCAGAGCCCAGAACCCAATCACCTCGCCACCCGCAAACTCGCTCCCTTCAACAATCCTTCCACTTCCTGGAGCGTTGCCCAATTGAAGTCGCCCGGGTTCGTGTGCTTGAGGGCGCTGAAGGCGTTGCCGTAGCGCACCGCGGCCTCGTAGGAATTCTTCACCAGTCGCCCGTAGATGAACCCCGCGCTGAAGGAATCGCCGCCGCCCACGCGGTCCACGATCTCGAGTTCGTACTTCACGTCGTCGTAGTATTTTCCCTCGGCGTAGGCGATGGCCGTCCAGGTGTTGCGCCACACCAGGGGATTCTCGCGCAGCGTAATTGCCACCGCCTTGAACTTGAATTTGTCGGCAAGCTTCTTGGCGACTTCTTTGTAGGAATCGGCCGAGACCTCGCGAAACCCTTTCTCGTCCGTTTTCCCTTCGGCCTTGATCTTGAAGACCACGCTGGTGTCTTCTTCCGTGGTGATGAGCACGTCCACATATTCCATCAGCGGCTCCTGCACGGCCTGCGCTTTGTCGGGCGGCCAGAGCTTGCCACGATAGTTCAGGTCGTAGCTCACCGTCGCGCCCGCCTGTTTCGCCGCGACCAGCGCCTCGTGCGTCACCGCCGCGGCGGAATCAGAAAGCGCCGGCGTGATGCCGCTGGTGTGGACCCACTTCGCGCCTTCGTAGACCCGCTTCCAATCGACTTCGCCCGGCTTGATGGCGCTGATCGCCGAGTGCGCGCGGTCATAGAGCACGGAACTGGCGCGCGGCGCGGCGCCGAATTCAACAAAGTACAGACCCATGCGGTCGCCGTCCGACCAGACAATGTGCGAGCCGTCCACCCCCGCCTGGCGCACACGGTTGAGCATCAACCGCCCCAGCGCATTCTTGGGCAAGCGCGAAACCCAGGCGCTTTTCAACCCCAGCCGCGAGACACCCACCGCCACGTTCAGCTCGCCGCCACCCACCTGCACATCGAGCGTCGAGGTCTGCTCCAGCCGCTGAAAGTTCGGCGGCACGAGTCTTATCATCGCTTCCCCAAACGTCACCACATCAAACATGATTGCCTCCACAGATTAAACAAGTCACGCAAATACAAACCGTCAATATAGGACTTTCCGGGGGAAATTTCAGCCCCCTTGATGCCGGGGAGGCGGAACAAGGCTAGAATAACTGTCGCCGAGGGTACATATCTCACAGAAGGAGCCCAAACCTTATGCCGGGAGTCTACAAGATTACAGAAATCGTGGGTACGTCGCCCACAAGTTTTGCCGAGGCGGTGAGGGCGGGAGTCACTGAAGCCGCGAAGACCCTCCGCCGTATGGACTGGTTTGAAGTCGTCGAAGAACGCGGCCGCATCGCCGACGGCAAGGTGACGGAGTTCCAAGTCACGATCAAGATCGGCTTCAAAGTAGAGCGCTAGCGACTTGAAACAGAAGTCCGTGAAACCAGTTGAGTGCACCGGCAGGCGCACAGGAGTGCGCCAGGCTGCTGTCGCGTGCTTCTCCTCACCCCATGTCTGCGTCCGGTCAGAAAGCGGCCCCAAGGTGCTGCACGCCACCGGCGCTCGAGTTGGGTCAACGTGGGCCGCTCACCAGGTAGCGGGCCAGTTCCCGGTTTGCCGGCTTCACAGCCAACCACCCACCAACGTCAGAGGGGGAATTGGAGGGTACTGGTGTTATTTCCGAGTCGGCGACAAACCGGGAGTTAATCGGTTTACTCGACACTGCGGCGTCTGGCCCGAGATGCGGATGACGGAAGGCGACTCTGTTGCTTCGAGGCTCGTTTGCTAAACCCTGCGCGTTCTTCGAGGCAGGTCACATCTGCTCCGTCAACTGCTTTTTAAGTGACAGGGTTGGATTCAATGCGATCAGCGACTTTTGCTAAGAGCGAGATCGTTTGTCTTGCCGCTGCAACGTTCTTGAGGACGCCGTGGGTAGTAAATGAAATTTGATCTTGTTGAATCCTCATGTGCCCCTTTTTTAACGAATCAAAGTGAAGAACCGCAATTTCTTGGAATAGGCCTTGGACCTGCAATCTATATTTCTCTTCCAGCGGAACAGGCACATTTTGCAGAGTTATGTCCGTAACAAATACCCTCTGTTTTCGATCGCCCGTTGTATAAGCATATTTCCAATTAGGAAAAGTTTTGAAAAAGCCGCCTTGCATCTGAACAGGAATTCCTTTATTCACACAACGGATTGAGATGGTGGTCCGGGTGGAAGAACTTTTGTAAACAGCGATTTCTCTGGTTTCTATGGTGTATTTCCTACCATAGCTGAAACCGGCAATTTCGCCCGCCTTAAATAAGCCTTGCGATTGATATTCCGCCCCTAACTCCTCTGCAATGTTTCTGTATTTCAACCGGCGCATTTGTATGTAAAAAAAAATAAAACAAAAGTACAGAGACACAGATTCCAATTCCAAAAATTGAACCCGATGCAGACTTATCCGGCATTTCCCTTTTGGCCTTCCGCCGGGCTACCGTGTGCAGCCATTCATCAACAAAGGAGCCCTTTCCGCGCAGTTTTTTGTCTCGATCGGCAAGCCGATGCGGCTTCTCTCACTTTTTGTCATTCAGCAGGGGGCCGTGGGGCGTGTCGAAGGCCGGTCCCGAGCAGTTCT
The DNA here is from genome assembly GCA_049515175.1 of Terriglobia bacterium. Classification (GTDB taxonomy): domain Bacteria; phylum Acidobacteriota; class Terriglobia; order UBA7540; family UBA7540; genus JACQNR01. The sequence goes on from JBEKUI010000036.1 coordinate 18,208, forward strand.
TGCCGAAGTTGCTTGCCGGGCCGAGGCTCATCAGGCTCCAAGAAGGGGAGGTCATCAAGACTTTGAGATCCTTCACGGCCAGAGTACAGGTCCCCGTCTTGCCGCGTATGGTCTCAAAATCCCGGCTCATTTCACCGAGTTTGATTTCGACCCCATCGCGGGCGGCTTTGGGGCTGTCCGGAACAACTTTCTCGTTGACCTTGGCCTCAAACGCGTCGACGCGAAACGAAACAGTGCACCGATCGGCGGCGAATTGGGTAGCCCACCAAGTGGAATTCGAGATTACCACTCCAGTCCCTACTTCCACGGTCTCGCTTCGCGTGACGGCCGCGGGTGTGGCGCTGTCGAGAGCCTGGAGAAAGCACCTGAGGTCTTTGCCGCATTTGATCAGGCCGGGAATTTGCGGCAGTCCGTCGCGGGACTGAGAACCAGCCCCCTTCATGTCGTCATTGGTGAAAACGCGCCGCGGCTTGGAGGGCGCTTTGGCGGTTTCCCGGTCGTTCTGTTGTGCTGCAGCCGGAGAGATAAAGACCGCCAGAAGCAGGAGAACTTTGGCCGCCGGGAGCTGGATTGAGGTCACCCACAACCTCCCAAGAAGTCACGATTCGCCCAAGTATAACTCCCCGGTCATCTCCTGCTGCTCAGCCGCGGGCGAGCGCGGCTTTGATCCGTTCCGGTGTCATAGGCAATTGCAGAAGCCGGGCACCAGTGGCATCAAACACAGCGTTGGCAATCAAGGCGCCCATACAGATAACGGCCGGTTCTCCGCCCCCTTGAGCCGGTGAGTCTCTCGCATCCAGTATGACCGTCTCGATCTCCGGCAACCAGGAGAAACGCGGAATCTTGTAAGTGTCAAAATTGGAGTCGTGGATATCCCCGCCCGTGAATCGGATTTCCTCCGTCAAGGCGTATCCCAGGCCCATGGTGATGCAGCCTTCCATCTGCAGCTTGGCACCTTCCGGATTGACGCACAGTCCCATTTCCTGAGCGCAGACGACCCGCTTAACGCGGACGTCCCCGGTGTTCTTGTCGACTTCCACTTCTGCCATGTGCGCGACGTAGGTGCCGACATCAGTTCCACATGCGACCCCATTGCCGCGCCCACTCGGGGCTTTCGCCGGCGACCAGCCGAATTTCTCCGCGGCCGCCTGCAAGACGCGTCGCATTCTTTCGTCTTTGAGATTCTTCAGCCGGAACTCGACGGGGTCGATTCCGGCCTTCGCGGCTAGCGCGTCGATGTGCGACTCCCGGGCATGCGTGTTGGTGTTGTTGCCGGGGGCTCGCCACGGCCCTGTGGCGAAGGGATGTGAACCGGGTACGCCCGTCCAGCCGGAGCCATAGGCCATCGTCCGATGATGCGGGATGGTGTAGAACTGCTCCGACCCTCTTGCTCCGGCGAAATACACGCCGTAGTCCCAGAAGGAAATCAACCCGGAGTGGGTGACTCCCGCCTTGATCTTGACGACCGCAGCGGGACGAAACGTGTCATAGAAGAACTCCTCAGCCCGCGTCCAAGCCACCTGGATCGGCTTGCCGGTCAGCTTGGCCAGCCTCGCCGCCTCAAGGGCTTGCCGGATGTTGCTCTTGCCGCCAAAGCCTCCGCCCACGAAGGGCGTGATGACCCGCACGTTCTCCACCGGCATCCCCAATAGAGAAGCAGCCGCCTCCTTGAGTGGGAAGGGCGTTTGCGTGGAGGCCCAGATCGTCAGCTTGTTCCCCTCCATTTTCGCGAGAGCCGTGTGCGGTTCCATGGGGGCGTGAGCGACATAACTGTTCAGGTAAGTCTCGCCCACCACATGGTCGGCAGCCTTTTCCCCCTCTCCGAGGCTTCCGCCTTCGACAACGACTTCTCCCTCAGGCGCAACCTTGAGCAGGTGCTCAAAGATCGTCTTGTCGTCCGCATACGGCTTTGGCTCGTCAAACTTGGCTTTGATTCTCCCCAGTGCCTTCTCCGCGATGTCAGGCTTCGGGTGAAGCACTGCGATCAGGTCTCCTTCCTGAATCACCTGGACACCTAGGATTTCCCGGGCGCCCGAGGTATCCACGCTGACCAGCTTGGCGCCATGAGCCGGAGGTCTCAGGATGCGGGCGCACAGCATGCCGGGCTCCTTGAGGTCCCCGGAAAACTTGGCCCTGCCGGTGACCTTGTCGATGCTGTCCTTTCTCAAGGTAGGTTTTCCGATGATCGTGAAGTCGGACGACGTCTCGAGTGCCGCGCCCTTCACGTGCCGCAAGATCTTCTTTCCCTTGGCGAGTTCGGCGTAGGTGACTTTCTTCTTCCCTGCGTCCTCATAAACGACGCCATCTTTGGTTTTGAGCCGTTCTTTCGCCACCCCCAGTTGTTCCGCCGCCAATTCCACCAGCACGGCCTTCGCCTCGGCAGCGGCCGCTCTGAAAGGAGGACCGAAAAAGCGGGTCGTCATGGAGCCGAAAGTTCCCCGGTCCCAGGGGCAGAGATCCGTATCGCCCATCACCATGTGCACTGAATCCAGGGAAACGTCGAGCTCGTCGGCCAGCATTTGGGCGAGAGAGGTGATGACTCCCTGGCCCAGTTCGACTTTTCCGGTAAACCCGGTGACGCGGCCGTCTTCTCCGATCCTGAGAAAGGCGTTGAAATCCTGGGGAAGTTGCTGTCCCCCGCCGCGGCGTCGCTCGCCATCCTGAATGGCCAGCGAATGGGGAACGGTGAAGCAGATGACGATGCCTCCACCCACCAGTTTCAGGAACTCGCGGCGATCGAGCGGAAACGTCGGCCCTGCTTCGCCCGTCACGTCGGAGAAGTCAAGTTCCAGGTTCTCTTCTTCAAGACTCCGTGGTCTCGCGTCAAAGGTTCTCATCGCGCACTCCCTCCCATCTCCTTGGCGGCCGTCTGTATGGCCAGGACAATCCGCTTATGTGCCCCGCAGCGGCACAGGTTGCCGTCCATTTGCTCGATAATCTGGCTGCGAGAGGGTTGAGGAGTATTGAGCAACAAGCTGTAAGCGTTCATGATCATTCCCGGCGTGCAGTAGCCGCACTGCAAGGCGTCATGCTCGACGAAGGCCTTCTGCAAGGGGTGAAGGTCGCCGCTCTGCTCCAGGCCCTCGATGGTCGTGACCTCCTTGCCCGCCACGTCTTTCATCTCCAGCACGCACGAACGCACGGCTTTGCGGTCAACCAGCACTGTGCAAGCGCCGCAGAGACCCTCTCCGCAACCATACTTGCTGCCCGTCAGCCCCAGGTCATAACGCAGGACCCACAGCAGCGAGCGGCCGGGGTCGACTGCAAGACTCACGGCCTTTCCATTGAGTTTGAACCGAAGGGTGTCTTTCATGCGGACACCTCCCTGAAATTCGTCGAGTGGACGGCGAGGGTCTCTCGGGCAGGAGACTTCTGTTACTGGGCCATTATAGTCCCACCTGCAGGAATGGCAACTGATCTGAACCTAGGAATCGTCGTAAGCCCTTCGCAGGAACAAGCAGAATGGTACGCCCTAGTGGACGACTTCAGAACTCTCCCTTATGGCTGTTTTCCTCTTGAAACGGCACAGGGCTTGTCGTTGTCAGTTTGATATTCGGTCTAGGAATCCATGCCCGCGCGACCCGAACGTCACGCGCCTGCTCGACCGCCTGGAGCGCCGCGAACTCATCAAGCGCGAGCGCCAGCAGCGCGACCGCCGCGTCATCACCACGCGCATCACCCCGGCGGGACTGCCGATCCTGAGCACCCTTGACGAGCCGATTTCCGCGCTCCATCAACGCCTGCTGGGCCACCTGGGGCCCGAGCGCCTCCAAATCCTGAACGATCTCCTGGAGGCAGCGCGTGTATCCAAGGAATGATTTTTCTGCACGCTATATTTGTTATTACGACTATCGCCAGGCGCTGGCCACTGGGAACTGGGAACCGGGCACTCGGAACTGGGTTCTAGGTGCTGGGGAATTGGTCCGCCCCTAAACCCTAACCCTCCGTTGCCAATCCCGGAGCTGACGCTGCAGCGAGCCCGTCAACTCGGTCTGGAAACGGCGGTAGTTTCGAATCTGGCGGCGCAATTGGCTCACCTTCTCCCGGGGCACATACAACGAGCGGCTTCGCCCTTGCTCCTTCCAATACAGGTAGTAGAAGGGGCCGTGTTTCTGCCCCCGAGTGCAGCGGCAGCGGGGCTTCCCACAGGTCACATACTGCCCCACCAACGACCCCGCCACCATGGGCAAGAGCCGGGCTAAGGCCTGGAAATGCTGTCGGACCTTCCGAAGATGGGGGCTCGAGCGGCGCGCCGGCATTCTGCGTGCATATTAGCACATAAGAACAAAGTCACAAAGAACAATCGGCTCACATTCCACCGACTTTTTCAACAGTCTCACACGTTTTTCGGCCGAGTGGGGGAGGAAGAAAGAGTGCCAGCCGGATCAAGCCGCACTCTACTTCAGGGCCTCGGCTGCCTCCCTGGCAATGAGGCCGAATCCTTTTGCCCTCGCATCCTTTTCGAGAGCTTCGAGACGCGCGCGCCCCGAAGCGGACTTGCCGGATTTTATTTCGATCTCGCCTAGCGCAAGACGGGCCTCAAGCTCATACTCGAGAAAGCTGAACTTCTTCCCATCCGCAAGCGTTGCGTCAAGCGTTCTTGTGGCCACTCCAATATTTCCGGAAGCAGCACCTATGCGCGCGGAGGTGATCGCAAGAGGCAGTCGGACATCCAGGTCCAGTGAGGCGGCGGCAAGAGTTGTGGCGCGGTCAATAACCTTTCGTGCCTCCGCGAGCTTGCCTTGTGCAAGTAGAGACCGCGCGAGGACTTCGCGGGCAGATGCCTCACTATCGCGGGACCGTTCCTTCCGGAACTCCACCACAGCCCTCCTGACGGACCGCTCTCCCTCGCTTGGCCGCCCCTCAGCGATGGAGAGTTTGGCAAGTTGCAGCTGAGTTCCGGCCGCGCCGCCTTTTTCCCCTATCTGAATTTGATTCCCGAG
>JBEKUI010000037.1:0-22523 GCA_049515175.1 Terriglobia bacterium
GTCTTCCAAACACTGCGGTAGCAAATCGATCTGATCGTAGTTGGCTCGTATCTCTTGGCTCATGCTGATTCACTTAGCACTCCACCTTCCACACTCCGAGTTTTGAGACAGGCTCTGAACTGCAAGGTCTGCACCATCCACGTTTGGAAGGCGTCCTGGTTAATGGGATTGGTTGCACGTTGAGGGGACTGTTAGACGGTTTGATCTTTGGAAGATAGCCCGAAGTTCCTGGCCACAACGAATGGCTATGCGTCGAATATCAAAATGGTTTGGCGTTGCTTGCCTGTTTCTTGCCATCCTTTATCTGGCATTAGGCTGGATTGCGTTACGGCAAGCGCGTGAGGCTCGAATTCGGGCAGAATCTCTCCTACAGGCGTCGCGGAGTCTTAGGTCCGGCACTGCAACTCGCCAGCAGGTTTTGGATTTGGCAAACCGCTATGGGGGGAAGCTTCGCAGGCCCGATCCGAAGGCTTCGCTCATCATCTCGGACCCGGGCCGCTTTGGGATTGATCCAAAGTATTTGGACCCGTGCTCGATTGGCGCGGAAGAGTTTGTTTTCGAGTTTGACCACCCCATGCTAACGAAGCTCCGGCTGGCCCCAGATGAGCGATTCGGCGTATTCCTGAGGGTGTATGGCGGAGTTGTTTGTATGAATGGCGCAGGATTTGATTCTCGGGGCAGGGATTTTGCCCTCTCTGTCACAGAGCGCTTGTCAGAAGCGGATGGATGGTTCTCCGCCCGCGTGGGTAGCCGTTGGACTACCATCAGAATCGATCTCGGTGTCCCTGAAGACGTCCTGGAGGGAGTGTATGATTTCAAACTGGACTGCATGGGCCGACTAGGCGGCTGCAAGTCTAGTTCTGAGGTGCTCCCATGGATTTGGGCCAACCTCAATAGAGAAGGCGTCTACTATACGGGTAATTAACAGCGGCAGGGAGTGCTGGCGCCGACATCGATCTGTGATGTCTACGCGGCTGGCGCAGAGCTTCCAGTTCAGGACTGCGCGCCTCAGGCCCAAGGGATGCAATCATCGCAGACCCAAAGTTTGCGCCAGCCGGCGTCTCAAGGAATTCACGCTTCGCGGATCGCAGACATTAAACAACAATGTCTGCGCCACCCGCGATTCACTGTTCGTTGTGCACTGACCACTGTCCACTGCTCTCCCATGTCCACTATCGCCATCGACGCCACGTACACCATTGACCCGCAGCCGTCGGGCGTGGCGACTTACTCGCGCCGGCTGATTGAGGCCCTCGCCACGCTTCCGGTCGCTCACCGGTATCTGCTCTGCTATCGCTTGTCACGCTTCCCGCAGCGGCAGGAGTTCCTGCGACCCGTGGCGGCGGGCGGTGAGGCCGGTCCCAGGTTCTCGACCCGCCTCTATCAGGACATGGTCACCTTCTGGCTGCCTTGGCAGGCCGATCTCTTCCATAGCCTTGCCCAGCGCCCCCCGGCGTTCCGGTTCAAGAAAGAGGTCGTGACCGTCCACGATGTTTTCCCGATTACCAGCCGCGACTATTCCACGCTGGAATTTCAGCGCAAGTTCTCCACCCTGCTGCGTGAGGCCGTCGGGCGCGCGGCGCGCGTGATCACGCCATCGCACTACACCGCGGACCAGCTCGTCGAGCACGTCGGCGTTGAGCGGGAGAAGATTCGCGTCACACCGGAGGGGGTCGATCCCCCCGAGCCGAGGATGTCGGAGGACGAACTGGCGAGCGTCCGTGAGGCCCTGGTGGGGCCGGGCAAGGTCATGGTGCTCTCGGTGGGGGTGCTGCAGACCCGCAAGAACCTCATCAGCGCCATACGCGCCGTCGCTTCGCTGCCGGAAAGGTACCGGCTGGTCCTCGTGGGTGGCAACGGCTACGGCAGCGAGGCGGTGCACGAGTTCATTCGCAAGGACCCCGCCGGCGCGCGCGTCGTCACGCTGGGTCACGTCACGGCGAAAAGGCTCGCGGAGCTTTATCAGGCAGCGAATGTACTTCTGTTTCCGTCTCTGGAAGAGGGTTTTGGGTTGCCAGTGCTCGAGGCGATGACTCGCGGCCTGCCGGTCGTAGCGGCGAACACTTCGGCGCTCCCCGAGGTCGGCGGCGACGCGGCCCTCTACGCAGAACCGCACGACCCGCAGGGCATGGCCGAGAACGTCCAGCGCATCGTCGAGGACGAAGCGCTGCGGCGCTCCCTCATCGAGCGCGGCCTTGCGCGCGCCTGCGAATTTACCTGGCGCCGCACCGCCGAGCTGACCTGCGCTGTTTACGACGAAGCGCTGGCCCTATGAACCCGTGCTGCTGTAGTTGCGCACACCGCCGTTCCACACCACACGCGCCAGCACTCCAAAGATCACGGCCACAACGGGTACGAGATGGACCTGCGCGGCGAAGGCCTCCCGGCGGAGAAAGTACGTAGTGGGATAAAACGACGCGAAGGCGAAAGGGATAATCCAGCTCAGCAAGAACTGGATGAAGAGGTTGTAGATGGTCAGCGGATAGCGTCCGAAGGTGAGCATGTTGAACACCGGCGGGACGATTCCCACCCGGTCTTCGAACCAGAAGGACACGGCGGTGAGAGAGAGGAAAACCGAAATATAGATGACCGCACCGCAGACCACCATCAGCACAAACCAGAGATAATCCGAAGGCTTCCACGGTAGCCCCAGGCGGTTTACGCAGATACCGATCACGGCCACTCCCGTGATCACTTCCTGCAGGGATTCCAGTCGGAACTTCTCGAAGAGGATTTGAAACAGTGTGTCCACCGGCCGCAGCAGGATGCGGTCGAAGCGGCCCTGGATGATGTAGATGTCGCCAAACTCGTAGAGGTTCCAACTGACGATATTGAAGAATCCGAGGGGGATGAGCGAGAAACCGTAGAGGAAAAGCACTTCGTAGAACGACCAGTCCTGGAGTTTGGGAATTTTGGAAAACAGCACCAGCACGAACCCGAAGCCCAGCACCGTCGCCGCCATCGAGGAGAAGACAGCGATAAAGAAATCCGCCTTGTACGCCATGCGCACCTTGGCGTACTGCGCGAAGTAGAGGAGGAAGAGTCTGAGATGTCTTTTCACAGCGCTTGAAATCTGCAGGAGTTATAATCCTTCATAGATCTTCGACCACATAAGCACGTTTGACTGCGCCCGCTGTGTTGGTGTCTATCCGGAGCAGACATATGAGTACGACGGTCGTGACTTACCCCATCGTGACTGCCCTCGTCGAAGCCGAAAAGATCCTCGGAGCGGACCGTCAGTGGAAACCCGTCAACGAAATGCAGACACGGTTTCTCAAGGAGTATTTTGCTGCCTGTCGCCACGAGAAAGTCCCCGAAATCGAAAGCCTGGCGTCCTGGGACGCTGCCGAAATCACTGCCTTCCTGACCCAGCGCGGTTTTCCCATTAAGATTCCTCCTTTCGGCCCCCGCAATTTCGGCACGGCCAGTGTTCTGGATCTGCTCGTGGAGTGGATGGAAAAGGGGCACGTTACGACCATTACCAGGGAGAAACTTGGCGAGGACGCGTCTCCCGTGGCGAGCAGTTGGCTGGACCGTCTGAAATCCAGCTGGGCTTCACGACAGGAGAGTCGCCCTCTCCCCGCAGAGGGATATCCCGCCGTGTTGATTGCCTCGAAGCACGTGGCTTTTTTCCGCGCGGCGCGCCACAAGTATCCTATTGCCAGCCTCAAGACGAAGTCCCAGGACAGGGTTTATATGACGATGCTCGACGATCCGCATGCCAATTTCGACCTGGTCGCCAAGTCCCAAGAATTTTCGCGCGCCCTGAAACCTACGGATGAATTCGAGGGTCTCATTTTCCCGATGGTCGATCTCGACCAGCGTGTTGACGTCGACTGGCTGGTCGGGCTGGAAACCACCGAGGTCCGGGGCGAACTCGCAAGGATCGACAGGGCCCTTCAGCAGACCCGCCTACGCATGAATGAACTCGGCGCGCGAGCTGAAAGCGCCGTGGTTCTTACCGTATCGGGCGCGGCCCTGCGTTTCAAGCCTCCGCACATCATCAACCGGCCGTTCCTCATTTGGTTTGAACGCAAAGGGCTCTCGAAGCCCCTCTTTGTCGGCCACATCACCGAAGAAGATTGGCGCAACCCGGGCGAGCTCACAAAATGAGCCAGCCGAGCAGGCGGCGAGTTCAATCCTTTGCCTGCCACAACGCCTGGTGGCCGACGTAATCGTCATCCGGGAGATTGGCAATGATGAGGCGCTTCAGCTTCAGGGCGTCGATCTCGCCCTGGAACTTGTAGACCACCTCACCGTCCGGTTTGATGAGCATCGTGTAGGGAACGGCTCCATTCCAATCCGGGTCGAAGGCTGCCATCAATTTGTAGATGTCCATGTCTCCAAACAGCAGGTTGCTGCTCGATGCGTGTTGCTCCTTGAGGACCCGGAGCACCCCCTTTTCCGCGTCGGGGTAGTTGGTGCTCACGGTGACCAGGGTGAAGGGTCGGTGGCGGTACATGCGGTACATCGTCTGAAAATCAGGAAATTCCTTGACGCAGGGGCCGCACCAGGTCGCCCAGAAATCCACCAGCAACAACTTCCCGGTGGGGTTCTTGCGCAGGGCCTTCAAATCTTCGGCGCTGGCCAGCTTCACCGTGACAGGTTCCTTCTCGATTTCAGCCATCTCCTCTTTTCGTCCTTCCGACTTGTAGGCCCATTTCGTCGAGCATCCGAAGGAGGGAGTTTTCGCCACTGCCACTGGCTGGCCGGCCAGGAGGGCTTCGATGGCATCGCGGGTGTCGTGGTGCTTCACATACGCCTCGCGGGGATTATCGTCAACCCGGCCCTCGTAACGCAGGTGGCGCCCGGAATCGAAGATAAACACATGCGGCGTGGTGGTCGGCCCGTAAGCGCGCGCCGCCTTCTGCGTTTCTCCGTCATAGAGGTAAGGGAAATTGAAATGCCGGTGGGCGGCGCGAATCTTCATCTCCTCAAAGGAATCGCTGACGTCGGTATAGCCCATTTCGTCCAGCCGCACGGCGTCCGGCGCGTTGGGCTCGATGGTCACCAGCGCCACGTCGCGGCCGCGATAGTCGTCGGCAAGCTTCTTGATCCGGCTCTCATACAGCTGCGCCGTAGGGCAGTGGTCGCAGGTGAAGACGATGACCAGGACCTTGCTTGCAGCGTAATCCTTCAGGCAGTGAGTCTTGTCGTCGATGCCCGGCAGGCAGAAGTCGGGCGCGGCCGATGCGATGGCGAGCGTTGGGTAAGGCGAGTGCTCTTCCTGGGCCACCAAAACGGGCGCTGCAATTAAGGCTAATACGAGAATGCCGATCGAGCGACGTTTCATACGATTCATCTCCTTCGCTCTGTAAGAGTCCCGCATACTGTTTCAAGCCTACTTCCTACTTCCTACTTCCTACTTCCTACTTCCTACTTCCCTCACCCTCCCTGGATGGTGATCTTGCGGCTCGACCAGCGCCACATCGCGGCGCCGACGGCGAGCAACACTCCAATCCAGAATACCTGCAAGGCAAGTGATTTCAGAATCGCCACGCCACTGATCTTGCCCAGGTAGATCAAGACTGGAATATAGCTGATGTACTGGAACGGCAGCACACTGAAAATCTTCTGGAAGATTTCCGGAAAGAAGGAAATCGGAATCAGCAGGCCGGAAAAGAGTTCCAGCAGGAAGTACTTGGCGCGCAGCAACCCCAGGATGGACTTCAGCCGGATGGCAAACGTGCCCACAGTGAAATTGATGGCGGCGACGATGAAGAAACTCAGCAGCACGCTGGCAAAGAATCCGGCGAAATGAATGGCGCTCGCCGGCCGCCGGATGGGATAAACGAGCAGGAGCACCACGGCCGTCGGCACGGTGAGCAGGGCCAGCCGGAAGAGCGATTCGCCGAATGCAATGGCCACGGACATCAACTGCAGGCTGACGGGCTTGATCATATCCATCGCCAGCTTGCCCTCCGTCACCGCGTAGGCCATGTCCTGGTCGATGTTGTTGAAGTAAAACGAGCGGATGATCCATCCCACCGCGATGTAGGTCAGCATGTGGCCGAAATCAAAACCCTCGATGCTCGCCGCGTGCTCGTAGATCGCCTTCCAGATGAAGTAGTACACCGAGACATAGATAAGGTAAGTGACGATTCCGGTGTAATAGCGCAGCCGGTAGGCGAGCATGTTGACGAAACCCATGCGCACGAATTCCGCATAAACGCGCCCCTGGTGTGTGAGCGATGCGCTAGCCAAAGTCGGCCGCGAATGTGAGGGAAGCCTGTCGGCGCTCATCATGATTTTGAGAACGAGAGGGCTGGCGGTTGCATGAACCGGTCATTTTGCGGCTCGAGCATCTCGTCTCCCATAGTGCAGGACTTGGTAGTCGTCTGGAAGCGGGGTGACGACTCGCTTCTTGATGTCGAAGAGCCGCAACCCATCCTTCTTGACACATGAATCGAAATCAGGTTCATTTCCCAAATCTTCATAAGTCGGCCATATGCGAAACACGACGTTGCCTTCGGGCGAAAACCCCAGAGCTTTAACATCGAAGCTGCACGTGCCTCCTGATGGGCTGCGCATCGCGTCACTCAACATACCTGCCTCGGACGCCCCGGATTGAACGTCGAGTATTCGAATGCCCTCGCTCCCGAAGTCAGAGGCGTATTGCCAAGTCCAAACCATAAGCAGCAGAAAACGGCTGTCCGGCGACCAATCCACGATTTGGATTGAATTGCCCAGAATGTCGGTTGTGGGCTCCGCCATATACCTCATGAGAAACGGCTGCTTTCCGGGTCCTGCAACAAGCAGCCGCGAAGTATTAACGCAATCCACGTCACGAAGCCTGAATAGTTCAGGTATAGGAGGTGTGAAGGCAGTCGCTTTATTTTCGGTAAAAGCGCGATACTGTCCGTCCGGAGAAACAAGAATAGGGCTTTTGGAAGATTGCGACCTAGCCGGCTTCTTGGATCGAGAGTCGAAGCAGGTGACACCATTTGGGGGAATTAGGCCGGGTGGCTTCTTTGATGACCCAGGCCACGCGTTCCCTGTGATTCCAAAAGCGAGTACGCCGCATAGAATCGGGCAGAGAAATCGCGCCGGACGGTTCATTTGTTATCCTCCTCACTGGGCCTTCATTTGCGAGGGATGCGACAAATCCTGCTGCTCTTCGTCGCACTCCTGACCGCCTCTAGGCCACCTCACCACTCAGATAAATCCGTTTCACCAGGGCTTCGATGGGCTCTTCCTCGACCAGGATGTCCCGGACCTCAAGCGTGTTCACCAGGTTGCGAATGACCTCGGCGCTCGAGTGCTGATCGCGGTTGAACCTCATCAGGTAGGTCAGCTCATCGACGCGCTCGCACTGGATGCCGTCGCTCATGACCTGGGCCAGCTTCGGCACCTGGCTGCGGTCCTTGAGGAAGAACTTGATCTGGTTGAATTTCGCCAGGCGCTGTTTCATCAGCGCCAGGGGCCCGTCAAAGAGCAGCCTGCCTTTGTCGATGATCATGATCCGCTTGCACAATTCCTCGATATCCGAGAGGTCGTGCGTGGTGAGGAGCACGGTGGTGCGTTCGGTGCGATTAATCTCCTTCAGGAATTCGCGGATATGGTCCTTGGCGACGACGTCGAGGCCGATGGTGGGCTCGTCGAGGAAGAGCAGCGGGGGATTGTGGAGCAGCGACGCCGCCAGGTCGCAGCGCATGCGCTCGCCCAGGCTCAGTTTGCGCACCGGCGTGTGGAGATAATCCTTCACGCCCAGAATCTCCGCGAAGACGTCCATGCGCCGGCGGTAGTCGGCCTCGGGGACTTCGTAGATTTCCTTGAGCAGCTTGAAAGACTCGATGACCGCGATGTCCCACCAGAGTTGCGTCCGCTGGCCGAAGACCACACCGATGCGCTTCGTGTAGCGGCTCCGGTCGCGATAGGGAACGAATCCGCCCGCTTCCACTTTGCCGCTTGTCGGCACCAGGATGCCGGTCAGCATTTTGATGGTCGTGGATTTGCCCGCGCCGTTCGCCCCGATGTAGCCCACCATCTCGCCCGGCTCGATGGTGAAGCTGATGCGATCAACGGCGTGCACGGTGATGTATTCGCGCACGAAGAGGTTTTGCAGCGCGCCCCAGACGCCTTCACGGCGGCGGAAGGTGCGGAAATCCTTGCACAGGTCGTGCACATCAACGATGGGTGGCATGGAGAATCAGCCCTGGGCCGGAACCCCGGCCGGGCCATCCGTCATTCTACCCTAATCGCGCTCTGGCCCGGCCCTGCCGATATTGGCGCCTGCAAAACGGCCCGCGCCCAGGGAACTTTTCTGCTACAGTGTGCGTCTAAGCTAATTCAATCATGCGGTCTGTTCGCAGAATCATTCAACGAGGGTCATCTCCTATGAACACGGTTCAATTCCGCCGGGTGGCGCTGCTCGTTCTCTTCGTCGGATTCTCCGGGATGGCGCGCGCCCAGGATTTGTCTTCTTTTGAGAAGCGTGTCTCGACCAAAGTCCTTGCGAACGGCCTCACGGTCATCGTCTGCGAGCGCCCGGAGGCGCCGGTCTTCTCCTTTTTCACCCACGTGAACGTGGGCGCGGACCGCGAGGTGCCGGGCATCACCGGCCTGGCGCACATGTTCGAGCACATGGCTTTCAAGGGCACGGACAAGATCGGGACGACGGATTTCGCCGCGGAAAAAGTGGCCCTGGAGAAGGTGGAACAGGCTTACGCCGCCTACGACCTCGAGCGCCGCCGCGACGTCGGGCGCGATGAGAAGAGGGTGGCGGAACTGGAGAAGGGCTGGAAGGACGCCATCGCCGACGCCGACAAGTACGTGGTGAAGAACGAATTCGGCGAGATCGTCGAGCGGGAGGGCGGCGCGGGCCTCAACGCCTTCACTTCCAGCGACGAGACCGCCTACCACTATTCCTTTCCTTCCAACCGACTGGAGCTCTGGGCCTACCTCGAATCGGAGCGCTTCCTCCATCCTGTGATGCGCGAGTTCTACCGGGAGCGCGATGTGGTTTTCGAGGAGCGCCGCATGCGGAGTGACAGCTCTCCCACGGGACGCTTGATCGAGCAATTCCTGGGCTCGGCCTTCATCGCCCATCCTTACCGCCGCCCGGTGGTGGGCTGGGCTTCCGACCTGCAGGCGTTTTCCGCCACCGACGCCGCGAATTTCTACAATCAGAATTACGTTCCCGCCAACATGGTCGTGGCGATCGTGGGCGACGTGAAGGCGAGCGAAGTCCTTCCCCTCGTGGAGGAGTATTTCGGACGCCTGCCCGCCGGAAACAAGCCGGAGCCGCTGCGGACGATCGAGCCCCCGCAGAATGCCGAGCGCGAGGTCACCTTGCGGGAGGCCACTCAGCCCTGGTTCATCGAGGGCTATCACAAACCCGATGCGCGTGACGCCGACGAAGCCGTCTACGATTCCATCCAGGATTTGATGTCCAACGGCCGCGTGTCGCGCCTCTACCGCGCACTCGTCCGAGATAAGAAGATCGCCGCCTTTGCTGGTGGCTTCAACGACTTTCCCGGCCCCAAGTATCCCAACCTGTTTGTCTTCTTTGCCGTCCCCGCGCCCGGACACACGCCGGATGAAATCGGCCAGGCGGTCCGCGCCGAGATCGAGCGGCTGAAGAACCAGGACATCAGCGACGAAGAGCTGAAGATGATCACGACTCGCGCCAAGGCCGACTTAATCCGACAGCTGGCTAGCAACGAAGGACTGGCTCAACAACTGGCGTCGATGCAGGCGCTTTTCGGCGACTGGCGGGAACTGTTCAAACAGGTCGCCAATCTCGACAAGGTTACCAAAGCCGACATTCGCCGCGTCGCGAACAAGACATTTGTAGCGAGCAATCGCACCGTGGGCAAGATTGAGTCCACGCAGCTCGCGGGCCGGTCGACCCAGGAGGCTACACAGTGAAAACCCGAATCTCTGCCAACGTGCTCCTGGCCATGCTCCTGATTCTGCTGGTCGGGGCGCCACCCGCGCACGGCCAGGCCACCGATTGGAAACAGGTTCCAATCCCGCCCCTGCACGAATTCAAGCCCCAGCAGCCGCGACGGTTAGTCTTGCCGAACGGCATGATTGTCTTCCTTCAGGAGGACCACGAGCTGCCATTGGTTGGCGGAACAGCGATGATTCGCGGCGGTTCGCGGGAAGAATCCGCAGACAAAGTGGGTCTGGTGAGCATTTACGGTGAGGCCTGGCGCACCGGGGGAACGAAGACCCGAACGGGTGACGAGCTGGACGACTACCTGGAAGCGCGCGCGGCGAAAGTCGAAACCGACGACGGCGGCGATTCGACCACCATTTCCTGGTCGTGTTTGAAAGGCGATTTGGACGATGTTTTCAAAGTCTGGCTGGAGGTCCTGCGTGACCCGGAATTCCGGTCGGACAAGATCGATCTGGCCAAGCAGCAGCTCCGCGCAGAAATCTCGCGGCGCAACGACAATCCCATGCAGATTGCCTCGCGCGAAGCGACGAAGCTGGCTTACGGCGCGAATTCACCTTACGCCCGCGCGCCGGAATACGCCACGGTGGCGGCGGTCACGCGCGAAGACCTGGCGAACTGGCACCAGACTCACGTCCATCCCAACAACATCATCCTGGGCATCGTGGGCGACTTCGATTCGGCGGCGATGGAAGCGAAGCTCCGCAAGGCCTTCGATGCCTGGCCTCAGGGCCCGGCGGCAAAGAAGATTGAGATTCCCATTTCCGAGCCTAAGCCGGGCGTCTACTTCGTCCCCAAAGATGACCTAAACCAGAGCTCCATCCGCATGGTGCATCTGGGGACGAGGCGCGACAACCCCGATTACTATGCCGTGGAAGTTCTGAACGATTTCTTCGGGGGCAGCTTTTCCTCACGGCTGGTATCGAACGTCCGCACCAAAAAGGGATTGGCCTACTATGTCTTCGGCAGCGTGGGGGCGGCGTACGATCATCCCGGCGTTTTCCAGGTGGGGACGGGAACCAAGAGCAGCACCACCGCCGCGGCCATCGACGCTCTCCTCGAGGAAGTGGACGGTCTGACGAAGAATCCGCCCACGGCGGAGGAACTGAAGAAATCCAAAGACGCCATCCTGAATTCCTTCATCTTCAGCATGGACTCGAAGCAGAAGGTGCTCCGCGAGCGGATGACTTATGAATTCTACGGCTACCCGGCGGACTTCCTGGAGCGTTACCGGGCGGGCATCGAGAAGGTGACCCAGGCGGATGTCGCGCGCGTGGCGCGCCAGTACATCCACAAAGACCGGCTGGCGATTTTGGTGGTCGGCAAGGCTGCCGATTTTGACCGGCCACTTTCCACATTCGGGCCCGTAGCGACGCTGGACATTTCCATTCCCGAAATGCCGGGGGCAAAGAAGACGGGACCCGCCGCCACCTCGAACGCTGAGGGGCGCGCTCTGCTCGCCAAGGTGGCCGCAGGGCTGGGCGACGCCCAAAAGGTCAAGGCGGTGAAGGCCCTCCGCCAGAGGGTGACCGTTCAGATGAATACTCCTCAGGGTGAAATCACTCTGGGGGCCGAGCAGGTGACTGTCCCGCCCGACCGGCTTTGGCAGAAGATGACCACACCCATGGGCGAGATGATTATGGTGACTTCTCCCTCTGCCGCCTTCATGAAGGGCCCGCGGGGAAGCCGCGACCTTCCCTCTTCCCAAAGAGATGAGATGCTGGCCGAGTTCAAGCGCGACCCGCTGTTTATCGTCCAGCACGCGGACGACCCCAAGTTCACTTTCGCGGCGAGCGGGTCTGAAAAGATCGGCGAAGTGGACGCCCGCATCCTCGACGTGAACGCGGACGGGGCGCAGATGCGCTGGTTTGTGGATCCGGCGAGCGGCCATATCCTGCGCGTGTCGGCCCAGGAAGCGGGATCGGAAGGGCCGTCGGAGAAAGTCACGGACTACTCCGACTGGAAACAGGTCCAGGACCTGACGTTCCCCTTCAGAGAGGTTACGACGCGCGGCGGCGAGAAGGAATCCTCGGTCGAAATCCAGGAAATCGAAATCAATCCTGCTCTCGACCCCAAGCTCTTCGACAGGCCGGAAGAAAAATCTCCGGGGGAGGCGAAGTAGCGGCGCCGCTCAGGAACCACAACGACTAATCCGGGACCGCGGCTAGGGCTGCTGTTTCCGTACGACGATCCACCGGCCAACCACCTGCTCCAGAATATTGAGCGGCAGGGCGCCGTTCTGCAGTACCACCTCATGAAATTCCCGCAGGTCGAACCTTGATCCCAATTCCTTTTGAGCGCGGGCGCGCAGCTCCTTAATCTTGAGCTGGCCGATTTTGTAGGCCAATGCCTGCCCGGGCCAGGCGATGTACCGGTCAACTTCGTTGGTCACATCAAGTTCGGTCTTGGGGGCGTTCTCCATGAAGTAGTCGATGGCCTGCTGGCGGGTCCAGCGCATCTCGTGGATCCCCGTGTCGATCACCAGGCGGACGGCGCGCCACATGTCGTAGGTGAGCTCGCCGAACTTGGAATAGGGATCGTCGTAGAGCCCCATTTCCTCGCCGAGAGATTCCGCATAAAGGGCCCAGCCTTCGCCAAAGACCTCGAGATAGGTGTAGCGCCGGAAGTCGGGAAGGTCCTTCTCCTCCATCGCCAGCGCAATCTGCAGGTGATGGCCGGGCACCGACTCGTGCAATGCCAGCGCCATCATTTCCCATTTGGGGCGTGCCTCAGGCTGGTAAAGATTCACCATGAACGTGCCGGCGCGCGAGCCGTCGGCGGCGGGCAGACGGTAATAGGCGGCCGTGGTGTCGGGCGCGACGGCGTCGGCGATGGGTTGGACGCCGTAGGGCATGCGCGGCAGCGTTCGAAATACCTTGACGAGGTTCGGGTCAATCCGCTTGGCGGTCGCCCGATAAGCCATGAGGAGTTCGTCCGGCAAATTGTAGTGAAACTGCGGGTCGGTGCGCAGGTACCGGAAGAACTCCGCGCGCGAGCCCTTGAAGCCTGTCTGATCCATCACCTTCTGCATCTCGCCGCGAATGCGCTCGACCTCGCGCAGCCCGAGGGCGTGGATTTCCGCCGGGGTCAGCGAGGTGGTCGTGAACTTGCGCGCGAAGAAGGCGTACATTTCCCGGCCATGAGGGATTTGCCAAATCCCCACCTTCTCGAAACAGGCGGGTAGGTACTCGTCGCGGAAGAATTCCTGAAAGCGCCGGAAGGCGGGCACTACGCGGTCATTGACGGCGGCGCGAGCCTCCCGCGCGAGTCGCTCTCGCTCCGCCTCCGCGATGCCCTCCGGAAACTGCCGGAAGGGTTTGTAGAAATCGCTCGAGGCGGGATCGCTCACCATCTGCTTGCCGATCTGCCCCTGCACACGCTCCAGAATGATCCTCGGCAGCAGGATGTGCTCTTTCATACCCTCCCGCATCAGGGTAATGGTTTGGTCCATGTAGGGCGGGAAGGCCCGCAGCCGCGCCAGCCAGTCCTCGTAGTCTCTTGCCGTCTCGAAGCGGAGTTGATCGCCGAGCAGGTATTCCGTTTGGATCCCCTCCCGCTGGTCCAAGGGGATGAGGAACCAGTGCAAGGAATTCTCTTCGATCTGGCGTTCATACTGCTGCTTGAAGACGTCGTAGTTCAACTGGTCGGCGGGTGAGAGCGCACCCCGATCGATGGTCTTGAGCCTCTCGATCGCCGCGAGGCGGTGCGCGCGATCCGCCGCATAACTCTCCAGGCTCCGGTCCGGCCAGCGGTCGTTCCATCGCCGGTCCCCCAGTTCCGAAGCGCGAACCGGGTCGCGCTGCATCTCGTAGTCCCACTCCGCGGCAAGGAACTTGCGGAGTTCCTCGCCCGCGCTTGGCGGGGCGGTCGCGGGGACACCAGCCATTGAACCCTCCGTACGCACCGAAATTGTCAGGACGAGCGCCAGGCTGGCCATCGCCAGCGCTCCCAATTGAGCGCGAAGCATGAATCCCTCCATGTAGATCAGGTTGCAGTGGCGCCGCCCGCCGCCCGCACAACCCGTGACGCTGCGCGCCTACTCGCCAATCACTTTGATGAGCACGCGCTTGCGGCGTTGCCCGTCGAACTCCGCGTAATAAACCTGCTGCCAGGGGCCGAGGTCGAGCTTTCCGTTCGTCACCGGAACGAGAACTTGATGGCCCACGAGCAGGTTCTTGAGATGCGCGTCACCGTTCGTTTCGCCGGTCCGGTGATGACGGTAGTCGCGGCGGAAGGGCGCCAGTTTTTCCAACCACTCTTCGATGTCGGCGATCAGCCCGTCCTCGGCGTCGTTGATGTAAACCCCGGCGGTGATGTGCATCGCCGAAGCAAGGATCAGTCCTTCCTTGATCTGCGACTTCGCCAGCGCCTTCTCCACCTCGTTCGTAATGTTGATAAATTCGCGCTGCTTCTTGGTATTGAACCACAGGTATTCGGTGTGCGATTTCATTTCTTGACCTCTGCGCTTGGGTGCTTCCGCCCTGCAAGCATGGCTCGCGGGCCTCGCAAGAATCTAATACATCTGCTGTCAATTGCGCAGCGAAGTTTGTACAATCGCCGTCTATGTCCTCCCCTCCCGTGGCGCTGGTGACGGGCGCGTCGCGCGGCATCGGCCGCGGAATCGCCGTGGCGCTGGCGCGTCTCGGTTGGAGCGTCGCAATCAACTTCGTAGGCAACGTCGCGGCCGCCGGGGAGTGCCAGAAGCTCTGCCAGACAGCCGCGCCTTCGCCAGAAGCAAAGTTCATCACCTGCCAGGCCGATATTTCCCGTCGCGAAGAGCGCGCGCGTTTGCTCACCGAGGTGGTGGGGGCTTTCGGCTGGATCGATTTGCTCGTCAATAACGCCGGTGTGGCGCCCCTCGAGCGCAAGGACGTGCTGGAGACCGGGGAAGAGAGTTTCGACCGCCTGATCGCCATCAACGTCAAGGGACCGTTCTTTCTCACCCAGGCGGCAGCGAACTTCTGGCTTTCACGCGCGCCGGAGCTCGAATCTCGCGCGCGCAAGCCGAGGATCGTTATCATCTCTTCGCTTTCCGCCTATGCCCCCGGGATCACGCGCGCCGAATACTGCATCAGTAAGGCGGCGCTTTCCATGCTCACGCCGCTCTTTGCCGTGCGCCTGGCGGAGCACGGGATCAATGTCTATGAGCTTCGCGCCGGCGTGGTGAAAACCGATATGACCGAGGTCGTGCAGGCGAATTACGACAAGCTGATTGCCGAAGGCCTCACGCCCATCAAGCGCTGGGGAACGCCCGAAGACGTCGGCCGCGCCGTCACCGCCATCGCCGAGGATCGCTTCCCGTTTTCGACCGGAGAAGTGATCAACGTGGACGGTGGATTCCACATCCGGCAACTCTGAACATTCATGCGCATCGATACCACCCTGACCGCTGAAAGCCTCAAGCCCCGGATCGATGAATTGTGGGCCCTCTCGGCGGCGAAGATTCGCACCCTCGAGAAGTCCTGGACGCCGGCGCAGGGCACTCCGGTGTTTACCGCCGCCGGGGTCTATACCACGCGCGGCTGGACCGAATGGACGATGGGTTTCCTGTTCGGCTCGGCGCTCCTGCAGTTCGAGGCCACGGGCGAGCGGGACTTCTTCGAGTACGGCCGCCGCGAGACGCTCCAGCGCATGGCGCGCTACCTTTCCCACACCGGAGTGCACGATCACGGATTCAACATCGTGAGCACCTACGGCAACCTGCTCCGCCTGGCCGCGGAAGGGAAGTTCGAGGCCCAGCCCTTTGAGAAGGCGCTCTATGAACTGGCGCTCAAGGTGAGTGGCGCGGTGCAGGCGGCGCGCTGGACGCGCCTCCGCGACGGGCGCGGCTACATCTTTTCTTTCCACGGCCCGCACAGTCTTTTTGCCGATACGATGCGCACGCTGCGTTCGCTCGCCCTGGCGCATCGCCTCGGGCAGGTCCTTCTGGGCGAAGCCGACCAGCAAATTTCACTCCTCGAAAGGATCGTACATCACGCCTCGGTGACCGCCCAATACGCTGTCTTCTACGGCGAGGGGCGCGACGGTTACGATGTGCGCGGGCGTGTGGCACACGAATCGATTTTCAACATTCACAGCGGCGCCTACGGCTGCCCCAATTCGCAGCAAGGCTATTCGCCCTTCACCACCTGGACGCGTGGCCTGGCCTGGGTGATGTGCGGGTTTGCCGAGCAACTGGAATTCCTTGTCTCGTTGGCGGACGCGGGACTCGATGCGCTCGGCGGCCGCGCGGCGATCGAGGCGACGATGCTCCGTGCCGCGGAAGCGGCCTGCGATTATTACCTCGAGCAGGCGGCGGCTGACGGCATTCCTTACTGGGATACCGGTGCGCCCGGACTGGACCAAATGGGAAATTATATCTCGAAGCCAGCCGATCCGTTTAATGACTACGAACCGGTGGATAGCTCCGCGGCATCGGTGGCGGCACAAGCGCTGTGGCGCCTGGGAAATTACTTGCGGAACCGGCCGGGCCGCGCGGAAGACGCCCGCCGTTACCAGCAGGCAGCGCTCACCATTGCCCGCACGCTCTTTGACGATCCCTATCTTTCCCGCGCCCCTTTGCACCAGGGTCTGATTCTCCACTCGGTCTATCACCGCCCCAACGGCTGGGATTACATTCCCACCGGGCGCAAGATTCCCTGCGGGGAATCTTCGCTGTGGGGCGATTATCACGCGCGCGAGCTGGCTCTGCTCCTCGGTCGCGAAGCTCACGGCCAACCGTACTTGACGTTCTTCGGCGGCGTGGCCCGGCCGTGAGGTTGGTTCGGGGATCGTAAGACCCTTATCCGAGTATGTCGCTCATCCACGAACGCATTACAGGCATCACGCTGTTCTGCGTCCTAGTTGCCATGCCCGTCGCGACGAGCGTAGGGCAGCAGACGGCGGGGATCCGCGGCTTTTTCCCGGCCGCGGCGGCGCGCCAGGCGGACCTTGAGAAGCGGTTCCGCGCCGTGCCCACGCCAGAGCGAGCACGCGCGGACTTGAAATTCCTGACCGCCGAGCCCCACGTCGCCTCCACTCCGGGAGATTACCGGACGGCGCAGTTTGTGCTGGAGCAATTTCGTGCCGCGGGCCTCGACGCACAGCTCGTCGAGTATCAAGTCCTACTGCCCATGCCCAAGGAGGTCAAGATTGACCTCATCGCGCCGGTGCGGCGCAAAGGGCCTACGCCCGAAGGCGGCTGGCATCAGCCACCGGACCGGCGCGACCCGGTAGTCATCGCCGGCTACAACGCTTACTCGCCTTCCGGCGACGTTACCGCCGAGGTCGTATACGCCAACTACGGATTGCCCGAGGACTACGACCGCCTGCACGACCTGGGAATTGATGTGGCGGGAAAGATCGTACTGGTGCGCTATGGGAAAAGCTTTCGAGGCGTGAAATCGTACGTGGCCGAGAAGAATCATGCCGCGGGCGTCTTGATCTACTCGGACCCCGCGGAGGATGGCTATCGTCAGGGCGACACTTTTCCGAAAGGCCCCTGGCGGCCCGCGACCGGGGTGCAGCGCGGCTCGATCCTTTACCTGACCGATTACGCAGGGGATCCGCTCACGCCCGGCGTAGCAGCGACGAAGGAGGCGAAACGGCTCGCGCTGCAAGACGCCACTACTCTCCCCCGCATTCCCACCGCGCCACTCTCCGCCGAGGACGCGATGCCCATACTCATGGGTCTTGGCGGGCCGGTGGCGCCCCAGACTTGGTGCGGCGCGCTGCCCCTCACTTACCACCTCGGGCCGGGAAGTTCCAAGGTTCATTTGAAGTTGCAGATGGATTTCCGCCTGCGCACAATATGGGATGTCATCGCGCGTATTCCGGGCGCGACTCACCCCGACGAGTGGGTGATCGTGGGCAATCATCGCGACGCCTGGGTTTACGGTGCCGCAGACCCCTCGAGTGGTACGGCGCCTCTGCTCGCCGTGGCGCGAGGGCTGGGCGAGCTCCGGAAGCAGGGATGGGAACCCCAGCGTACTCTCATCCTGGCGAGCTGGGATGCGGAGGAGTTCGGCTTGATGGGTTCGACGGAATGGGCGGAGGAGCACGCTGAGGAGCTCACCCGCAACGCCGTGGCCTATCTCAACATGGATTCCGGGGTGGCGGGCTCGCACTTCGGCGCCTCGGCCGTCCCGTCGCTCGGCCCCCTGATCCGGGAAGTAGCGGAGGAAGTGAAAGACCCCAATACGGGCAATTCCGTGTACGCGGTGTGGACGAAAGAGGGTGCCAGCGTGCGACGGGAGGGCGGAATTCCTTACGCCGTGCTCAACTCATCGCGTCCGGCGGAGGGCGGCAGCGCACGCATCGGAGACCTTGGCAGCGGCTCCGACTACACGCCCTTCCTCCAGCATCTCGGCGTGCCCGCGCTGGACGTCAACTTCGGCGGATCCTACGGCGTCTATCACTCAATTTACGATAATTTCCAGTGGATGGAGACCTTCGGCGATCCACACTTCCAGTACAGCGTGGCGGCGGCGCAGATTTTGGGGACCCTGGCGCTGCGCCTCGCGGAGGCGGACGTCCTGCCCTTTGATCAGGAGGAGTACGGCAGAACATTGCAGCGCTACCTCGCTGACTTCGAAGAGGAAGTGAACAAGAGTGGCGAGCCGGCACGCCTTCCCCTCAACAAGGTCAGAGCTGCGGCGGAGAAGTTCACCGGTGTTGCGAAGGAGCTCAATCAGCGGATCGGCTCCGTCACAGCGGCCGGCGGCACAAACGTGAATCCAAGCTCGGTGCAGGACGCGAATCGTGCCCTCATGGAGGTCGAGCGCGCCTTCCTGCTGCCGGGCGGATTGCCTCAGCGCGCCTGGTTTCGCCATGCCTTCTATGCCCCCGGTGTGTATACTGGATATTCGGCGGTGATTTTTCCGGGAGTGCGCGAAGCGATGGCACGGCAGGACTGGACAACCGCCGCCGAGCAGATCGAGCAATTGCAGATCACGCTGGAGCGCGGCACGCAGGCGCTCACACGCGCCCTCCTCGCCTTGGGCGGGGCGGGGAATTCCTCTGGGCACTGACTTGAGCGGTGGCATGGGGCGAGGATGAAGGTCGAAGTTCTATTCTTCGGACTGGCGCACGATCTCACGGGCTTTGACCGCGAGCGGCTCGATCTTGCGGAAAGTGTTTCCGTCTTGGATTTGCGCCGTCAATACGAAGAGCGCTTCCCTCGCTTGCGTGAGCTGGCGGATTCGCTGCTGGCAGCGGTCAACGAGGAGATAGCTTCTCCCTCGCAGGTGCTGCGCGAGGGCGACGAGATTGCGTTCATGCCCCCAGTGAGCGGCGGGGCGGGGGAAGACTTCTTCCGCCTCACGCGCGAACGCATTCCCACGCGGGAACTCGCCGAGGCTTTGAAGGTGCCGGAGGACGGTGCGGTCGTGGTCTTTGAGGGCATCGTCCGCAATCACTCGCAGGGCCGACGAACTCTCTACCTGGAGTACGAAGGCTTCGAGCCCATGGCCATCCGCAAGATGGAGGAAATCGGGGGCGAGATCCGCGAGAAGTTTCCCATCGACCGCCTGGGGATGATTCATCGCCTGGGACGACTCGAAATCGGCGAAACCAGCGTGGCGATTCTGGTGACTTCCGCCCACCGCCGCGCCGCCTTTGAGGCGTGCCGCTACGCCATCGACCGCCTCAAGCACATTGTCCCCATCTGGAAGAAAGAATATTTCGAGGATGGCGCTGTCTGGGCGGAGGGCGAAGGACAAACAAGAGTTCTGATTGATCCAGTGGCTCATTGATTCATTGAAGCGATTCAGGATTCCTGGCTCTTGCCAATGAAACAATGGTTCGATGGATCTATGAACCAAGTTCGAACATGGAAAACTATTTAGAAATTGCAGTTGATATTGCCCGTGATGCGGGCGCGCTCCTCGTCGAGATGTCCAAAACGCCGCTCGAAATCTCTTACAAGCGGCCGTTGGATCTCGTCACCGAGGCCGACCGAAAATCGGAGGCGCTGATCGTCGAGCGCCTGGAGAGGCACTTTCCGACTCACGCCATCGTGAGCGAAGAGGGCGGCGGGCAGAAGATCGATTCGGATTATCGCTGGTACGTGGACCCGCTCGACGGAACCACGAATTTCGCCCACGGCTTCCCGGTCTTCTGCGTCAGCTTGGGGCTGGCGTACCGGGACGAGGTCATCGCTGGCGTGGTTTTCGATCCCGCGCGGCAGGAGCTTTACTCCGCCGAGAAGGGTGCGGGCGCGTTCTTGAACGGCCGCCGCATGCGAGTATCCAGGACGGCCAAAATTTCCGAGAGCCTGCTCGCCACCGGCTTTCCACCTTTCGACGACAAACACGATGTGAACGCGCGGTTGTTTTTCCGCCTCACAACGATGTCGCACGGGGTTCGCCGCCCGGGCTCGGCAGCGCTCGATCTCTGTTCAGTGGCGGTGGGCCGCTTTGATGCCTTCTGGGAGCTGAGGCTCAATTCCTGGGACAAGGCCGCCGGTACGCTGCTCATCACGGAAGCGGGCGGTCGCGTCTCGAACCTTGCCGGCGGACCCATGCAATTACAAGCGGCGGAAATCTTCACCTCCAACGGGCTAATCCACGAGGAGATGATTCAAATCTTCGGCGCGGTGCTGGCGAAAGAAAACAGGGGCTAAGCGCCCTGCGCGGGGGCCACGGTGCCGGCTCTGGCGGGTTCCTTGGTTCGCTCTCCGCGAACTCCCCGCCGCTGGTATTGGACTTCGATCCGAAATGGCTAGGCGATTCAGTTCGCGTCGCATTCTTCGCCGCCGAGGCTTGATTACTCTTGCCCTGAATGCGCAGGAGACCGAACCGGCGCCAGCGGCCTATTCCCCCGACCCTGAGATCACCGAGACCGACATCTGGCTGCGCCGACTGCCGCCGGCCTTCGACGGCCTGCGGATTGTCCATCTTACCGACATTCACCATAGTCTCTACACGCCGCTGGAAGACGTGCAGCGCGCCGTACATCTGGCGAACCTCCTGCGCCCCGATCTGGTCGCGCTCACGGGGGACTACGTTACCCTGTCGCCGGTTTACATCTGGCCGGTAGCCCAAGCACTGGGAAAGTTGCGGGCGCGCCTGGGGGTCTTTGCGGTGCTCGGCAATCACGATTTTCAGGTGAACCCGGAGGAGATCACCCGGGCGCTCGCGGCGCGGCACATCCGGGTTCTCCGCAACACGCACTTTGCTCTCCGGACGCGCTCGGGATCCCTCTGGATGGTGGGTGTCGATGACTTGTGGTGGAGCGCCGACGACCTCCCCGGCGCGCTTCGTTCCGTGCCGGCGCGCGAGGCGAAGATCCTGCTGTGCCATAATCCCGTGGGCATTCGCCAGGCGGCGGAGCACGGTGTCGATCTGGTCCTCTCCGGCCACACCCACGGGGGACAAGTTCGGCTTCCCCTGGTCGGCTCGGTGTACGGCCGCTCCAAATTTGGCGAGCGCTTTGTAGAGGGCTGGAATCGCGTCAACGGCACGCAGATTTACGTCAGTCGAGGAATCGGAAAAGTTCTCGTTCCTCTGCGCCTGGGCTGTCCGCCGGAGATCGCCTGCCTCCGACTGCGTTGCCCGTAGCACCACGCGCATTCGGAAGGCGAGTCGAGACAGGGAAGCAGTCAGCCGTAACCCGGCGGCACATCAGCGATGTTCGCAGCGCGTACTAACTGGTCGTTGACGACCAACCGCCTCTCCCGCGGCCTCGAGGAATTGCGCCGCCAAGGCCGTGCCTACCTCGACCTTACCGAATCGAATCCCACCCGTTGCGGCTTTGCGATCGATTCGCACCTGATTCGGGAGGCGCTGGCCGACCCGCGCGCCCTCCTTTACGAGCCCGACCCGCGCGGAGCGCTGGCCGCCCGCGAGGCCGTCGTGGATTATTACTCGGAGCGGGGCGTTCAGCTTTCGCCGCCGCAACTTTTTCTTACGACGAGCACCAGCGAAGCTTACTCCTTCGTTTTTCGCCTGCTCGCCGATCCCGGCGACAGCATTCTGGTCCCGCGTCCCAGCTATCCGCTCTTCGAATTTCTGGCGGGACTGAACGACGTTCGCTTGATCCCTTATCCGCTCGACTACCACGATGGCTGGGGAATCGATCGCGAGGCGCTCGGCGCCAGCGTGGCGTCAGCCCGCGGCCAGGCGCGCGCCATCATGATCGTCCATCCCAACAATCCGACGGGCTCCTTTGTCTCAAGCACCGAATCGGATGCCCTTGCCGCGCTGGCCCGAGAGCAGGATTTGGCCCTCGTTGCTGACGAAGTCTTTTCCGATTACGCCTGGGATCCGGGCTCGGGCCGGGTGCGGACGCACGCCACCGAGCAGCGCGTCCTGACTTTTACGCTCAGCGGGCTCTCAAAAATTTCCGCCCTGCCGCAAATGAAGCTGGCATGGATTGTGGTGACAGGCCCGGACGACTTGCGGGAAGCGGCTCTGGCGCGACTGGAAGTCGTCGCTGACACCTATCTTTCGGTGAGCGCGCCGGTGGCCTATGCCCTGCCTAAGTTGCTCGAACTGCGGGGTCAAATCCAGCCGCAGATCCTGGAGCGTGTCAGGGCCAACTTGCGCTCGCTGGATGAGCAGCTTTCGGCGCGGCTGCCGGTCAGCCGCCTTCGCGCCGAAGCTGGCTGGTACGCCGTCCTGCGCGTCCCGGTCACCCGCAGCGA
>JBEKUI010000038.1:0-22209 GCA_049515175.1 Terriglobia bacterium
TCCCAGGCGTCGTGTTGCATTGTCTCGGTTGCCAAGTCGGCAAATCCCGTGACAATCCAACGGTGGCCCAAGTCGAAAAAGGCGAATGCTCCCTCCAAGTCATCACTTAGTGGCTTGCCGCGTGCCGTCAAGTTCATTGTGAATACGGGAGAATTGTCCACTTTCTTCCATGCAGGGTGGAAGAGAACATGAAGCCTCCCGACCGGTTTGCCAGACTCATCAGGAACAACGTAACGAACGCGCAGACCAGCATCTTCGGCCTGGGGCAAGAAAGCTCCCGGCGGTAAGTTCGCCCAATTTCGAAGCACCACTGACACATCGCCATGGCGTTGCCAAATGCCGCGCGGTTCAATTTGATTGACGTACGTAACCTCGCACTGGTCGATGTTCATCGGTCCAACCTTCTCTACCCGTAAGAACTCCATGAATTGGGCTACTTCCACTTTGAACTTTTCCCGAATCGCTAAATAGCGCGGATACGGCTCCTGGCCGGTCACCTTTCGCCAATTGTGTATGAACCGATCCTGCTGTACCTGGATGAGCTCGGTCTTTCCAGCAGTGAGAAACCAAACTCGTGGAACAGGCGGCTTCTCCTCAACGACCAATTCGATCCTGGGTGGAATGGGAGTGCCGAAGTATTCGGTGACATGCGTAAGCGGCGTATGCTCCTCAATATCGGGTAGGTGTTCGCGAAAGCGCTGCCACAGCACGCCGATCAAAGGAGTCTTTAGGCTTTCGAGGGCCTCAAACTGCAATGAGAGGACGACCTCTGTTATCGGAGGCCGTTGATAGTCTGGCAGATCGGGCGGTCTCGGATTCATCGGACAACGCTCTCCCCCAGCTTTGCCTTATGCCGGGCAGACGAGCCTACACTATCGGGGTATCCCTTTCAATAAATTGCTTCTGCAACCGCAAATCCGAAATGATCCCTGTCTGTCTCCATGGCTGGACTCCCCAGTCGCACAATCCAACCATAATATAATCATAACAGACGTCAGGGCATTGGCAACCTATTCCGACAAGCCAATAGATTCCATGATCGGTTTAAGGGTTTGATTCCCATTTTCCCGAAAACCTGTGTAAAATAGAAACTCCATCAGTCTGGTCGGGTAAGTGGCGGGCCGGACGGGTAGCCCGGAAGGGAAAGACTGTCCGCACCGGGCGATTTCGCTATGTTTGACGCTTTACAAGACAAGTTCCAGCGCGTTTTCAAGACCTTACGCGGCCAAAGTGCTCTGAGCGAGCCGCTCGTGGACGAGACTCTGCAGGACGTCCGCCTGGCCCTGCTCGAAGCCGACGTCAACGTCAAGGTCGTCAAGGAACTGCTGGAGCGCGTGCGCGTCCGGACGCTGGGTGAGGAAGTTCGCGCGAGCTTCACCCCCGCGCAGGAAGTGGTGCGGATTGTTCGCGACGAGCTGATCCAGATTCTGGGTGGCGACGCCGCCCTGCTGACGTTCTCCAAGGAGTATCCCAACGTCATTCTGCTCGTGGGTCTGCAAGGTTCCGGCAAGACCACCACGGCGGGGAAACTGGCGAAGTGGCTGGCCACAAAGAGGCGGCGCCCGATCCTGGTTTCGACGGACGTCTATCGTCCTGCGGCGCGCGAGCAACTGGCGATTATCGCCAAGGCGGTGGATATCCCGTGCTTTGCGGGCGAAGGCATCACCTCGCCAATCGACTTGGCGATGGCGGCCCGCAAGGACGCGGCCGACCGCGGCCACGACGTGCTGATCGTCGACACCGCCGGCCGGTTGCACATTGATGAGCAGATGATGCTGGAAGTGAGCGAGTTGCGGACCCGGCTGCGCCCGAGCGAAGTGCTGCTCGTCGCCGACGCCATGATGGGCCAGGACGCCGTGCGCAGCGCGCAGGAATTCCACGAGCGCCTGGGGACGAGTGGCGTCATCCTCACCAAGCTCGATGGCGACGCGCGCGGCGGCGCGGCGCTCTCGATCCATCACGTCACCGGCCAGCCCATCAAGTTCATCGGTGTAGGCGAGAAATACGACGCGCTGGAGGTCTTTTATCCTGATCGGATCGTCTCGCGCATTCTGGGCATGGGCGACATGCTCTCGCTCATCGAGAAGGCCGAGCAGTCCATCGACAAGCAGAAGGCGCTGGAAGTGCAGCGCAAGATCGTCACCGATACGTTCACGCTGGAGGATTTCCGCGACCAGCTTCGCCAGATGCGCAAGCTGGGGCCGGTGGACCAGATGATGGGCATGCTGCCCAAGGTTGGCATCTTCAAAGACGCCGCCAAGGCTCATGTGGACGAGAAGGAACTGGTTCACATCGAGGCGATCATCGATTCCATGACCCGGCGCGAGCGCAACAATCACGAGCTCATCAACGGCAAGCGGCGCAAGCGGATCGCCCGCGGCAGCGGAACAACCGTGCAGCTCGTAAATCAGGTCTTGAAGCAGTTCGTGCAGACGAAGAAAATGATGAAGACCCTGGGCCGGGGGCTCTTCGGCCGGCAACTGGCCGGGCTGAAGATGCCTGTCGGCTCGGGAGGCGTCGCTTAGGCGCCGGCAGGGGCAGGCCTCGCGCCCGCCCAAATGAGCATCATAATGAAGGGGGTTTAATTGCTGAGAATCAGACTGGCTCGCACCGGAGCCAAAAAGCAGAGTTCATATCGCATCGTGGTGATCGACAGGGAGAGGGCCCGTGACGGCCGCTTCGTGGAGATCCTGGGCCATTACAATGCCCGCCGCAACCCGCCCGAGCTCGTGATCAAACGCGAGCGGGTTGACTATTGGATCGGGCGCGGGGCTCAGCCTTCCGAGACCGTGCGGAGCTTCCTTAAGAAGCCTGCGCCTGCACAAGCGCAAGCTTAAGCCGCCCATCCGCCGGAGGGTGGGGCCGAGGTCGAACTCAAACGTTCTCCAAGGTACTCTTTCCTAGTGGGCACACCGGACGACTCGGTGGAAAGTGAGGGCTAGATGAAGGAGCTCATCGAAGCGATCGCGAAGGCGCTGGTGGACAATCCTGATCAGGTGCAAGTCCGGCCGGTGGAGGGTGAACAGATCACTGTACTCGAGCTGCGCGTTCATCCTTCGGACCTGGGGAAGGTAATCGGGAAACAAGGTCGGACCGCGCGCTCAATCCGCACGATCCTTGGGGCGGCGGGGATGAAGCTGAAGAAACGGTTTACACTGGAGATTCTGGAGTAAACAGCGATTCCCCGCGCGTGGGTGACGCAAAACCTGGTGGAAACGCCCCGCATCGAAGCCGGCGAGTTGGTGGCCGTGGCGCGCATTGTGCGCCCGCAGGGCCGGCGCGGCGAAGTGGCCGCGGAAATCCTCACCGACTTCCCGGAACGTTTCGCGCGGATGCACAAGGCCTACGTGGCCGAGCCTGGAGGCCCTGCCGAGGTCGTCCGGGTGGAGGACGCTTGGCCCCACAAGGGCCGCATCATTTTGAAGTTCGCCGGCGTCGATTCCATCACGGAGGCCGAGCGGTTGCGAGGGATGGAAGTGCTGGTTCCGCTCACCGACCGGACGCCGCTCAGCCGGGATCAGTATTACGTTTCGGATTTGGAAGGCTGCCGGGTGCTCGTGGAACGCGATGGGGCGACGACGGAAGTGGGTGAAGTCGTTGGTCTCGACCCCACCGGCGGCGTCGACGTGCTGCGAGTCAAAACCGCGCGCGGTGAACTCCTGATCCCGCTGGCACAGGAAATCTGCAAGCGGATCGATACCGAGTCGAAAGTAATCATCATCGACCCGCCGGAAGATTTGCTGGAGTTGAACCAGTCATCCTAGGAGCGGGCGGGACGGGAGTTGGAGCACAAGCACGGCGAACGGGGCGCCTTCGGGCTTGTCGCTCAGCCCCTGGTGCCCAGCCCCCAGTCCCATGATTTTCGACGTCGTCACGATCTTCCCCGAGTTTTTCTCGAGCATCCTCGAGCACGGCGTGCTGAAGCGGGGAAGGGCCGGCGGGCAGATTGAAGTTCGATTGCACGATCTTCGGGATTCGACCGACGATCGTCACCGCACCGTGGACGACCGGCCCTTTGGTGGCGGCCCGGGGATGGTTTTCAAGGCGGAGCCGATTTTTCGCGCCATCGAAGCCCTAAAGCAGGAAGCCACCGGAGAGCCGCTGCGGGTTGTCCTGCTCTCGCCGCAGGGACGCCTGCTGAAGCAGGCGGTCGTGGAAGAACTCGCCCGCGAGAAGCGCCTGGTTCTGATCGCGGCGCGCTACGAGGGCGTGGATGAGCGCGTCGCCGAGCATCTGGCGACGGATGATCTCTCGATTGGCGATTACGTGCTGCCGGGCGGTGAACTGGCGGCGGCGGTGGTCATGGAAGCCGTGACCCGCCTGCTGCCGGGGGTGCTCGGCAACGAGGAGTCCCGCGAACAGGATTCCTTCGCGGGGGCGGAGAGCGGTTCGCAAGGTGCGGCGCGGGGGATTCTGGACTGCCCGCATTACACGCGGCCGGCGGAATTTCGTGGCTGGAAGGTGCCGGAGGTTCTGCTCTCCGGCAATCATGAAGAAGTTCGCCGCTGGCGGCGGCTTCAGGCGCTCGAGAAGACTTGGCGCAAGCGCCCGGACCTGCTGGCGAACACCTCGCTCAGCCAGGAAGACGAGAGGCTTTTGAAGGAGATTCAGCAAGCGGCGCTCGAACCAAAACTGTAGCGGCGGTCTGCGACCGCTGGCTTGCCGGCGGGGCATTGGTCCGCCGCATCGCTTTCGTCGCCGCTCATCAATTCCGATTGGGGAGTACAGCCAACATGAATGCCCTTGAGAAAATCGAACAGCAGCAGATGAAGAAAGATGTCCCCACGTTTCGCGCCGGCGACACACTGCGCGTCCACGTGAAGATCAAGGAAGGCGACAAGGAACGCATCCAGATCTTCGAAGGCACCTGCATCGGCCTGCGCCGGGCGCGCAATCATTCCACCTTCACGGTGCGAAAGATTTCCTTCGGCCAGGGCGTGGAACGCATTTTCCCGCTCCACTCGCCCGTGGTCGATAAGATCGAAGTCGTGCGCTCCAGCCGCGTGCGCCGCGCCAAACTCTATTACCTGCGCAAGCTGCGCGGCAAGGCTGCCCGCCTGCGCGAAGTCCGCAGCGAACAGGGAGCGTAGGGGCGGTTCGTGAACCGCCCAGGGCGCATCGCGATGCGCCCCTACGTCCTAATTGCCTCCTGCGCCAAGCGTGGTATAAACTCCCGCCATGCCGCCCGCACGCGCCGCGAGGGACGCCAAAGATTACACCTGCACCCGGCACTTTGAAGCCCAGGCCCTCCGCCGGGGCTGCCGCCTTATTGCGGGCTGCGACGAGGCCGGACGGGGCTCGCTCCTCGGACCGCTTTACGCCGCCGCCGTCATCCTCGATCCCGAAAGGACCATTCATGGGATTGACGATTCCAAGAAGCTCACGGCAGAGACGCGCAGCGCGCTGGCTGCGATCATCCGCGAAACCGCCGTTGCCTACCAGGTCGTGGCCGTTCCCGCCGCAGAAGTTGACGAACTCAACGTCTATGAAGCCTCACGCCAGGCGATGCGGCGCGCCCTCGCGGCGCTCCAACCGGCGCCGGACTTCGTGCTGACGGATGCGATGCCCCTCGCGCGGCCGGGGGATCGCGATACTTTTTCGATTCCGTATCGCGCCATTGTTCACGGCGACGCCCAATCGGTCTCCATCGCCGCCGACTCCATCCTCGCCAAGGTCGCGCGCGACGAGCATCTGGAACAACTGGACCGTCTCTACCCGCGGTACCAGCTCGCCCGGAACAAAGGCTATGGAACGCCCGATCATCTCGAAGCATTGGCGCAATTCGGCCCCTGCCCCGAACACCGCAGGACCTTCCAGCCCGTGAAGGACTACCTCCTCCCTCTGTTCCCTCTGACGCCCGCCCGGTAGGTGCAGGGTCGACCCGCCCTTGCGAGCCCGAAAGATTGGTACGGTTTTGGACTGCTGTGGCCCGAAGGCGCGGCGTGCAAAGCGGCCTCAATTCGCCGCCCTCCACGGTGCTATACTCGCACCGGGTTCGTTATGCCTTCCCTGCTCATTCAAAGTGGACACGTCCTCTCGCCCGAAGACGGCCTGGATGGCGAGCTCGACATCCTCGTCGAAGATGGCGTGATTCGCCAGATTGCACCCCATCTCACCGGACCCGCCGATGAAACTCTCGACGCGCGGGGGCAGGTCGTCGCGCCCGGATTTATCGACATTCACGTCCATTTGCGCGAGCCGGGCGGAGAAATCTCCGAGACGATAGAATCTGGACTTCGCGCGGCGGTCGCCGGCGGCTTCACGGCCGTCTGCCCGATGCCCAACACGAAGCCCATTATCGACCGACCGGAACTCGTGCGCGCCACGATCGAGAAGGCGCAAAAACTCGGCCTGGCGCGCGTCTTCCCCATCGCTGCCGTTTCGATGGAAAGCCAGGGCGAATCGCTGGTGGATATGGCGGGGCTGGTCGCGACCGGCGCGGTGGCGTTTTCCGATGACGGCCGGCCCGTGAAGACGGCGGGGCTGATGCGCCGGGCCTTGGAAAAGGCGAAGTCCCTCTCCGTGCCCATCATCGACCATTGCGAGGAGCCCAGTCTGACCGGGCTCGGAGTGATGAACGAAGGTCCGGTCGCCGAGCGCCTGAAGCTGCGCGGCGTGCCCAACAGTTCGGAAGATGTTTGCGTGTCACGCGACCTGATTCTGGCGGAATCTACGGGCGCGCACCTGCACGTGGCGCATCTCTCCACGGCGCGCGCCGTGGAGATGGTTCGCGTGGGAAAGCGGCGCGGCATCCGCGTGACCTGCGAAGTCACGCCGCATCACTTCACCCTTACGGATGAAGCCGTCGCGCAGTACGGCACAAACGCCAAAATGAACCCGCCTCTGCGCAGCGCCAAGGATCGGGACGCGGTGCTGGCTGGGATCGCCGAGGGCGCCGTGGATTGCCTCGCCACCGACCACGCCCCGCACGCCCCGGAACTGAAGGCCAAGCCGATGGCCGAAGCGCCCAACGGCGTGATCGGCCTCGAGACCGCACTGCCGCTGGCTCTCATGCAGCTTGTCGATACGGGTAAGCTCTCGCTCGCCCACCTCGTGGTGCTGATGAGCACGAATCCCGCGCGCATCATCAATCAGTCACTCGGCCGCCTGAAAGTGGGCGGCGCCGCCGATATCACCGTTTTCGATCCCTCTCTCGAATGGACCTACCGCGCCGCCGAGGGCCGCTCCAAAAGCCGCAACTCCCCCTTCGATGGCTGGAAGCTGAAAGGCGCCGCCACGGCTACCATTGTCGCAGGACGAATCGTGTATCAAAGGTTATAGCGCAAAGTCCGCCGATCGACCTGGTGGGTCTTCAACTCTGCAGGGAAGAACCGTCCGCAGAGGGGGCGGACACGGCCCACGCTGTGCTACTTCTTAGCGCGGCTGCCGGGTTTGACGGCGGGGATGCCCGACTGGCAGAGGGGGCAATCGGCGGGGTCGTAATTCTTCACTTCCAGGGTGACGAGCGCGGCGCGCGGAATCCCCAAGTCAACCTTGCCGCCACTGCGGTCGATGAGCGAGCCGACGCCGACGACGCGGCCCCCCGCCTGCTCGACGGCGGTCATTGTCTCGCGCGTCGAGCCGCCGGTGGTGACGACGTCTTCGACCACCAACGTGGGTTCGCCGGGCTCCAGACTGAACCCGCGGCGCAGCGTCATCGCGCCTTCCTGGCGCTCGGTGAAGAGCGCCCGCACGCCCAGCGCCCGCGCGACTTCGTGCGAAACGATCACGCCGCCCAGGGCCGGCGCGGCCACGACCTTCGCGCCCAGATGTTTGAGTTTCTCGGCGAGCTCCGAGCAGAGCTGCTCCGCCACGCGCGGATGCTGCAACACCAGCGCGCACTGGATGTAACGGTTGCTGTGCAGCCCCGAGGAAAGAATGAAGTGCCCTTCCAGCACCGCCGAGTGCTGGCGGAAGATTTCTAGGATTTCGTTTTCGGTCATCGCGGTTCTAACCGTTTGGTAGCGAAATGTGCCGCTCTGAAGCCTGGCGCTACAGCGCTGTCTCCATCTCCGCGACAATCGCGTCCGCGGCGGCGGCGGGGTCGGCGGCTGCGGTAATGGGGCGTCCCACGACAAGGTAGCTTGCGCCGGCTCGAATCGCGCTGGCGGGCGTGGCGATGCGCACCTGGTCATTCACGTCAGCCGTCGCCGGCCGGATGCCGGGAGTTACGATTACGAAATCCGGGCCAACCGCCTGCCGAAGCGCCGCGATTTCGCGCGGAGAGGCAACGACTCCGTCAAGCCCTGCATCCCGCGCCAGCCGGGCAAGGCGGACCACGACTTCCTCCGGGCTGCCTGCGACGCCGAGTTGAGTCAAGTCTTCCGCCGCGAGGCTGGTCAAGACCGTGACGGCCAGCACCAGAGGCCGTCGTGCGCCTCCCAGTTCGCGCGTGCCCTCTTCCGCCCCCTCGCACGCCGCCTCCATCATTTTGCGACCGCCGGCAGCGTGGACGTTGAACAGGCTGACGCCGAGGTGGGCCGCCTGGCGTGCCGCCGAACGCACGGTGTTGGGAATGTCGTGGAGTTTCAGGTCGAGGAAGACCTGCTCACCCTTCGCCCTGAGGAATCGCGGCAGGACGGGACCTTCGGCACTGAAGTTCTCCAGTCCCACTTTGAACATGCCCACGTGCCCACGCAGTCGTTCCGCCAGTCGAACGCCCGCCTCGGCAGTGGGGACATCCAGCGCCACAATCAGTTTTTCACGTGCGTCCATGTTTGCTCGCTTGTAGCAGCGCCGCGTCGCCGCAGTGCCCAGCTTTTCATTCTAGGGGAAGCGCCGCGAAAGTTGAATCGGAAAGTGCGGGTGAAATCCGCCATGGCCACGACGAAGGCTGCGGCGCCTCTCGCGGAGCGTCAAGATCCGGACACGGGGCACCGGCCGGCGCTAAGACGCCTTGCCATCTTCGCGGTGATTTGAGAGCAATCGCTGAAACTCCTCGGACTGCTTGCGAATCTCCAGCCAGTCGAAGAAGAGGTCGGAGGTCTCCAGCCAAACGTGGAACCAGCGGGCGATCTCCCTTTTCTCCTGGCGCTTCTCGGCGCGCACGCGGGGATTGGCGCCAATGCTCTCCGCGCGCTGCTTGCCGCGCAGCACGAGCGCGCGCACCAGCGAGGTCCCGACACGGTCGGAAGCCTCGCGATACTCGCGGTAGAGGGCATCCAGTTTCTGTAGGGATTGCTCGGCGCTTGCCAGGTCACGAAACTGCAGCGTGCCATTCACCCGGCTGGCATACGGCTCCTCCAGCCAGGGGTCAACAAAGCGGTCCTGATAATCGACCCGAGTTCCGGCTTCACGGAGGACGCTGGCAATATAGGAGAGAGAAGTCGCTTGCTCAGCTCCGAGGCGCTCGCGCAGCTCCCTCTGGAGGGCGCGAATCTCGCGCTCCCCGGCGCGCTCGAGGCCTCTCTCGCGCCAAAGCGCGAGGATGAGCTGTCTCTTGCTCTGCTTTTTCGGCACCTTGATTCGATTTTGCCTTCACGCCTTGGTTTCCGAGCTGCAAGGAGCCGGGGTTCGTCCGCCCAAACCCCGCGGAGGCAGCGCGGTCTGTCTGCCGAAGCACTGCCACTTCACGACGATATCGTGCCACGTTCTTCTGATGCTCCGCAAGCGTGCGCGCAAAAATATGCCCGCCGTGCAGGTTGCTGACGAAATACAGGTACGGCGTGGCTGCGGGATGGAGGGCGGCACGGATCGAGGCCTCGCCGGGACTGGCTATCGGTCCGGGAGGAAGCCCCGCGTAGCGGTAAGTGTTGTAGGGAGAATCGAACTGCAAATCACTTTGCTGGATGAGTCCGATGGGTCGCCCGTCGAGCCGCGCCGCGTAGATCACGGTCGGATCGCATTGCAGCGGCATGCGCTTCGCCAGGCGGTTCGTGAACACGCCGGCGATCAGCGGCCGCTCTTCCGGCGACGGGGTTTCCTTTTCCACCAGCGATGCGAGCGTCAGCACCTCGCGCAGATTGGCATGGGGCAAAGGATCTCCTGCTCCCGCGGGAGTCTCCCAAACTCGCCGGAAACGCCCCAGCATGGCGGCGATGACCGTCGGTGCATTCGCGCTGCGAGGGAAGCGGTAGGTGTCTGGAAAAAGAAATCCTTCCAGGCTTGCCGCCCCCGGATCAAGATCCTGAATCGCCTCGGCGCGTTGGCTGGCGCGCAGGAAATCTTGCGGACTGATGCCCAGCCGCTGGGACAGGATGCGCGCCATGTCGAAGCGGTCGGAGCCTTCGGGGATCACGACGGTGTGCAGGTACACGTCGCCATGAATCAGTTTGCGATAGACATCGATGGGCCGCAGCGGCCGGTCGAAAAGGTACTCTCCGGCTTTCAAGCTGCGGCGCGGACGGCCCAGCGTGTAGCAGACGAGGAAAGGCCAGCGGGAAGCCAGAACGCCGCGATCGACGAGCCGGCGCGCTGTCTCCAGAGCGGGGGTGCCGGGTTCGAGAGTCAGGAAGAGGTTGCCGGCGTAACCGCGAAAGGGGCGGTAGAGAACGTAAGCGGTCCAGCCCGCGGCGGCGAGCGCCAGAACGACGCTGATCAGGATGGCACGCTTCACGGCGATTCCTTCTCTGCGGCGGCCTGCCGGGCGAGCTCGTTGGCGTGAAAGTCGAGATAGCTTTGCAGGAGCAGCGTAGCGGAAACCCGGTCCCGGGCGCGGCGGCGTTTCTCAATTCCCATGCCGGAGGAGCGCAGCATGCGCAACGCCTCGGCCGTGGTCAACCGCTCGTCCCAGAGCTCGATGGGGCAGTCGAGACGTCGGGCCAGTTTCCCGACGAAAGCCGCGACCTGGCGGGACATCGACGTATCACCGCCCGTGTGGCTCACCGGGTTGCCCACGATCACGCGTTCTGCGCCGTGCTCGCTCACGAGTTCGCGGATGTGTTTCAGGTCGTCGTCCAGACGGGTACGCTCGAGCGTCGGCAGTCCCTGCGCCGTGATGCCCAGCGCGTCCGAGACCGCCAACCCCATCCTCTTCAGTCCGAAATCAATCGCCAGGATTCTTCCGCTCACCCGTCTGCTCCGCGATGGATCGCTGAGGCCATGATACAACGGTTCGCCCTTGCGCCCACAGGCGCACGAAGCTTCGCGTCGGGGAAGAATCTCCTCGCTTACCTGTGGTTGATTAGGAGGAAGCTTTGGCGAGTTCCAGGGCGGCCTCGGCTTTGCCGGCGGTGCGGGCCTCGAGGTCGATGACCATCGCCTTCTCGTCGCACTGGAAATACTTGGGGCATTGCAGGCAGTCGCGCCAGACTTTGGTGGGAAAACGTTCGCGCGGCACTTCGCGGAAGCCCAGCTTCTCGAAAAAGCCGGGCACCACCGTCAAAGCAAACGTCGTCTTCAAGCCGAAGCTCTCGGCCTCGTCCAGGAGGTGTGCGATAATGGCGCGGCCCAGGCCGCGGCTGAGGGTGCCGGGCGCAACGCAGAGCGAGCGCACTTCAGCCAGCTCGGCGCTGTAAAACTTCAGCGCGCCACAGGCCGTGACCGCGCCTTCCTCTTCCGCGACGGTGAATTCCCAGACGTTTTCGTAGAGCTCCACCAGCGGCCGGGGCAGCGTGATGCGCTTCTCGGCGTAGTGATTGATGAGCTGGAACAGCGTCGGAACGTCGCGCAGCTCGGCTTTGCGAATGGTCAGCAGATTTTCTCCCTGGTGCGGCGGTCTCTGACCGCCGGCCGGCGATGAGGACATCGCCGCTACAGCCCTAAGCCCGGCCGTTGCCGTTCTGCATAAGTAGCAGGAGCAGCGCCTTCTGCACGTGCAGCCGGTTCTCGGCCTGATCGAACGCCACCGACTGCGGTGAATCGATGACGCCGTCGGTCACTTCCTGCCCGCGGTGCGCCGGAAGACAATGCATGAACACCGCCGACGGGTCGGCGGCGGCCATCAAGCTCTCAGTGACGCGGAAGCGTGGGAAGACCTGGGAGCGCAAATGCGCGGCGTATTCCTGGCCCATGCTCGCCCACACGTCGGTGTAGACGGCGTGGACTCCCGCCACGGCTTCCACCGGGTCGTGGAAGAGATTAATCTTCGCACCCGTCTTGCGCCCGCAGAGGCGCGCTTCCTCGACGATCTCCGCCCGGGGCTCGAAACCGGCGGGCGTAGCGACATTCACCGAGACTCCCAGCTTGGCGCCGGTGATCATCAGCGAGTGGCTGACGTTGTTGCCGTCGCCCACGAACGCCAGCTTCAGTCCCTTGAGGCGTCCGAACTTTTCCGCCAGGGTGAAGTAATCGGCAAGCGCCTGGCAGGGATGGAGCAGGTCGGTGAGGGCGTTGATCACCGGGATCGAGGCGTGCTCGGCCAGCTCTTCGACGGCGGAATGCGCAAACGTCCGTGCCACGATGCCATGCACCCAGCGGTCGAGGTTACGCGCCACGTCCTTGATGGCCTCGCGCTCGCCCAGGCGCGGTTTGGCATGGTCGAGATAAATGGCGTAGCCGCCCATGCTCGTCATGCCCACCTCGAAGGTGACGCGCGTGCGCAGCGAGGGCTTCTCGAAGATCATGGCGAGTTGCTTGCCCTGCAGGGCCTGCGTGTAGGCGCCGGGCGCGCTCTTCACGCGCTCGGCGAGCTGGAAGATGAGGTCGAGATCCCGGCGGCCAAGATCCTTGTCCGCAACCAGGTCTTGGACACTCAGGGTTTCTGGCTTCTCCAGAGTCATTACGGGTGTCATGCGGTCACCTCTTTCTTCTCGTTGACAGGGAGCGAGGCGAGGATCGGGCGCAAAGCGGCGATCAATTCGTCGATGTCGTGCCTCTCCACGATGAAGGGCGGCAGAAAACGCAATACCTTTTCCTGCGTGCAGTTGATCAGAAATCCGGCTTCGAGCATCTGGCGCATCACGCCTTTGCCGGCGACTTCCAGCTCGGCGGCGAGGATCAGCCCTTCGCCGCGCACTTCGCGGATTACGGGCAGTTCCGCCTGCAAGCTTTCGAGCTGGCG
This sequence comes from Terriglobia bacterium, assembly GCA_049515175.1. Classification (GTDB taxonomy): domain Bacteria; phylum Acidobacteriota; class Terriglobia; order UBA7540; family UBA7540; genus JACQNR01. The sequence continues at coordinate 12,941 of JBEKUI010000038.1, forward strand.
GCGGAAGTAAGCGCCCACGTCGCGCACGTGCTCGAGCACCCCGCGCCGCTCCAGGATTTCCAGAACTTTGAGCGCCAGATGGCACTGCAGCGGCCCGCCACCGAACGTCGTGCCATGCATGCCCGGCGAAAAGGCCTGCGCCGCGCCCTCGCGGGCGATGATCGCGGAGAGCGGCAGGCCCGCCGCGAGCGGCTTCGCCACCACCACGACGTCGGGCCGGAGCGCGTAGCGTTGGTAGGCAAACCAGCGGCCCGTCCTCCCCAGCCCGCACTGAATCTCATCGGCAATCAGGAGCGCGTCATTCGCCCGGCAGAGTTCTTGGGCGGTCTTGAGGAATTCCTCGCTCAGCTCCACCACGCCGCCCTCACCCTGAATCACTTCGAGCAGGATGGCGGCGACGCGCGGCGAAAAACTCTCGCGCAAATGCGCCACGTCGTTCAGGCGCACAAAGCGGACGCCGGGGACGAGCGGCTCAAACGGCTTGCGATATTTCTCCGGCCAAGTGACCGAAAGCGCGCCCAGCGTGCGCCCGTGGAAGGAATTTTCCATCGCCAGGATCTCGTAGCGCTGGAAGGGCTCCGCCGGGTGGTGCTTGCGCGCATAGGCGCGTGCGAGCTTGATGGCGCCCTCGATGGCCTCCGTGCCGGTGTTGCCGAAAAATACGCGGTCGAGCCCGGCGTGTTGCGCCAGTTTCTCCGCCAGCGGGCCCTGGTAGGGGTGGTAGATCAAATTGGAGACGTGCAGAATCGATTCCGACTCGGTGCGCAGCACCGCGGCGATTTCCGGGTGCGCGTAGCCGAGCGCGTTGACCGCCAGCCCGCCGAGAAAGTCGAGGTAGCGTTTGCCCCGATCGTCGTAAAGGTAGCAGCCCTCGCCTTTCACCGCCAGAATGGGCAGGCGGTCGTAGGTCGGGATCAGAACTTTCTTCTCGAGTTCGGCGATCTGGTTGAGGTTCATCACGTTCTTTTCCGCGGCCGCCTTCCCGCGGGCACGGTGCCGGGCGGAAGCCCGGCGCTACTTCACGATTCTCGTGCCCACGGCTTCCCGCGAGGCCACGGCGCGCAGCAGGCCGTTCGGCGCGGCGGGGGAAAGAATATCGATTTCGCCCACCTCCTGACGCAGCGTGCGCGCGCAGGAGCGCAGTTTGGGAATCATTCCGTCGCGCACAATCTGGCGGCGAATGAGACTGGAAATCTCGCCCAGGCGCACGACGGGCAGCAGTTGCTTTTCCGCGTCCCAGACGCCGCCCGATTCGGTGAGATAAAGCAAGCGGTTCGCCTTGAGCGTCACAGCCAGCGCGGCGGCGAGATCGTCGGCGTTGATGTTGTAGTATTCGCCGCCCGGACCTAGCCCCAGGCTCGCCACCACGGGGACCATTCCGGCTCGAAACGCCACGTCGAGCACAGCGGTCGAGATTTTCCTGGGACGCCCGACGAAGCCCAGATCCTTCGCGTTGCCGTTCGTCCCCGCTTTCACCTTGCGCGCCACGACCAGCCCGCCGTCGCCGCCGCAGAGACCCAGGGCGCGCTGGCCCTGGGATTCCAGTTCCGCCACCCACTGCTTGTTGACGATGCCGGCGAGCACCATCAGCGCCACGTCGCGCGTGGCGGCGTCGGTCACTCGCAATCCTTCGTGAAACTGCGTGGGGATGCCGAGCCGTCCCAGCGTCTGGGTGAGGAGCTTACCCCCGCCGTGCACGACGACGACGTGATGGCCGGCGCGGCGCAGTGCCGCGATCTGCCGCGCCACCGCGCGCCGCTGCGCGGGCTCTTCCACGGCCTGGCCTCCGATCTTGACCACGATCGTCATAGCAGCGCCGTCTCCTCCGCGAAGCCGAACATGAGATTCATGTTCTGGACGGCTTGGCCCGCCGCGCCCTTGGCGAGGTTGTCCAGGGCGGAAATCACAATCAAGCGATGGGTGGCCGCCTCCACGGCAAAGCCCACGTCAAAGTAATTGGTGCGGGCGATCGCCTGGATCTCCGGCATCGCCCCTGGGGGGTATACACGGACCATCGGCGCGCCTGCATAAAATTCCTGATAGAGAGAAACGATCTCCTCAACCTTGCGTCCGCCCGCGAGCCGCACGTAGATGGTGCTCAAGATGCCGCGGTTGATGGGCAGCAAATGCGGCGTGAAGATGAAGTCCTTTTCCCTCAGCTCCAGCAGTTGCAGCATCTCCGGAACGTGGCGGTGATAGAAGAGGCTGTAAGCGCGCAGCGTTTCGTGCACCTCGGGAAAGTGCATGCGATCATTCGGAGTCCTTCCGGCGCCCGTGGCTCCGGATTTGGAATCGCAGACGATGCCTGCCTCGATATTCGCCCAGCCGGCGCGCAGAATCGGCGTGAGCGCCAGAATAACGGAGGTGGCATAGCAGCCGGGATTGGCCACCAAGCGTGCCTGGCGAATCTCCTCCGCAAAAAGCTCCGGCGCACCGTAAACCGCTTCCGCCAGCGCCACGGACGCCGTGTGCTTGAATCCGTACCAACGGGGGTAGGCCGCGGCATCTTTCAGCCGGAAAGCGGCGCTGAGGTCCACGACGCGCAGTCCGCGTTCAAGGAGACCGGGGACGAGATTGTGCGAGGCCTCGTGGGGTGTCGCCAAAAAGACAAGGTCCACCTCGCCGGGGCGCAGGTCATCCAAGGCGGGAAGTTCGCAGACGGGCAACCCTTTGCCGCGCAGAATCGGGTGCGCACCCTCGATGGGGATGGGCTTGGGAATTTCAGCCATCAGCCGGACGATGCGGGCCGCAGGATGGCGGAGAAGAATGGAGATGAGTTCGCCGCCGGCATAACCCGTAGCTCCGGCCACAGCGATGCGGACGAGTTTCTTCGACTGTCCCGATTCGTCGGTTCCTTTGGAGACACCGCTTTCCAGTACCGTTCCCAAATCTCTTTGCCCCCCCAGCGCGCAGGCATATTTATGCACGCATGGTATAAATATGCCTTTTATACCCAAAAGGTTGCCCGGGTGTCAAGGAGAAATTTGGGCGCTCCCTCCTCGCGCGCGCTCTTCCGGCGCTTTCGCCGCCCCGCGGCGTCCGGCTTCGGGTATAATTCGCGCGTCCCGCTCAGTCCGAAAACTTTCGGTCCGGGATGAGTCCTTAAACCAGAAGTCAGGGAGTTCCGCATGCGCCGAACGGCCGTTTTGACGACGCTTTTGTTCCTGCTCGCTCTTGCCGTGTCCTTCGTTGCCCAGGACGCGAAGAACGATCCGCACCTGAAGGGCGCTTTCCGCCGCCCGGAGAAGAACGGCTGGACGTTCGTCCACTTGCAGGGCACGCCCGCCGAGATCGGGTTCCAGCACGGCTACCTGCTGGCGCCGGAAATCGAGGACAACCTCAAGGTGACGGTCCTCGAGCAGACGCACGAGAACAAGAAGGACTGGGCGTTCTTCCGCGACAAGGCCCAGAACATGATGTGGCCGCACATCGAAGCGGAATACCGCGAGGAAATGCAGGGCATCGTGGACGGCGCCCGGGCGCGCGGCGTGAAGCTCGACCTCTGGGACGTCGTGGCGATGAACGCGGCGCCCGAGTGGAGTTACTACGTCAAGGTTTACCACAAGGAGCACGGCATCGCGACCTCGGCCTCGCTCGCGGTTCCGGAGCGCTGCAGCGCTTTCGTGGCCACGGGCAGCTACACGAAGGACGGCAAAGTCGTCATGGGGCACAACGCCTGGACGAGCTACCTCGAGGGAGAGCGCTGGACGATTATCTTCGACGTCGTTCCCGCGCAGGGCCAGCGCTTCATCATGGATGGCCTTCCGGGCTTGATTCACAGCGGCGACGACTTCGGCATCAACGCCGCGGGCATCCTGATCACCGAGACGACGATCAGCGGGTTTTCCGGTTATGACCCGCAGGGGATTCCGGAGTTCGTCCGTGCCCGCAAGGCAATGCAATACGCCGCCTCCATCGACGACTTCGCGCGCCTCATGGAGGAGGGCAACAACGGCGGCTACGCCAACGACTGGTTAATCGCCGACCGCAAGACGAACGAGATCGCCAGCCTCGAACTGGGCCTGAAGAATGTGACCCTGGAACGCAAGACGGACGGCTACTTCGTGGGCTCCAACTTTCCCATCAACGAGAAGCTGGCGCGCGAAGAGACCAATTTCGACCTGAAGAACATGAAGCTGAGCGCCAACGCCCGGCACGTCCGCTGGGACGCGCTCATGGCCGAATACAAAGGAAAGATCGACGTGGCCGCCGCCCAGCGTTTTCTCTCCGATCACTACGACACCTACCAGAAGAAGGAAGAGCCGAACGAGCGGACGCTGTGCGGGCACGTGGACCTTTCGCCGCGCGGCATGAAAGGCTGGGTGCCTGCTTACGGCATCGCGGGCGCCGTGCAGAACAAAGTGGCGGACGCCACGATGGCCGCGACGCTGTCGCTCTCAGGCTCCGCCGGGCACGCCTGCGGCATCGATTTCAAGGCGGCGAAGCACCTCGCGCAGCACGCGGAGTTCTCCTGGCAGAAAGAACTGCTGCGCGACATGAAATCACGCCCCTGGACCACGTTTGAGGCGGCAAAGTAAGGACCTGCCGGGCGAAAGCCCGGCGCAGGCGTGGATCCTCTTCAGCCGGACGCCGGGCGGGGGCGCGGCGAAAGCCGTTTCGGCTGCGGGCTTGCGGCGAGACCGCCGGGCCACTATACTGGCGCGACTTCTATACAACACGCGAAGGAGGACTTATGGGACCGATTTCTCGCCGAGAGGCGGGCAAGATTCTGTTGGCGGGCACTGCGGGACTCCTGGTGGCGCGCCGGGGACTGCAGGGCGCGGAGAAGATCGACTCCGTGGTGCGCGGCGTGCCGCTGGGTGCGCAGAGTTATTCCTTCCGCGACCGCGATCTGGACGCCTGCATTGCAGGCTTTCGCGCAGTGGGGCTGGGCGAGTGCGAGCTCTGGCAGGGCCACGTCGAGCCGGGAAAGATGAAGTGGGCGGAACTGAAGAAGTGGCGGCTGGAGACGCCCCTCAGCTATTTCGAACAGGTGCGCAAGAAATTCGACGACGCCGGCGTACACGTCCACGCCTACAACTACAGCTTCCGCCGCGAGATGAGCGAGGAGGAGATCGAGCGCGGTTTTGAGATGGCCAAGGCGCTGGGGGTAAGCATTATCACCGCCTCCGCCAACGTCAGCGTGGCGCCGCGCGTCGATAAGTACGCGGCGAAGCACAAGATCCGCGTCGGCTTCCACGGCCACGATCAGACCAGCAATCCCGACGAATTCTCGACGCCGGAAACTTTCGCCCGCGCCATGCAGGGGGCTTCCGAATACATCTGCATCAACCTCGACATCGGCCACTTCACCGCCGCCGGCGGCGACCCGGTTGCTTACATCAAGGAGCATCACGATCGCATCGTGACGCTGCACCTCAAAGACCGCAAAAAGAATCACGGCGCGAATCTGCCCTTCGGCCAGGGCGAGACGCCTATCGGCCCCGCACTGCGCCTGCTGCGCGACAACCGCTGGAAGATCTACTCGAACATCGAGTACGAGTACGGCGAGGAAATCAAGGGCCTCGATACCCTTGCCGAAGTGAAGAAGAGCTACGCGTATTGCCGCAAAGAGCTGGAAAGCTGAGGCGGGAGTCGCGAGGGGCGAATCGGGAGTAGGGATGAGCCGCGGCGAGGACTTCTCCTCGCCGCGACTTTTCCACGATCGAACGAACGCCTTCCTAGTCCTTCCCCATCGCAATCACGAAGTACTGCGCCGGGACTGTTCCAGCGTTCTGGATGCCGTGCTCGTCGTTCGAGGCGATGAAGGCGACGCCGCCGGGGCCGAGGTGAGTGCTCTTCCCGTTCACCGTCACCTCCACCGCCCCCTCGCGCACCAGGAACATCTCCTCGTGCTGGTGGTGATGGGCGGCGTGGGGCATGGCGCCGGGAGCGAGTTCGGTGGCGTGCGCCTCGAGCGGATGCCCGTCGTGGAGCAGTCCCTCGACGATCGGCCGGAAGCGGTTCTTCCCGCCCGCGTTCACCGGCAGATCTTCAAAGCGCCTGACCGTGGTCTTGATCGCAGCCGGTTCGGCGGCGGCAAGCCCCGAGGCGGCGAGCGCGGGCAGCATCAGGCAGCATTCTCTTCGCGAATACTTCATCGTTTCCTCCTCCATCTCATGGTGGTGTAACCGGCTGGTCCTCCGCGGTGGCGGGAGCCGACGCCGGAGCGGCCGGAGCGGACGGCTGCTCGCGCATCAGTTGCTCGTAAACTTCCTCCACGTCGCGCACTGCGAGTTCGCGCCCACTCCAGCGATAGGTTTCGGTCAGATTGAGCTCCCGCTTCACGTCGTTCAGCGATTTCCCCTCCTGGATGCGCGCTCGCACTTCGTTGACCAGCCATTCCAGGAACTGGCGAAACTCCGCCAGTTCTTTCTTTCCGCCGGCTGCGCCGTGGGCGGGAACGAAGACCTCGGCGTCCCAGGACTCGACTTGCTTCAGGATTCCGATCCAGCGATGCACATCGCTCGCGGCGAGGCGCGGGAAGAAGCCGTTTTCGTAGAGATGGCCGAGGAAGATGACCTTGAGGCGGGGAAGATACACCACCGCGTCGCCAGCCGAGTGGCCGCCGCTCAGGCGGATCAAGCGGATCTCCTCCCCGCCCATCGTCAGGCGCATTTCCGTGTCGAACGCCTGCGCGGCGGGCGTGGGGTGGATGCCCCGCATGCGGGCCCGCAGCCGCCAGTTCTCATCGTCGCGCAGGCGTTGCGCGAGGTCGGCGCGGTAGGCGCGCATCTCCGCCTGCGCCCCGGCAGTGGCAATGATGGTCGCTTGCTGGTCCAGGAAGACTTCATTGCCCAGCATGGAGTCGCCGTGCGCATCGGTGTTGACGACGTACCGGACCGGCTGCTCGGTGCGCTTCCGGATCTCGTAGAGAATCTCGCGGCCGTGGAAGGGCGAGTTGGCGGTGTTGATAACCATCACGCCCTCCGTAGTGACGACAAATCCGGCGTTGGCCGCCCGGCCATATTGCGGATCGCCCTCCACGTCGAGGACATCCTCGGGCGCCCAGAGAAAAACCCCCGGCTTCAATTCGCGAACCTCGTAAAGGCCGGTGGCGGAAAAAAGGGAGTAGGGAGTAGGAAATAGGAAGTAGGTGGAAAGCAGGAAGAAAACGCGGAAGTTTGTCAGGTATCGGGGGCGGGGTGAAGGCAAGAGCGCCGAGGTTTTTTCTCTCGCTCTCAACTCTTCGACTCTCGACTCTCGACTGCTTTCAGATATCCACATAGACTTGGGCGCGCCACCCGGCGGCCGTCTGCTCCAGCCTGAGTTGATGATACGTCACGGCCTTGACGAGCAGTTTCAACTGGTGCCGCGACGGATCGCGCTTCTCCCCGCGGGCGACGGCGGCCAGCGAAGTGTCGGCCAGGAAGCTCACCGTGAAATCTCGAAAGAGCCATCCCTCGGCGTCCTGGAGGTAGAGGAGCTCGCTCAGCCAGTTCACCAGCAGGCTGGGCGGGTCGGCGCCGTCCACGTGGACGCTCACCGTTTCCCGCGGTTCCACGGAGGCGGCGTCCACGATGATATAGAACAGCGCCCGCGCCGCGTTGACAAAGACCTCCTCGCGGCTCGCGCCAACGGCCTCGAAGCCGATGTCGGCGGTGTGTTCGAGAATGCGAAAGGGCGTCACCGCAAGCTCCGACCTTCCGGCAGCGTACACTCTGCGATGCTTAATGCGAGCGCTCCCGTAACGCGCAGCCGCCGGCGGCGCTTCATCATACTCAACTGCCGCCAACTTTTGTAGCGACGTTCGGGCCCCTCGGGATTCGGCCGGGAGGGCCAGTGCCCCGCGCCTCTGGACTTTGCATTTCCTCTCGCATACGATGGCCGCCGCCAGGTAGCACTGCCATGTCTTCTGATCATATAACCCTGTACGCGATGCTGGGATTTGGCGCCGGCATGTACTGGTTCTTCAAAGGTTTCCGCGTCTATCGCAAGTACCGCGTGCTGGCCGACACCCCGGAAATCCCCATTCGCAGCATCGCCATGGGCCTGGTGGAGATTCACGGCACGGCGCAGGGCGAGGAGTCCCTGTACAGCCCGGTCACCTACACCCCCTGTTACTTCTACAAGGTCGAGATTGAGAAGTGGGTGAAGGACTCGAGGGGGCGCGGCAGTTGGAAGCGTCACGCCACCGACCAGAAGGGCTTGCGCTTCTACCTTCAGGACCAGAGCGGCAAGGTGCTGGTGGACGCGGTGGGCGCCGAACTCGACCTGAATCAGAACGTCCGGCGGGAAGTGGGGGGCGGATTTGGGCGCGGCTTCACCTCGCTCTTCGGTGGCCGGCAGAAGATGGACCCGCGCACGGGTCTCGGGCCCAGCGAAGACGACTTGGTCGAATACGTGGGGAAAGCCGCCGCCGGGCTGGCGATTCCCAAGCTTGTCTCCAACCTCGCTCCGGGCGAGTCCGATCCCGACCTCACACGCGCCCAGGCACAGCGCGAACTCGAACTCCTGCGCCAGCTCCGCGACCAGAAATCCCAGGCCGCGGGGGGCCTGGGCGCTCTCGGCGGCCTGCTGCGCGGCGGAATTTCGCTCGGCCGAGGCAGCTCCTGGGAGGGCCAATTCCGCTTGACCGAGTATTGCATCGTCCCTGGCTTCCAATACGACATCACCGGCACCTGCGTCGAGAACCCGCAGCCCCGCGACACCAACGACCGCAACCTGATCGTCAAGGGCGAGAACGAGCCCACCTTCCTCATCTCCTGGCGCAGCGAGAAAGAGCTGGAAGGCTCCCTGCACTCGCGCGCCATGCTGCACGTCTTCGGGGGCGGAACGCTCTGCGTCGCCTGCCTGGCGTTCCTGCTTGTCCGGCTGGGATGGCTGTAGGGTGGCGCATCCATCGTGCGGTTAGCGATGTGTGCGAAACGAGGATGGTGCGCCCACCTTCAGGTGGGCACTTGACAAATCGTGGCAAGTGTGCTAGGCTATAGTTCCATGATGAGACCACTGAGAAACGGGCAAGCGGGGGCCGGCGCGGGTTGGCAACGATACTTCACCCCAATTCATACTCGCCGGATTTCTTGCCGAAATGGTGGCTGGCCGTGGAAACGTGGAGCAAAGACACGGGTCACTTGCTGCGTCGGGGCGATTGCGGACCTGCCGGACAGCCTCGCGCAGGCCTCCAGCGCCCCTTATATATATACGAATATGAATATCATGCTTGCTCCGGCGAAGAAAAAGCGATATAATGCCGGGCATGAAAAGGGCTAAGCGCAAGGGAATGATGACGATCCAGAGATTCCGGCGACTTTTTGGAGATGAGGAGC